>NZ_JACCFP010000001.1:4250664-4569810 GCF_013410655.1 Nocardioides thalensis
AAGTAGGGGTAGCCGCCGGTCGCGTCGTACATCGCGGCCAGCGCGTCCTCGTCGTACGACGCCTCCTCCTCTGCCGCCGGGGCGACGAGCGCCCGGTCGGCCTGCGCGCGCTCGAGCCGGTCGATGCGCTGGTAGGAGAAGAGCCGCTCGGAGTAGGACTTGCTGGCCGACAGCACCGCCGGGAGGTGGGGCAGTCCGGCGCCGACCACGATGACCGGGAGCCCGCTCTGGCTCAGCTCGTGGCAGGCCGCGCACAGCGCCGAGACGTCGTCGGCGCCGAGGTCCTGCATCTCGTCGATGAAGACCGCGACGCCCTTGCCGGTGTCGGCCGCGAGGCCGCCGACGTCGGAGAGCAGCTCGACGAGGTCGATCTCGACGTCGCCGGAGTCGGCGCGCCCGCGCACGGCGGGCGCCTCGATGCCGGGGCTCCACCGGTCCCGCAGCTTGGCGTCCGCGCCGGCGTCGCGCTGCACGAACGAGCGGATCACGCCCAGCACGTGGTCGGTCTCCGACTGCTCCGGGTGCCCCAGCTCGCGCACCGCCTGGTGCAGCGCGCTGGCGAGCGGGCGCCGCAGCGACTGGTCGGGGCGCGCCTCGAGCTTGCCGGTCCCCCAGCCCTTACGCACAGCGGCACCGCGCAGCGCGTTGAGCAGCACCGTCTTGCCGACGCCGCGCAGGCCGGTCAGCACCAGGCTGCGCTCGGGTCGGCCGCGCTGCACGCGCTCGAGCACCACGTCGAACGCCGCGAGCTGCTCGTCGCGGCCCGCCAGCTCGGGCGGCCGCTGGCCGGCGCCGGGCGCGTAGGGGTTCCGGATCGGGTCCACGATCGGACCGTATCCGGGTATCTAGGCGATTCCTTAGACCCGGCTAGCGTGTCGCATCGTCGGTCGGCAGCCGTACGGCGGGCTCAGCCCGCGTCGGACAGCGCCGGGCGTGGGCTCATCCCCCGCCGGTGCTGGTCGCGCAGCACGTCGACCAGGGTGTCGACCAGGTCGGGGACGTCGTCGACCGGGAGCCGGAACGTCCCGGTGCAGACGTTGCCCTGCCACAGCGAGAGGACGACGACGCCCTCGGCGGCCTCCGGGTGCCAGCTCACGCGGAGCGCGCGCTCGTCGCCGCGGGCGTCGAGGTAGATCGAGCCCGTCCGCGGGAGCGGGCGTGCGGCCGGCATCTGCACATGATGCGCCTGTGGCGGCGATCTGTCACCGGTCGTGTCACCGGGCCTGACCTTCGGTCCCCGTGACGGCAGGGCCGACTACCCTGGCGCCGTGCCCGAAATGCCCGAGGTGGAGGCGCTCGCGCAGGACCTGCGCGGCCGCCTGGACGGGCGTGCGATCACGAAGATCCACGTGCCCCAGTTCAGCGCGCTGAAGACCTACGACCCGCCGCTCGCCGCGATCGAGGGCGCGCTCGTCGACGGCGTGAGCCGGCACGGCAAGTTCCTCGACATCGAGGCGAGCGGCCTGCACCTGGTGCTCCACCTCGCGCGCGCCGGGTGGGTGCGGTGGAAGGACGAGCTGCCCGCGCTCCCACCCCGCCCGAGCCAGAAGTCGACGCTCGCCGTGCGCGTGGTGCTCGACGAGCAGGACGGCGTCTCGCCCGGGCTCGACATCACCGAGGCCGGCACCAAGAAGTCGCTCGCGCTCTACCTTGTGCGCGACCCGATGGACGTGCCGGGCGTCGCGTCCCTCGGTCCCGACCCGCTGACCCTCGACTTCACCCGCGACGTGCTCGCCGCGATCCTCGAGCAGGAGGGCCGCAAGCAGATCAAGGGCGTGCTGCGCCACCAGGGCACGATCGCCGGCATCGGCAACGCCTACTCCGACGAGATCCTGCACGCCGCGCGGATGAGCCCGTTCAAGCCGGCCAACTCGCTGACCGACGACGAGCTGACCACGCTCTACGACGCCGTGCGGTCGACGCTCGGCGACGCCGTCGAGCGCTCCTCCGGCCTCGCCGCGAGCGAGCTGAAGAAGGAGAAGAAGACCAACATGGCCGTGCACGGCCGCACCGGCGAGAAGTGCCCGGTATGCGGCGACGTCGTGCGCGAGGTGTCGTTCGCCGACTCGAGCCTCCAGTACTGCGCCACCTGCCAGACCGGCGGCAAGCCGCTCGCCGACCGGCGGATGAGCAAGCTGCTCAAGTAGCACGGGGAGACCAAACGGGGCTGATGGGGTCACACCCGCATCTCGAGTGGCGCGGCGTCTCACGCGTCACGGCATCGGTCGCGGCCGGCGTACCAATCCTGAGTCAGGCGGGGCCAAGGTTGACTCCTGGTGCTGTTGGGACCCCGCCTGCACCGTTTGGTCCGCAGCTACGGCGCTGGCCGCGACGCGCACGCGATGCAGGTCCGGGCCACCGGACGAGCCTCGAGCCGTCCCTCTCCGATCGGGCGGCCGCACACCTCGCAGGTGCCGTAGGTGCCGGCCTCCACCCGAGCGAGGGCCGCCTCGATCTCGGCGAGGTGGCGCCGCGCCTGGCCGACGAGGGCGCCGACCTGCGACCGCTCGAACGCGATCGTCGCCCCCTCGGGGTCGTGCTCGTCGTCGGCGTTGGTGTCGCGGGAGGCCGCGACGAACGACGCGTAGTCGTCGGTCAGGCTCGCCAGCCGCCGGAGCGTCTCGTCCCGGTCGGCCGCGAGCAGCTCGCGCGGATCCACCTCGCGATGCTCGCACCCGTCGCCGACAGGCGTCAGGAGGCGACCCGCGCCACCGGCTGCCGGAGGATCGTCCGCAGCCGCGCCGGCTCCACCCGCCGCGGGTCGCTGAGGTAGATCTCGTGGTGCCGGCCGGTCATCCGCAGCCCGGCGCCGGGGATGAACCGCTCGTGCATCTCCTCGAGCACCGGCGCCTCGTCGTCGTAGGAGCCCACGTGCAGCGTCTGCACACAGAGGCCCTCGTGCAGCACCTCGAGACGCACCCGGCCCAGGCTGGCGGGCGGATCCTTCCGGCCCACCTCGGCCACCGCGGCGTCGTACATCTCCCGCGTGATCCAGTCGGGCACCAGGATCATCGCGGTCCAGTGCCACCGCGACTTGTCGCGGGCCGACGTGAACGCGGCCATGTCGTCGGCCCACCACAGCGCCTCGAGCGGCATCACGACGTAGTCCCGCTCCAGCTCCCGCTTGCTGGCGAACTTGAGCTTGTAGGCGACCGGGTAGAGCGCCGCGAGCGCGGCGGCATACTCCGGCGCGGTGTTGGGGTCGCCGTGCCCGTCGACCATGAGGTACGACGCCGCGGGCACGTCGAGGACGCGCAGCTCGCCGCGGCGCGCGCGGTAGGAGTCGAGCTCCTTCTTCAGGTCGACCTTCATCGGGCCATCATCGGCCCTGTGTGAGACTCGATGGCGTGAACGTGCCGACCGTCGCCATCACCGGAGTGCCCGACCCGCTGCCCGAGGGGCTCGCCGTCCTCGACGTGCGCGAGCCCGTCGAGTGGGAGGCGGGGCACATCGAGGGAGCCGTGCACATCCCGCTCAGCGAGCTGGTCGAGCGCCGGGGCGAGGTCCCCGACACGCAGACGCTCGTCGTGTGCAAGGTCGGCGGGCGCTCGGCGCAGGCGGTCGCCTACCTCGCCCAGCAGGGCTACGACGTGGTCAACCTCGACGGCGGCATGCTCGACTGGGAGGCCGCCGGCCGGCCGATGGTCAGCGAGTCGGCCGAGGCGCCGTACGTCCACTGACGGACCTCACTCCTCGCACGTGCGCAGGAACCAGGTGCTCGCCGTCGTGAAGAGCTCGGTGTCGCGCGGCGAGAGGTCGGTCGCGACCGCCTCGAGGTCCTCGTAGGTCGGGTGCTCCGGCAGCGACAGGATCCGCTCGGCCAGGAGCTCGACGCCCGCCCACACGTCCGCAGGCACGCCCGCCGGTCGCTCCGCGCCGGCAAGCTCCTCGGCCCAGCCGCGCATCACGGGCGCGAGCTCGTCGACGACCTCGTCGGTGTCCGCCGACGGGTCGATGCCCGCGACGGCTGCGGCCATCTCGACGTACGTCGCGCAGAGCTCGGCGACCGCAGGGGGCAGGCCGTCGGGGACGACTGGCGGGGACGACGGGGACGGCGATGCGGTGGCCGTGCTCCCGGCGGCGGACGTCGGGTCGGCCTCCGGGTCGCCCGGGTCGGAGCACGCAGTCGCCACGCAGAGCGCAGTGGCGACCGCGGCGACTGCGGCGAGACCGCGCACCCCTGGGAAGACCACTACCCCAATTTGCCGCAGAGCTGGGCGGCCTCCTCCGTGAACGTGCGGGACTGCGCCTCCTGCTCGTCGGTCACGCCGGGCAGGTTGGCGGCGCCGTCGAGCCGCGCGAAGTCGCGGTGGTCGAGCGCCAGCAGCGAGTCGGTGAAGATCGCCAGGCCCTCCGTCGCGTCGTCGGAGAGGTCGCCGGGTGCGCCGATGGCCGACAGCTCCTCGAGCCCGGACCGCACCTTGTCCCAGGCCTCCTCGGACGGCTCGGTGGTGCCGAGCGTCGCGAGCTCGGTCAGCGCCTCCTCCCACACCGGGCAGAACGCCTCTACCGTGGCGGCCGCCGGCGAGCCCGCGGCGTCGTCCGGCTCCTCGTCCGAGCCTCCGCACGCGGACACCGCGAGGGCGACCACGAGAGCGGTCCCGACGCCGGGCAGGAGGGTCCGAGGAAGACGCATCCCCCGATCATCCCGCAGCCCCGGGACGCGCGACGGCCGGCCCCGCAGTGCGGGACCGGCCGTCGTCGTGGTGCCGGGTGACCGGTGGCTACCGGTCAGGTCACTCGGTGGGGGCATCCTCCAGGAGCTCGTCGGCGTCCGGGACCTCGGTGCACTCGGTCACGGCGTACTCGACGAAGGCCTCGGCCTTCGCGCTGTCGTCCTCGGACACACCGGGGATCTGGTCAGAATTGAGGTCCTCGGTGCTGGCGTCGGCGACCGCGTCGACGAAGACCTCGAAGCCCTCGCGCTGCTCCTCGGAGATGCCCTCGGGCGTGCCGACGTCGCCGAGGTCGGCGACGGCGTCCTGGAACGCCTCGAAGTCCTCGTCGGTCGGCTCCTCGGTGTTGGTGAGGTTCTCGAACGCGTTGTTCCACGACTCGCAGAACTCGTCCTTGGACGCGTTGTCCGGGGCGTCCGCGCCGTCGCCGCCGCCACCACAGGCGGAGAGGGAGAAGGCGAGAAGGGCAGCGGCTCCGGCGGCTGCGGCAGGGCGCTTGAAGCGGGTCATGGTGCGAGGTTTCCTTTCGAAGGGCCGGTGCGGCGCACGCGGCTGGCAGGGCTCTTTGCGGCCCGAGCCGTTGAGTACGGCCCGGGTCCTACCCGGGAGCACACCTGACTATGCACCGGTTTCGCATCGGATCGCAGGAGCCGTCTAGACCAGGGCGCGTCCGGCGCCGCCGGGCCGGAGGAACGCGGCCGGCAAGGGCGCGTCCAGCAGCTCCGGCAGCAGCTCCAGGTACGCCGCCCGCGAGACCTCCGTGACGCCGAGGGTCCCGAGGTGCGGCGTCAGCCACTGCACGTCGACGAGTCGTCGTACGGCGCCCGCGTCCTCGCGGAGCAGCTCGACGAGGCCCGTGAGCGCCACCTTCGAGGCGTCCCGCTCGTGGTGGAACATCGACTCCCCGGCGAACAGCCCGCCGATCGCGACGCCGTACAGGCCACCGGCGAGCCGGCCGTCGCGCCACGCCTCGACCGAGTGCGCCCAGCCGAGCCGGTGCAGCGTCCCGTAGGCGTGCTTGATCCGCTCGTCGATCCAGCCGTCCGGGCGGCGCGGGTCGGCGCAGGCCTCGACGACCGCGTCGAAGGCGGTGTCGACGCGGATCTCGAAGTCGCGCGCCGACCTCCGCAGCGACCGGGAGACCTTCAGCTCCTCCAGCCGCAGGACGCCCCGCCAGCGCGGGCACCACCAGCCGATCCGGCGCCGGCCGTGCGGCATCGGGAACAGCCCGACGCGATAGGCGGCGAGCAGGGTGCCCGGCTCGAGGTCGGCCCCGATCGCCACCAGGTCGTCGTCGTGGTCGAGCGCCGCGAGCTCCTCGCGTGACGGCAGCGTCCACGGTGTCGGCGGCGGCTCGATCGGCACGAGACCGACCGTAGTGCCCCTGTTGGTCGAGGTGTCTCGTGACGCTCGCGGGCGAGCTCCTCGACAACCGGGCGACGGCCGTCACGAGACCCCGTCTGCAAAGATCGGGACATGGTGAACCTCAAGCGCGGCCTCGCGGTCGGGGCGGCCCGTTCGCTCGCTCCCCGCGTCACCTCGATGGCGCCCGGCCTCACCTCAGCGTTCGTGCGGCAGGCGCTGCACCGCGCGATCGAGGGGGTCGGCCCGCTGCCCGGCGCGGCCGCCGCGGCCGAGGCCCAGCTGCGCGAGCAGAAGGGCGACGTCGACAAGGCCGTCCACGAGCTGATCGAGAACCACGTGCGCTACGCCGGCGTCGAGGGCTTCGTCACCAACGTCGGCGGCCTCGTCACCTCCGCGCTCGTCGCGCCGGCCAACATCACCGGCCTTGCCCTGATCGAGTGCCGGATGATCGCGGGCATCGCGCACCTGCGCGGCTACGACGTCGACGACCCGCGGGTGCGCAACGCGATCCTGGTGACGATGCTCGGCCAGGAGACCGTCACGAAGATGGTGAAGAAGATGCAGATCCCGGGCCCGCCGATGGCGCTCGCGACGGCACCGGAGCACGACCCGTCCAACGACGACGCCATCACCACCGCGGTCGCCACCGACCTCATCAGCGACGTGATCGGCAAGCGGCTCGCGACGACGATCGGCCGACGGGTGCCGCTCATCGGCGGCGCGGTCGGCGCCGTCGCCGACGGCTACGACACCTGGAAGGTCGGCCGCTACGCCGACCGAGAGCTCCTGCCCCGCGCGGCTCGATAGAAGCGGAGCATGCCCCGGCCCGCCCGGGAGGCCTGCAGGCGCCGTACGACCTTCTCGCGGAGGCGGTACGTCGGCCGCAGGTAGGACCGCTCGAGCGCGGCCCGGGTCTCGCCGAGCTCGCCGTGCAGGCGGTCGATCTCCTCGCGCTGGCGCGCGGATTCGAGCAGCAGTGCCTTGACCGCGTCGACGGCGGCCTCGGCGACGAGCCGCTCCCGCGGCCGGTCGGGGTCGACCCACTTCTCCGGGTCGGGGGTGACGCCGCGAAGGTCGGCGAGGTCGCCGACCACGTCGTAGCCCCGCTGACGGACCTCGTCGATCCACGCGTCCTGGAGCCCGGTCACCCAGGGCAGCAGGTCGGGCGGCAGCGACAGGCGGGGCGAGCCGGTGCGCTTGGAGAGGGTCTGGTGGGCGAGCAGCTCACGGACCAGCGGCCGGTAGTGGTGCGGCGGGACGTCCTTGTTGGCCGCGAGGTTGATCCGCCGTACGAGCGTGGTCTCGGGCGACCCGAGCGACGGGTTGGACCGCTCGGTGTGCAGGTCGAGCTCGATCTCGTCGAGGCCGAACGCCTGGCTGAACCGCTTCCAGAGCAGCTCGGGTGCCCCACCCGGCGGCGGCACCGTCACGAGGTGCACCTGCTCGGGCGGCAGCTGCGCGCCCCAGCGGTCGAGGATGTCGGGGATCTCCTGCACGCCCCAGAACCACGATCCGATGCGGCTGTCGCGGCCGGGGTCGCGCAGCCGCTCGAGGAACTGCTCGTAGGACAGCGTCGCGCGGTGCTTGACGTTCTCCTGCCACTCGGCGGGGATCTGCCGGATCAGGTCGCGAACCGAGAGGATCAGGTGCACCTCGGTGCCGTCGCCGAGCGACTCCAGCGCCCGGCCGGCCTGCGAGCGGGAGGCGGTGGCGAGGATCTCGTGGCTGATGACCGCGGTGCCGCGGTGCTCCCGCACCTGGGCGGCCAGCGCGTCCCAGCGGCCGACGGCCTCGTGCTCAAGCCCGCCCCAGGGCAGCCGCATCAGGTCGAGAGCGGCGAGGAAGTGGGCGTCGAACCGGTCCGCGGCGTAGAGGATGCCCTCCTCGCGGAGCCGCTTCCGGTTGTGGAACAGCACGTCCTGGAGGTAGGACGTCCCGGTCTTCGGGGTCCCGACGTGCAGGAGGACCTTCCTTTTCCTCACTGCTGCTCCTTTGCGCTGCGGGCGACCGGCCCGGCCGGCTCGATCAGGACCTGGGTCGCCAGCGCCAGCACCTCCGCCTCGGACGGCTCGCAGCGGTCGTCGTCACGGTCGGTCGCAGGCGCCAGCAGCAGGTCGGGGTCGCCGAGGAAAGCGTATCCACCGCGCGTCAGCTGCGTGCGCAGGCGTTCGGCCCGGTCGTCGATCCACCCCCGCAGCTCGGTCGGTACGGCGACCGCGGGCCCGCCGAGCCCGGTGAGGCGGGGCGCGAGCCGGCCCCTGAGCAGCGCCTCGCGCTGGTCGCGGCCGACGAGCAGCGCGAGGGAGGGGCCGACCCACCGGGCGAGATCGGCGGCGGCGCCACCGATCTCCGGGGGTGCCGCGAGCCCGCGGCTGCCCTGGAGGGCGCGCGGCAGCAGGGTGCGGTCGAGGACGATCGAGACCCGCTCCGGCCCGATCCGCGCGCCCCAGGTGCGGGCCGGGGTAAGGATGTCGGCGCGGGGCGGCAGCCGGTCGGCGCGCGCGAGCCCGCGCAGCCACTCGGTCCACCCGGCCCCGCCCTCCGCGAACGCGCGCGCGGTCCAGGCCTGGGCGACCATCGTCTCGAGGTCGGCGGCGAGCACGTAGACGTGACGCGGCTGCTCGCGCTGCGGCCGGCCGCGCCGCGCCAGGTCGGCGAGCGCGGGCTCGACGAGCCAGGGGTGGCCGACCAGGCGGTAGCTGGGCGCCCACGGCCGGCGCCGATGCCACCAGTGGCGGCGCTGCGGCTCGGGCTCGCCGGCAGCCACCAGGTCCTCGGCGATCAGGCCCGAGGCCACCCGCACCAGGTCGCGGGGCGGCAGCGCGGCGGGGTCGACGGGCCGCGGACCGAACCGCGGCTCCGGCCCCGCGCCGGCCAGCAGCAGGTCCGGCCGGCCCCGCCCGGGCGCGCTGGCGGCGAGCAGGCGGTCGACCAGCACCGGGTCGGTGCGGACGCCGCGGCGTACCGCCTCCTCGTTGACCCGGCGGAGGAGCTCAAGCTGCTGGGCGCCGGGCAGCCACGGCCCGCGCTCCTCGCCCTCCGCGGTCCAGTCGGCCCACGGGGTCGTGCCGCCGTCGCGGAGTGACGCGACCCACCCCCACGCCCGTCGTACGCCACTCATGATGAGGGCAGTCTGCCGCACCCGATAGTGTCCGTTGAGATCCGAGTCGAGGGTTGAGGGAGTCTGTGAGCACGCGGCAGCCGGTGGTCGTCCTCCACGTCGGGGCGATGAAGACCGGCACGACGTACCTCCAGAACAAGGTCCTCGCCAACCGCGACGCCCTCGCCGAGCAGGGGGTCGACTTCGCCGGCGAGCGCTGGCGCCAGCAGGTGAGCGCCGTGCAGGACCTGCTCTCGCTCGCCCAGCACGACCCCAACGTCGAGCAGCTGAGCAGCGGCGCCTGGGACCGGCTGGTGCACCAGATCCGCGGCACCGACGCGCGGGCGTCGCTGCTGTCGATGGAGTTCCTCAGCTTCGCCGGTGAGGAGGCCGCGCGCCGGGCCGTCTCCAGCCTGCAGGGGCTCGAGGTGCACGTCGTCATCACCGTCCGCGACACCGCGGCGATCATCCCGTCGCTGTGGCAGACCTCGATCACCAGCGGCGGCGTGACGACGTGGCCGCGCTACACCAAGGTGGTGCGCGCCAGCATGCGCGCCGGCGGACGGGTGGGCTCCGGCCTGGCCCGCGCCGGCGTACCGTCGGCCCGCCGCTTCGGTGAGGCGATCGACATCCCCCGGATGATCCGGGTCTGGACCTCCGTGCTGCCGGCCGACCGGGTGCACGTGCTGGTCGTGCCGGGCTCGTCCGCGCCGCGCGACCGCCTGTGGGAGCTGTTCTCCGAGATCCTCGAGGTCGACCCCGCCGCGCTGACCGCGCCGCCCGAGCACGTCAACGAGTCGCTCGGGCTGCCGTCGGCCGAGCTCGTCCGTCGCCTCAACGCCGCGCTCCGGCTGCGCCAGCCGTCGCAGCAGCGCACCGTCAAGGTCGACCTGGCTCGCGACGGGCTCGGCCCGCTGCGCGCCGAGGAGCGGCGGGCGCAGCTCGACCCGGCGACGTTCCGCGCCGCGCTGCGGTGGAACAAGCACATCCGCTCCGTGCTCGCGAGCTCCGGCGTGCGGGTGCACGGCGACGTCGCGGACCTGCCGACCGAGGCCGACCCGGCCGACTACCAGGTCGACGCCGTGCAGGAGCCGGCCGCCGAGCGGGAGCTCATCCGCGCGGCCCGCCAGGGCTTCCGCACGCTGCGCCGGCTCAACCGGCGGCTGGTCCGCGAGGCGCTGCCG
This sequence comes from Nocardioides thalensis, assembly GCF_013410655.1. NCBI lineage: Bacteria > Bacillati > Actinomycetota > Actinomycetes > Propionibacteriales > Nocardioidaceae > Nocardioides > Nocardioides thalensis. The sequence continues at coordinate 4,260,990 of NZ_JACCFP010000001.1, forward strand.
CGGCAGGGTCGCGCGCGCTACCTCTCCCACCTGGCGGCGCAGCTCGCGTTCCCCCGGGGATGGCAGGCCGCCGACGACCCGGTCGCCCTCGCGGTCGAGGACCTCGCCACGCTCACCCGCTCGGCGATCAGGCTCGAGCGCCTCGCCGCCCGGCGCCGTCGCCGGGCCCGGCGACGGAAGGCGCGGCGGCGGGCCGCCCGGCAGGCGGCGAGGCGGGCCGAGCGGCGGGCCGAGCGGCGCGGGGTCTCCGGCGCGGAGGCCGCGGACGCGAGCGAGGGGTAACTCAGTGTTACGAACGCTTGCTGGGTGCTGTGACCGGTCATAGCGCCGAGGGGGCGTTCGTAACACTGAGTTACGCCAGCGCGCGCACCACCGCAGACGGCGAGGGGCGGCCGAGTCGCTCGGCCATCCAGACGCTGGTGGCGGCGACGGCGCTGAGATCGACGCCGTGCTCGATGCCGAGGCCGGTCAGGAACCAGACGAGGTCCTCGGTGGCGAGGTTGCCGGTCGCGCTCTTGGCGTAGGGGCAGCCGCCCAGGCCGCCGGCGGAGGCGTCGTACGTCGTGACGCCGGCCTGCAGTCCGGCATGCACGTTGGCGAGCGCCTGGCCGTAGGTGTCGTGGAAGTGCAGCGCGAGCCGCTCGGGGCCCACCCCCGCGGCGCCGAAAGCTGCGACCAGGTCCTTGACGTGGCCGGCGGTGCCGACGCCGATGGTGTCGCCGAGGCTGAGCTGGTGGCAGCCGAGGTCGAGCAGCCGCTTGCCGACGGCGACGACCTGCTCGGGCTCGACCGCGCCCTCCCACGGGTCGCCGAAGCACATCGACACGTAGCCGCGGACGTCCACCCCGCTGTCGAGGGCGCGCGCGACGACCGGCTCGAACATCTCGAACTGGCTCTCCAGCCCGCGGTTGAGGTTCTTGTTGGCGAACGTCTCGGTGGCCGAGGCGAACACGGCAACGTGCCGCAGTCCGAGCGCGAACGCCCGGTCGAGCCCGCGGTCGTTGGGCACCAGCACCGGCAGGTCGCGAGCGGTGTCGCCGAGGTCGTCGACGAGCCCCGCCATCAGGTCGGCCGCGTCGGCCAGCTGCGGGACCCATGACGGGTGCACGAAGCTCGTCGCCTCGACGATCGGCAGGCCCGCGGCCAGCAGGCGCCGTACGAACTCCGCCTTCACGTCGGTCGGCACCGCGGTCTGCTCGTTCTGCAGCCCGTCGCGCGCCCCGACCTCGTAGATCGTGACCTTCGCGGGCAGCCCCGGCTCGGGCCGGGTCATCGGCAGGCTCACGACGGCACCTCCTCGACCACGAACAGCGGGGCGCCGAGGGCGACCTGCTGGCCGGTCGTGGCAGTGACGGCCGAGACGACGCCGTCGTAGGGCGCCTTGAGGGCGAGCTCCATCTTCATCGCCTCGACCACGCCCAGCACGTCACCGGCGGCGACGGGCGCGCCCTCGGTGACCCGGACGTCGAGCACGGTGCCGGGCATCGGCGCGACGACGGTGCCGTCGCCGACCGCGGCCCCGTGGTCCGCGGCGGCGTCGGGCCGCTCGAAGACGAAGCGCTGGCCGCGCCAGGCGAGCTCCACCCCGTGGGGGGTGACGATCGCCGCGGGTCGTGCGGGTGGGAGTGACCCAGGGGTCACGCTGACCTGCACGACTCCGTCGTCGAACTCGACCGCCACCGGAGCGGCGGGCCCGCCCAGCCGGAACCCGTCGGCCGCCATCGGCCCGTCGGCTGCGGTGTTGGCCTCGAGCCAGAGCCGCGCGGCGACCTCGCGCGCCTCGGTCGGGTCGGGCGCGGGCAGCTCCGTGCGGTCGAGCCACGCGGTGTCGATGCCGCCCGGCTCGGCGAACTCGGCACTGGCGGCGAGGGCCCGCAGGAAGCCGGTGTTGGTGGTCAGCCCGAGGATCGCGATGTCGTCGAGCGCGGCGACCAGCCGACGTCGCGCGGTCTCCCGATCGCCACCCCGGACGACCACCTTCCCCAGCATCGGGTCGTACGACGTGCTCACCACCTGCCCGGACCGGAGCGCGTGGTCGACGCGGGCGCGGTCCGACCACTGCACCACCGTCGCGCGACCGGCCTGCGGGAGGAACCCGGCATAGGGGTCCTCGGCGTAGACGCGCGCCTCCATCGCGTGGGAGTGCGGCGCGACCTCCTCCTGCGCCAGCGGCAGCGGCGCGCCCTCGGCGACCCGCAGCTGCAGCTCCACCAGGTCGACCCCGGTGACCTCCTCGGTGACCGGGTGCTCCACCTGGAGCCGGGTGTTCATCTCGAGGAAGTAGAACTCCCCGGTGTCGGCGTCGAGGAGGAACTCCACCGTGCCGGCGTTGGTGTAGCCGACCTGCCTGCCGAGCGCGACGGCCGCCGCGTGGATGCGGTGCCGCAGGTGCGGGTCGAGGCCGGGCGCCGGCGCCTCCTCGATGACCTTCTGGTGCCGTCGCTGCACGGAGCATTCACGGGTGAGCAGGTGCAGCACGGTGCCGTGGGTGTCGCCGACGAGCTGCACCTCGATGTGGCGGCCGCGCTCGACGTACTTCTCGACCAGCAGGGTGTCGTCGCCGAACGCCGACGCCGCCTCGCGGCGGGCGGCCGCCGCGGCCTCCGCGTAGTCGGCCGCCGAGCGCACCACGCGCATGCCCTTGCCGCCGCCTCCAGCCGCGGCCTTCACCAGCACCGGGTAGTCGAACGACGCCGGGTCGGCCGCGGCGTCGTACGACGGCACCACCGGTACGCCGGCCGCGACCGCAACGTCGCGCGCGCGGTCCTTGCGGCCCATCACGTCGATGACCTCGGGCGTCGGGCCGACCCAGGCGATCCCCGCGTCGACGACCGCGCGGGCGAACCCGGCGTTCTCCGAGAGGAAGCCGTAGCCCGGGTGGACCGCGTCGGCGCCGGCGGCGACCGCAGCCGCGACCTGGGCCTCGACCGAGAGGAACTCGCCCTCGCCCTGGACCGCGCGGACGCCCAGGTCGTCGCAGGTGCGGGCGATGCGGGCGGCGATCTCGCCCCGGTTGGCGATGTAGAGGGTCTCGATACGCCCTCGCCCAGAGGCTCGGGCTACTCGACCAGCCTGGTTCGTCATGGCCATCACATCCGGAAGATTCCGTAGGAGGGCTCCGGCACCGGCGCGTGCGCGGTGACGGCGAGCGCCATGCCGAGCACGCGGCGGGTGTCGGCGGGGTCGATCACGCCGTCGTCCCAGAGCCGCGCGGTCGCGTAGTAGGGCGAGCCCTGGGTCTCGTACTGCTCCCGGATCGGCGCCTTGAACTCCTCATCGTCCTCGCGGCCAGCGACCGTGGCGAGCACGTTGGCCGCCTGGTCGCCGCCCATCACCGAGATCCGCGCGTTGGGCCACATCCACAGGAACCGCGGGTCGTAGGCACGTCCGCACATGCCGTAGTTGCCCGCGCCGAAGGACCCGCCGATGACGACGGTGAGCTTGGGCACCACGGAGCAGGCCACCGCGGTGACGAGCTTGGCGCCGTCGCGCGCGATGCCGCGGTTCTCGTAGTCCTTGCCGACCATGAAGCCGGTGATGTTCTGCAGGAACAGCAGCGGGATGCCGCGCTGGTTGCACAGCTCGACGAAGTGCGCGCCCTTGAGCGCCGACTCGGAGAACAGGATGCCGTTGTTGGCGACGATGCCGACCCGGTGGCCGTGGATGCGCGCGAAGCCGCACACCAGGGTCTCGCCGTAGAGCTGCTTGAACTCCTGGAGCCGCGACCCGTCGACGAGGCGACGGATCACCTCACGCACGTCGTACGGCGTCCGCGTGCTCGCGGGCACGACGTCGTAGATCGACTCCGGCGGCTCGTGCGGCTCCTCCGTCGCGACCACGTCGGCGTGCGACGCCTGGGCGGGCAGGTGGTCGACGATCCCGCGCAGGATCTGGAGCGCGTGGGCGTCGTCGTCGGCGAGGTGGTCGACCACGCCCGACTTGCGCGCGTGCACGTCGCCGCCGCCGAGCTCCTCGGCCGTCACGACCTCGCCGGTGGCCGCCTTCACCAGCGGCGGGCCGCCGAGGAAGATCGTGCCCTGCTCCTTGACGATCACGGTCTCGTCGGACATCGCCGGCACGTAGGCGCCGCCGGCGGTGCACGAGCCCATCACCGCGGACAGCTGCGGGATGCCGCGGGCCGACATGTTCGCCTGGTTGAAGAAGATCCGGCCGAAGTGCTCCTTGTCGGGGAACACCTCGTCCTGCATCGGCAGGAACGCTCCGCCGGAGTCGACGAGGTAGAGGCAGGGCAGCCGGTTCTCGGCTGCGATCGTCTGCGCGCGCAGGTGCTTCTTGACCGTGACCGGGTAGTAGGTGCCGCCCTTCACGGTGGCGTCGTTGGCGACGACCATGCAGTCGCGCCCCGACACCCGCCCGATGCCGGCGACCACCCCTGCCGACGGGACGGCGTAGGTGTCGTCGGGCGCGGCGCCGTACATCCCGAAGCCGGCGAGCGGCGCGACCTCGAGGAACGGGCTGCCGGGGTCGAGCAGCCGGTCGACCCGGTCGCGGGCGAGCAGCTTGCCGCGGTCGGTGTGCTTCTTGCGGGCGGCGTCGCTCCCGCCCTGGCGGACCCGTGCGAGGTGCTCCCGCAGCTCGGCCGAGAGCTCCCGGAGGGTGGACATGACCCCGAGGTTAACGATCGCTAACCTCGGGGTCAACGCCGCGGAGCGGCACCACCCTCAGTCGAGCTGGAAGGTGATCGTCCCCTCGATCGTGTCCCAGTTGGAGTCCATCCCCATCTCGGCCTCCCAGTTGTCGGCCTTGTAGGTGATGCTCGAGGCGGTCCGGGAGACCTCCTCGAACTCGATGCTCACCACGTTGAGCCGCTCGCCGCTCTGGGTGTGCGAGGACTCGCAGTCGCCGAACGTCCACGTGTAGTCGTAGTAGATGAACAGCCCGATCCGCACCGACCCGCGCGAGGTGTGCGTGAAGGCGCCGTGGATGTCGTCGGTGTAGGGGTCACCGGTCCAGACGAACCCGCCCTCGCCGGACTCGGTCGTGTCGTCGAACTCCGGGCAGCTGCCGCCGGCGGCGAGGTGCTGCTCGCCGGTGTAGGTGTAGCGGCTGCCGGCGTCGGAGAATTCCGCGTCGTAGGAGTCGCCCTCGACGTCCATCCGGATGCCCACCGTCGACGTCCGGTCCCACGCGAGGATCCCGCCGTCGTCGGGGACCTCGCCGACGTCGCGCAGTGTGATCTCGCCGGAGATCGAGCCGTCACCCGCGAGCGGGAGCACCCTGGTCTTGCGCTTGGGCGCCTTGCAGTCGTTGCGCGCGGGCCCGGCGTCGGCCTCGATGCACGCGAGCACGTAATAGGTGCCGGGCGCGGTCCCCTTGGGGACGGTGACCCGTGCGGTGACGTCCCACGAGGTGCCGCCGATCAGGGCCTTCAGCCGCGCGCTGCCGCCGAGGGCGCGGTCGCCGCGGTCCTTCTTCGCATCCTTCGACAGGTAGTAGCGGACCGTGGTCGCCTTCGACTTGCCCAGGCCCGCGTTGCGGACCTTGGTCTCGACGCCGAACGCCTTGCTGATCGTGGCACTGGCGGGCGCGGTGGTGCTGGTGACCGTGAGGTCGGCACGGGCGCGCGCCTGCGCGGCCTCGGGCGCGGCCAGCGGCGCGGCTGCGACCAGCCCGAGCGTCAGCAGCGTGGCGAGGGTACGGCGGCGCCGTGGACGGTGAGTGCGTGACATGACTCTCCTTCTCGTGGGTAGCCCGAGACGACTTGCCGAATTGGACGCGCGAGATCGCGATCGGTGCTCATCCCGAAGGATGAATTCGGGTACCGGACCGGCGAACCCCGACGAAAGGAGCCCCTCCATGTCGACTGTCGGCACCCTCACCCGCCTCGCAGGCACGGCGATCGGCCGTACGGCGCACGCGGTCAAGCACCCGGTGGAGTCCGCCGCCTTCGCCGCCGGCCTCGCCCGCGGCACCGCCGGCGCGGTGATCAGCGGCGTCCGCCGCCCCGGGCCGGACGGCGGGGCTGGAGCGGGTGGAGCGACCGCCGCGGACGGGGCAGCCGGCACGTCGGAGCGCACCAGCCGAGCGGCCACGACCACCGCGACCCCGGCCGGCACCGAGGTCGGCCCGCGCCCGATCCCGGACCCCGTCGCCACCGAGCCGAGCGCGGCGTCGCGCACGTCCGCGCACGGGGGCGCCGACACCGCGCCCGCCGACGACCCGCTCGCCGAGGTGGGCGAGGACCCCGACGTCGAGACGCCGGTCGGCACGACCGGTGCCGGCGAGGGCTACAACCCTGACACCGCCGAGACCGGCCTCCAGCAGCCCGGGACCGAGCCCCTGATGGACCCGTCCCTGACCAAGTCGGTGAAGTCGGAGGCAGAGACCTTGCGAAGGGCCGCCGACACCGAGAAGGGTTGAGGAATGCCTCTTGCCGTCTACAAGGACCTCTGCATCGACGCCGTCGACCCGCAACGCCTCGGCGCGTTCTGGGCCGCCGCGCTGCGTCTCGATCTCGAGCAGCTCGACGACGGTGACGTGAAGCTCGTCGGGCCCACGCCGCAGCACACCGTCTGGATCAACCGGGTTCCCGAGCCGTTGACCGTCAAGCAGCGGGTCCACCTCGACATCAACGCGCACGGGGTGCAGGAGGTCCTCGACCTCGGCGCGACGCCGCTCGACACCGACTCGTTCGACTGGAAGGTGCTGCGCGACCCCGAGGGCGGGGAGCTCTGCGTCTTCGAGCGCGACCACGAGCCGACCCAGCGGCTGCTGGAGATCGTCGTCGACAGCGCGAACCCCCGCGCCCAGGCCGAGTGGTGGGGCGACGTGCTGCACGGTCAGGTCGGCCACAACCAGGACGCCGGCTACTCCTGGGTCGAGGAGGTCGCGGGCGCCCCGTTCTCCTACCTCGTCTTCGTGCCCGTGCCCGAGCCGAAGACGGTGAAGAACCGGATCCACATCGACGTCGAGTCCGGCGACATCCCCGACATCGTCGGTCGCGGCGCCACCCGGCTGCGCGAGCCCGACGACGAGATCCGCTGGACGGTGCTCGCCGACCCCGAGGGCAACGAGTTCTGCGCGTTCGAGCCGCGCCGGATCGGCGGCAACGACGACGTCGACCCGCGGTTCGAGGACGTCGCGAGGTGAACGAGTACTAACCTGAGCGGGTGTCCGCGCCCGCCAGCACCCCGTCGCGCCGCGAGCAGATCCTCGCGACCGCCGCGGACCTGTTCGCTGCGCGCGGGTTCCACGGGGTGTCGGTCGCCGAGCTCGGCGCCGCGTGCGGGATCTCCGGCCCGGCGCTCTACAAGCACTTCCCGTCCAAGCAGGCGATGCTCGCGGAGATGCTGACGTCGATCAGCGAGCGGCTGCTCGAGGTCGGCCGCGACCGGGTGGCGACGGCCGCGGACCCCGCCGACGCCGTACGGGCGCTCGTCGACTGGCACGTCGACTTCGCGCTCGCCCACCGGCCGCTGATCGTCGTGCAAGACCGCGACTGGGAGTCGCTCCCCGTGGACGCGCGCGACGACGTACGGCGGCTCCAGCGCGCCTATGTCGACGTCTGGGCCGACCAGCTGCGCGCCCTGCGTCGCGACCTCACCCCCGACGCCGCGCGCGCATCGGCGCACGCGGCCTTCGGGTTGCTGAACTCCACCCCGCGAGCGGGCCACGCGCTGCGCGACGACGAGCTCCGCTCCTTGCTGGCCTCCATGGCGCTCGCCGCGCTGGGAGTTCCGACCGCAACATAAGCGGGACGTCTGGAACCCGAGGGTGTGCTCGGGCTCACACGGGTTACCGGGCATGCGGAGGGAGGGAGCCCACCGGCGACCTCGGGAGGGAATGCCGGTGACGGCTCGTACAAGTGATGTCTCAAACCACAACGGTGAAGATCGCCGCCGGTGTCGCTGGCGGCTACCTGCTTGGCAGGACCAAGAAGCTCAGGCTCGCGATGTCACTGGCGGGCCTGCTCGCCGGGAAGAAGCTCGCGGCCGATCCCAAGGCGATCGCGGAGAGCATCGTCAAGTCCAGTCCGGAGCTGAAGAACCTGCGGAGCCAGCTGACGGAGGGCCTCGGCGGCGCCGCCAAGGAGCTCGCGCTGGCCACGGCCGCATCGCGGATGGAGTCGATGACGCGGGCGCTGCAGGCCCCGGCGGACGAGTCCGACGAGGACGGCGAGGACGGCGAGGACGCCGAGGACGCCGAGTACGACGAGGAGTACGACGACGAGCCGGAGGACGAGCTCGACGACGAGCCGGACGACGAGGCCGAGGACGACGAGGAACCCGACGACGACGAGCCCGACGAGGAACCCGACGAGGAACCCGACGAGGAACCTGAGGACGAGGCGGACGACGAGGAACCCGGGGACGAGGCCGACGACGAGCCCGAGGAGGAGCCCGCTCCGAAGAAGACCGCCCGCCGGTCGAGGCGGAGCACCCGCGAGACCTCCTCGCGGAGCACCGGCAACAAGGCAGCCAAGAAGGCGCCGGCGAAGAAGACAGCCGCGAAGAAGACAGCCGCGAAGAAGGCACCGGCCAAGAAGACCGCCGCCAAGAAGGCACCAGCCAAGAAGACCGCCACGAAGAAGACAGCCGCCAAGAAGGCACCGGCCAAGAAGTCGTCCTCACGCGGTCGCACGACGAAGAAGTCGTCGTCCGGATCGCGGAGGTGACGACATGGCCACCTCCAACGCACAGGACCGGCTGCGCGACGCCTCCCAGGCGCTCGTGGGCGCCCTGAAGGACAAGGCGGTCGACAAGGCGGAGCACGGGATCACCGGGCTCACCGACCGCATGCAGGACAAGGCCGGCAACGGGGGGCTCGACCTGCCGAAGCCGAACCTCTCCGACGTCGGCAAGCTGCTCAAGCCCGGGCTAGGGAAGCTCCTTCCCGGCAAGGGCGGCTCGAACGGCGGATCGGGCGGCTCGGGATCGAAGAAGCCCACGACGATCATCGAGGAGATCGACGTCGGCCTTCCCGTCTCCTTCGTCTACGACCAGTGGACGACCTTCGGCGCGTTCCCCTCCTTCATGAAGAAGGTCGAGAACGTCGACGCCGTCGAGGACCAGCGGCTGAGGTGGAAGGCGCAGATCTGGTGGTCGCACCGGGAGTGGGAGGCCACCATCCTCGAGCAGCTGCCCGACGAGCGCATCGTCTGGCGGTCCGAGGGGGCCAAGGGACACGTCGACGGAGCGGTCACCTTCCACGAGCTCACGCCCGACCTGACCCGCGTGATCGTCGTCCTGGAGTACTACCCGCAGGGCTTCTTCGAGCACACCGCCAACATCTGGCGGGCACAGGGACGCCGCGTACGGGTCGAGCTCCAGCAGTTCCGGCGCCACATCATGTCGCACGCCGTGCTCGATCCGGACCAGGTCGAGGGCTGGCGCGGGGTGATCGAGGACGGCGAGGTCGTCGAGGAGCCCGAGGAGTCCGAGGAGCCCGAGGACGAGTACGACGACGGTGAGGACGACGAGCCGGACGACGAGGACGCGCCCGAGGACGAGTACGACGACGAGCAGGACGAGTACGAGGAGGACGACGCCGAGGACGAGGACGACGCCGAGGACGAGGACGACGCCGAGGTCGAGGACGAGGACGACGACCTCGAGGACGACGAGGAGGAGGACCGAGCATGACCGTCCAGACCACCAGCGGCCGTCGCTCCGGCGGCTATCTCGAACGCCCCGCGCCGAGCGGGCTCGCGGACGTCGTCGAGATCATCCTCGACAAGGGGATCGTCATCGACGCCTACGTCCGGGTCTCGCTCGTCGGCATCGAGCTGCTCACGGTCGACGCGCGCATCGTGATCGCGAGCGTGGACACCTACCTCCGCTTCGCCGAGGCCACGCAGCGTTTGAACCTCGGCACCGCAGAGGGCAAGGACCTCGGCGACGCACTGGACGACCTGCGCCAGGGCGGCGCCAAGAAGAAGACCAAGGGCGCCCTCGAGGGGGTGAAGGACGCCCTCACCCCGGGAAGCAGCAAGGGTGAGGACGACGAGGACGAGGAGGAGAAGGAGAAGTCGAGCAGCAACAGGTCCCGTAGTCGCGCGCCGTCGCGGTCGAGGAGCTCCCGATGACGGTGACAGCGGAGGTGGAGTCGGGCCTGCTGGTCTACGGCGTCGTCCCTGCCGGGACGGCGCTCCCCGATCTGTCCGGCGTGGGTGACGCCCCACTGTCCTTGCTCCCCCACGCCGGGCTCGCCGCCGTCGTGGGGCCGGTCCCGATCGACCGGCCCCGGGTCGGCCCGGCGGAGCTGCGCGCCTACCACGCTGTGGTCGACGCGCTGGCCTCCGCCGGGCCGGTGGCGCCGGTGCGCTTCGGCGCGGTGCTGCGCGACGAGGCCGACGTCGTCGACGCGCTGCTGGCGCCGCACGCCGCGACGCTGACCGAGCTGCTGGCGACGCTCGAGGGGCGGCGCCAGCTCAAGCTGCGGGCCCGGTTCGTCGAGGACGTCGTGCTGGCCGAGGTCGTCGCCGCGGACCCGGTGATCCGCGACCTGCGGGAGCGCACGCTCGCGGCGCCGGAGGCGGTGTCGTGGGCCGACCGGGTGCGCCTCGGCGAGCTCGTCGCTCACGCGGTGGAGCAACGGCGCGACGCCGAGGCCGGGGCGCTCTGGGACCTGGTCGCACCCCACGCCGTGGAGCTCCGGGAGAGTCCCGGGTCCGGCACCGACCACGTCGTCGACCTCGCCCTGCTCGTCGACGACGACCGGATCCCCGGTCTCGAGCGGACCCTGGAGGCGTACGCCGAGGCGGCGTACGACCGGGTGCGCCTCAGCCTCAGCGGCCCGCTGCCGCCGTACGACTTCGTCGAGGCGTCATGGGCCTGATCACCGGGATCCTCGGGCTGCCGACCGCTCCGCTGCGCGGGACGGTGCGGATCGCCGAGGTCGTGCTCCAGCAGGCGGAGGAGGCCTACTACGACCCCGCGGTCGTCCGCCGCCAGCTCGAGGACGTGGCGCACGCGCGGGAGGCGGGGGCGCTGTCCGACGCGGAGGCCGACTGGTGGGAGGAGGAGCTGATCGCCCGGCTGATGGAGGGAGCACAGCGTGAACGGGACTGAGGCCGCCAAGGCGGCCGTCCGCCACCTGGCGGACCTGACCGGCCGCGAGACCGAGGCCGTCGTGGGGCTCGACAAGGGCGACGACGGCTGGCGGGTCGTGCTCGAGACCGTCGAGCTGCGGCGGGTCCCGTCCACGACCGACGTCCTCGCCACCTACGAGGTGGCGCTGGACACCGACGGGGAGCTCAGCGGGTGCCGGCGCGTGCAGCGCTACTCGCGCGGAGCGACCCGGGAGGAGGAGTGACATGACCGACCGCCCCACCGAGACCATCGAGCGGCCCGGGCCGTCCTCGGTGGTCGGGCCGTACGGCGGCCGCGAGCCGCGTCCCGCGTCGCTCGCCGACGTGCTGGACCGGGTGCTCGACAAGGGCATCGTGATCGCCGGCGACATCCGCGTGAACCTGCTCGACATCGAGCTGCTCACGATCAAGATCCGGCTGCTCGTCGCGTCGGTCGACAAGGCCGAGCAGATGGGCATCGACTGGTGGAAGCACGACCCGATGCTCAGCGGCCGCGAGGGACGGCTCGCCGACGAGAACCGCGAGCTGCGCGAGCGGGTGCGCGAGCTGGAGGAGCGCCATGGGTGAGCCGGCGCGCTACCTCTACGCGGTCTCCCGCGGCCTCCCGGTCTCCGCGCTCGACGGCGTGACCGGCATCGGCGGCGCCCGGCTCGAGGTCGTCGGCGTGCTCGACCTCGAGGCCACCGTGAGCACCGTCGACCTCGACGAGTTCGGCGAGGAGGGCCTGCACGCCCACCTCGAGCAGCTCGACTGGGTCGAGCGGACGGCACGCGCCCACGACCGGGTGGTGCACGCCTGCGCGGCCGCCGCGCCGACCGCGCCGATGCGGCTGGCCACGGTCTGCCTGGACGACGAGAGCGTCCGGCTCCGGCTGGAGGAGTGGTACGACGACCTGGCGCACGCGCTCGACCGGATCGCCGGTCGGCAGGAGTGGAGCGTCAAGGTCTATGCCCACGCGCGGGCTGGCGGGGAGGGCCGGTCCGCGCGTGCTCCGGAGCCCGCGGCTGCCGGCGGGGCGGCGTACCTCCGCCGCAAGAAGGCCGCCGCCGAGGAGCGCCTGACCTCCGAGCGGGCCTCCGCCGAGGCGGCCGCGTCCGTCGACCGCGCTCTGGGGGCGCTGGCGGTGGCCACGCGCCACCTGCGGGCGCAGGACCCGCGTCTCTCGGGGCACGCGGGGACGATGCTGCTCAACGGCGCCTACCTCGTCGACTCGGTCGCCGCGGACGAGTTCACCGCCGCGGTCGCGAAGCTCGTGGCCGCTCACCCCGACGTGTCGATCGCGTGCGACGGACCGTGGCCGCCGTACTCCTTCGCGACCCTGGAGCAACCGTGACCGTCGTCGCCGAGGAGCAGGCGTACGGCGACATCGCGCTCGTCGACCTGCTCGACCGGTTGCTCGGCAGCGGCGTGGTGATCGTCGGCGACGTGGTCATCAGCCTGTCGGGCATCGACCTCGTGCAGGTGCGGCTGCACGCGGTGATCACCTCGGTGCGGAAGGAGATGGCGAACGGATGAGCCACCGGACATCGCCCGCCGGGCAGACCCGGCTGCTGACCGAGCGCCTCGAGACCGACCCGGAGTCGGTCGAGCGCGACCTCTTCAAGCTGGTGCTGACGATCGTCGAGCTCGTGCGACAGCTGATGGAGAAGCAGGCGCTGCGCCGCGTCGACGAGGGCGACCTGACCGAGGAGCAGGTGGAGGCTCTCGGGCTCGGGCTGATGCACCTCGAGGAGGCGATGGAGAAGCTGAAGTCCCGCTACGACCTGACCACCGCCGACCTCAACATCGACCTGGGGCCGTTGGGGACGCTGCTCAGCACCGACTGAGCGCGGCGTTGTTGCTGCCGGACGACAACGCGGTTGATCCCGGTCACAAGGTGACACCGATCAACCGCACTGTGTCTCCACAGGAGTTGCCGCCATCACGAGCCCACGGTGGGTCCCTAGATTGGTCGGGTGGAGCTGAGCGTGGTGGAGAGCGACGGTGTCGACGAGAGGACGCGGGCGGAGCTCCGTGAGCTGTGGGACAGCGCGTTCGACGACTTCGGCGACGACGACGCCGACCACGCCTACGGCGGCGTGCACGTGCTGGCGCGCGACGGCGGCCGGTTGCTGGCGCACGCCAGTGCAGTGCCGCGCCGCATCCGGTTCGGCGACGGACCGTGGCGCGAGATCGGGTACGTCGAGGCCGTCGCCGTCGTGCCGGAGCGGCAAGGTGAGGGCCTCGGCCGGCAGGTGATGCGGGCGCTCCAGGTCGAGATCGCCGCCCGGTGGCCGGTCGCGATGCTCTCGACCGGGAGCCACGGCTTCTACGAGGGGCTCGGGTGGGAGCGGTGGGATGGGCGGTCGTTCACCCAGACCCCGGAGGGCGCCGTCGCCGACGGCGAGGAGGACGGCCTGATGATCCTGCGGGTCGAACCCCGCGCCGTGCCGGACCTGGCTGTCGAAGCGACGTGCGAGGACCGGCCTGGCGACGCCTGGTGAGCCTGCGTCAGAGCAGGCCGTCGGGCACGTCTGCGCCCGCCTCCAGCGCGGCGAGCAGCTCCCGGGCACGGAGCACCGCGTCGGCGGCGACCTCCACGTCGTCAGCCAGCTCCTGCGCCCCGCCGCTCGGACCGGGCTGCCGGTCGTGGACGGCGGCGACGAGCTCGTCGCGGGGCAGGCCGCGGATCGCGAACAGCACGAGCGGGTCGGCGTCGACGAGCCAGCCGACCTGCAGCAGCACGGCGATCGCGTGCGGGCACGGGTCGAGGTAGTGGTCGCAGGTGCACGTCGCCGACAGCTCGCCGCCGTAGGGCAGGAGCTCGGCGCCCACCTCGTCGGCGTGCTCGACGAGCTGGTGGGAGAGCTCGCCGTCGAGCAGCGCGGCGATGCGGCCGGCCTCGGCGGAGACGACCTCGACGAGCCCCTTGAGGGCGGTGTCGTCGAGCACGGGCACCGCGATCTCGACCGTCCACGCGTCGTCGCCCTCGCGCACGGCGGCGAGCAGCGACCCGGGCGCCACACTGATGCCGCCGACCTCGCCGCGCCGGGCGGCGGCCTTGCCGCGACGCAGGTCGCGGTCGCCGTACGCCGCCTCCTCGACCGCGCGCTGCCACGCCTTCGCCCACCAGTTGCGTACGCCGCCCCGCGGCGGAGCGAGCCGGGCGTGGGTCACTCGTCGGGGCGCGCCCACCGCGGTCACTCCCCGCCCTCGTCGGCGAGGGCGTCGATGTAGTCGAGCCGCTTGCGCTCGCGGCGCAGCGTGACGAGGTCGCGGAGCTCGCTGTTGCTCAGCTCGGTGAGGGCCGCGTCGCCGCGGGCGAGCACGGCGTCGGCGAGCGACCGCTTGCGCTCGAGCAGGCCGGCGACGCGCTCCTCGATCGTGCCGCGGGTGACCATCTTGTGCACCTGGACCGGCCGCGTCTGGCCGATCCGGTAGGCGCGGTCGGTGGCCTGCTCCTCGACCGCGGGGTTCCACCAGCGGTCGACGTGGACCACGTGGTCGGCGCGGGTGAGGTTGAGGCCGGTGCCTCCGGCCTTGAGCGAGAGGAGGAAGACCGGCACCTCGCCGTCCTGGAACCGGCGGACCATCGCCTCCCGCTCCGGCACCGGGGTGCCGCCGTGCAGGAACTGGTGGGGCACGCCCCGCGCCGCGAGGTGCTGCTCGACCAGCCGCGCCATCGCTACGTACTGCGTGAAGACGAGGACCGCGCCGTCCTCGGCGATCACCGTGTCGACCAGCTCGTCGAGCAGCTCGAGCTTCTCCGACCGGCCGCGCAGGGTGACCGAGCCGGACTGCTTGAGGAACTGCGCGGGGTGGTTGCAGATCTGCTTGAGGCCGGTGAGCAGCGACAGCACCAGGCCGCGCCGTTGCGGGTCGTCGCCGGGCAGTCGCTCGATGCGCTCCATGGTGTCGCGCACGTAGGCCTCGTAGAGGACGGCCTGCTCGCGGGTCAGCCCGAGCAGGTGGTCGGTCTCGGTCTTCGGCGGCAGCTCGGGCGCGATGCCGGGGTCGGACTTGCGGCGCCGCAGCACGAACGGCCCGATCAGGTCGGCGAACTGCTTCGCCACGAGCGGGTCGGTGCCGGCCTCGATCGGCGCCGCCCACACCCGGCGGAACGCCTGTCGGCTGCCGAGCAGCCCGGGCGTGCACCAGTCGAGGATCGACCACAGCTCGGTGAGCTCGTTCTCGACCGGGGTGCCGGTCAGCGCGACGCGACCGCGGCTCGGGATCGTGCGCAGGGCCCGGGCGGTCGAGGTGCGGGAGTTCTTGACGTGCTGCGCCTCGTCGGCGACGACGAGGTCCCAGGGCACGCCGGCCAGCGCGGCGCTGCTCCTCCGGAGGGTGCCGTACGTCGTCAGCACGAACCCGGCGCTGCCCTCGGGGGTCGAGTGGTCGGAGCCCCTGGGCGAGGACGTATCGAGACCCTCGAGCGTGCGGGCGCCCCCGTGGAAGCGCCGCACCGGGACGCCGGGCGCGAACCGCTCGACCTCGGCCTCCCAGTTGCCGAGCAGGCTCGCGGGGCAGACGACCAACGTCGGCCCGCCCTGGGAGAGGCCCTGCTCGAGCCGGTGCAGGTGGAGAGAGATGAGGGTGATCGTCTTGCCGAGGCCCATGTCGTCGGCGAGACACGCGCCGAGCCCGAGCCCGGTCAGGTCGGCGAGCCAGGTCAGCCCGTGCCGCTGGTAGTCGCGCAGCTCGGCCCGCAGCCCCGCCGGCGCGGGGAGCGGGTCGCGGGTGGGCGCGTCGAGCAGCCGCTCGCGCACCGTGAGCAGCGAGGCGCCCACGACCACCTCGGCCTTGTCGCGCTCGCCCTCGGCGTCGGCCGGCAGCTCGGTCACACCGGACAGCGCGGCACCCAGGGCCTCGACACCGGTGGCCTTGCGGATCAGCCGCTTGCGCGCTCGCTGCGCCGTTGCCGGGTCGACGATCGTCCACGCACCGCGCAGCTTGAGGACGGGGCTCGCCGCGGTGGCGAGCTCCTCCATCTCCTCCTCGGTGAGCGGGTCGCCGTGCAGCGACACCTGCCACGAGAACGCGAAGAGCCCGTCGACCGCGAACGGGCTGTCCTGGAGCGGGAGCTCGGCCCCGCGCGGCTCGGACGGCCGCCCATCCCGAAGGGATGGCGGGCGGGTAGGAAGGCGGTCGAGGACCGCGCGGGTCGTCAGCTCGGGGCCGAGCGATCGCGGCCAGTGCACGTCGACGTGCGCCTCGCGCAGCGCCGACACGTGCTCGAGCAGGCCGCCGATCTCGGCGCCGTCGAGGGTGAGCTGGTCGGGCACCGAGAGCTCGAGGAACCGGTCGAGCACCGGCCACACCTCGGCCGCGCAACGCAGCGCGATGCTCGCGTGCACCCGGGCCCGCGGCCCGAACCCGTGGGTCGCGTCGCCCCCCGTCTGGGTCCACAGCAGGGCGGCGTCGCAGACGTGGAGCGGGTCGCGCTCGTCGTGCACCTGGAGCACCAGGCGGACGGCGCCGCCCCGCAGCTCCTCCTCGTCGGCCTCGACCCGCAGCGAGATCCGCACCAGCTCGGGCAGCGCGCCTCGCGCGGTGCGGGCGGCTCGCTCCCCGATCCGCTTCTGAAGGCGGGCCGCGAAGTCGCCGGCCCCGTCACGAGACACCTCGACCGCCGGCCGAGCGGCCGGCGCCGCGCGCGGCAGCGTGTCGGCGACCGCGTCGAGCACGCCCCGCACGATCTCGGCAGCCGCAGAGGCGTCGACGTCGTCGTAGGACCGCGCCCGAGCGAGCTGCTCGACGCTGTCGACGTCGCGCGCGTCGAGTCCGTCGACCCGCCACCCGGGCACCTCTCCGACGACGGGAGCGATCTTGCCGTCGGCCACGAACCGTGAGGCGAGCAGCGCCGCGCCGCCGAGCAGGGCGACGCTCGGGTGGGCGTCGTCGCTCCGGCGCGCCTTGCTCAGGACGGGCAGCGCCGCCCGGATCGGCAGCGCGACCGTGCGCCGGCCACCGGTGAACTCGATCGTCGACTCCCGCGCCGGCCGGGCCGGGTGGAACGTCGCCGGTCCGGTGACAGGCACGAACGACACGCAGCCTCCTCGCGAGGGATCCGGGCACCCAGGGACTCCGACGCTAACGGCTGGCCCCGACACGGAGTTCCCGCGACGTCGGAGTGCACGTGGCGCAGCCCACAGCCCTCCGGATATGCATGATGCATATGCCGTCCGTAGGCTCGGAGGGTGACTGATCCGCACCCCGACGGCGCAACGGCCGTAGACGCCCCGCAGGACGACAAGCTCGACAGGGGCGTGCTGATCACCGCCGGCGTGGTGGTGCTCGGCGCGATCATGTCGATCCTCGACATCACGGTCGTGTCCGTCGCGCTCGAGACGTTCCAGCGCGAGTTCGACGCGACGTCCGCCCAGGTCGCCTGGACGATGACCGGCTACACGCTGGCGCTCGCGACGGTGATCCCGCTGACCGGGTGGGCCGCCGACCGGTTCGGCACCAAGCGGCTCTACCTGCTCGCGGTGCTGCTCTTCACCATCGGCTCGGTCCTGTGCGCGGTGGCCGACAGCCTCCAGGTGCTCGTGATCTTCCGGGTGCTCCAGGGGCTCGGCGGCGGCATGCTCATGCCGCTGGGCATGACGATCCTGACCCACGCCGCCGGCCCGCACCGGGTCGGCCGGGTCATGGCCGTGATGGGCATCCCGATGCTGCTCGGCCCGATCTTCGGGCCGATCCTCGGCGGCTGGCTGATCGACATCGCCAGCTGGCACTGGATCTTCCTGATCAACCTCCCGATCGGCGTCGTCGCGATCGTCTACGCGTGGATCGTCCTGGAGAAGGACCACGTCGAGCCGTCGGAGACCTTCGACTGGCTGGGCGTGCTGCTGCTCTCGCCCGGCCTGGCCCTGTTCCTGTACGGCGTCTCGAGCATCCCCGAGCACGGCACCGTCGCCAACGCGGAGGTGCTCACGACCGGCATCCTCGGCCTCGTCCTGGTCGCGCTCTTCGTGCCGTGGGCGCTGAGCCCGCGCAACGCCCATCCGCTGGTGGACCTGCGACTGTTCGCGTTCCGCAACATGACGGTCGCGATCATCGCCATGGCGCTCTTCGCGATCGCCTTCTTCGGCGCGAGCCTGCTCTTCCCGCTCTACTTCCAGCAGGTCCGGGGCGAGAGCGCCCTCAGCGCCGGCGCCCTGCTCGCACCCCAGGGCATCGGCGCGATGCTGACCATGCCGGTCGCCGGCACGCTGGCCGACAAGAAGGGCCCGGGCAAGGTCGTCCTCGTGGGCATCTCGCTG
Organism: Nocardioides thalensis; assembly: GCF_013410655.1. Classification (NCBI taxonomy): domain Bacteria; kingdom Bacillati; phylum Actinomycetota; class Actinomycetes; order Propionibacteriales; family Nocardioidaceae; genus Nocardioides; species Nocardioides thalensis. The sequence goes on from NZ_JACCFP010000001.1 coordinate 4,279,287, forward strand.
GTCACCATCGGCATGGTGATGTTCACGCAGGTCGGCGCGGAGACGTCGTACACCTACATCCTCGGCTCGCTCTTCGTGATGGGCCTCGGCATGGGCAGCACGATGATGCCGATCATGAGCGCGGCGCTCGCCACGCTGACCGCCCACACCACGGCTCGCGGCTCGACGCTGCTGAACATCAGCCAGCAGGTCGCCGCCTCGATCGGCACCGCCGTGTTCTCCGTGCTCCTGACCAACGCGCTCAAGAGCGAGGCCGAGGCGGCCGGTGGCGTTCCCACCCTGACCGGGATGGCCGACGCGTTCTCGTCCGTGTTCGTGAGCGGCGCCGTGCTGGTCGGCTGCTGCCTGGTCCCGGCGCTCTTCCTGCCCCGCAAGCCGCCGGAGGAGCCCGTCGACCCGTCGGTCGTGATGGGTCACTGACCGCAAGAGTCCATGCCGAGCGACGGGCCCCGATCCGGTGGATCGGGGCCCGTCGTCCTCGCCGGGTCAGTACGCCGAGCGCGCCGACCTCGCCCTGAGCCGGCCCAGCATCCCGCCGCCGGCGAGCAGCACCGCGCCCACCGCGGCGACGGCGACGCCCCACCAGGTCGGGTGCTCGACGGCGAGCACGAACGTCGCGAGCGGCACCACGACCGACGGCATCGCGATCGCGCTGATCGTGAAGCCGGAGTGGCCGGTGCGCGCGGCCGCGAGCGCCCACATCACGGTGAGCAGGAGCGCCAGCCCCAGGATCACCCAGACGTCGTTGTCGAAGTCGAGGTCGGGCGACTCGGGCGCCGCGAACGGATCGCTCTCCTCTCCGGGTCCCATGTCCATCAGGCCGAAGCTGGAGAACATCGACGAGAACATCTGCGCCAGCAGCATCCCGGCCATGATCAGGCCGAAGCCGACGACGCCCACCGCGGCCACGGCGGCGCCGCTGGTGGCCCGGGTCGGGAGCAGCCAGCCAAGCACGGTCGCACCGACGACGAAGACCGCGAGCGCGATCGCCGCGACGATCGCGACGTCGTTCTCGTCGCCCACGTCGCCGAACAGGTCCTCGAACGCGTTGGCGTAGACGATCCCGATGCCGAACAGTGCGAGCACGACGAACGCCGCCCGCCGCGCGGCCAGGTAGCCCACGATCGCGAGGCCGGCGATGATGCCGCCCACGACGTAGCCGAAGACGTCCTCGAGCCAGTCCTGGTCCTCCAGGCCGACCGAGAACATCAGCGCGACGCCCAGGATGCCGACGGTGCCGGGCCAGGTGACCAGCTCCTCGCGCCCGAGCGCGTTGTCGCGCCGCCGGACGAGCATCGCCGCGACCACCGCGACCAGCACCAGCACGGCGGTCGCGCCGAGGCCGACGGTGTAGTTGGACCAGTCGAGGTCGCCGTCCATCCGGGTGCGGATCGTGGAGATCACGATCGCGGCGCCGAGCAGGCCGACGCCGGCGGCCGTCATCGCGGCGACGGTGCCCGGTCGCGGTGCCGGCTCGGCGGGAGCGGTGCCCGGGGCCGACGGGGGCGGCGGCTCCATGAGGGTGGTGCCGGTGCGGGGAGGCGGCGGGGGCGCCGGCGTCGCCGCGGTCTGGGTGGCGGGAGGGGGCGGGAGGTCCGCAGGGCGGTCCGACGCGAGCGGCCGCGTGTCATCGGGCGTGGGACCGTCAGCGGGAGCGCGGTCCGGCGTGGAAGCCTGGTCGTCCATGTTCGGAGGCTACGACTCCGCGAGCCCGGATCGGGGGACGCTGGACCCCGACCGGACGTGAGGCCGGCGTCAGCCGGAGACGGCCAGCGTCAGCGGCAGTACGGCGGAGGCGCCCGCGTCATGGAGCGCGGCGGCGCCGAGCGTGAGCGACCAGCCGGTGACGACGAGGTCGTCGACGAGCAGCACCCGGCGACCCTCGACCGCGTCGGGGACGTCGAGGTCGAGCGCGCAGCGGCGCGAGACCGCGGCCACCCGCTGCGCGGAGTTGGTCGCGCCCCGGCCGGGCGGCACGGACGGGTCGCTCACCGCCCACCGGCCGACCACGGGCCGGTGGAGGAACCGGGACAGCCCGGCGGCGAGGTCGCCGAGGAGCGGACCGCGGGTGACCGACTCGGCGACCACGATCGCGTCGACCGACGGCTCCCAGTCGCGCAGCATCGTGACCATCGCCTGGGCGAGCGGGACCGGCACCGCATCGGGCGCGGGCTCGGCGCGGAACAGCGCCCGCAGCGCCGTACCGTGCCCGAGGTCGGTGAGCCGCGCGACCGCGCGGCCCTCCTCGGCCGGCTGCTTGATGCGGCCCGACAGGGAGACGCCGACGGCGGACAGCCCGGTCGGCCACTGCTTGCGCGGGTCGATGGCCACGCCTGGGCGGGCGAGTCGCGCCGCGGCCTCCCCGACCGCCTCGTCGGACACGTCGGCGGAGAGGGCGAGGCCGCCGCAGCGGTCGCAGCGGCCGCACGTCCAGGACGGGTCGGCGACCAGCTCGGGGTCGTCGAGCTGCGCCCGCAGGTAGGCCATGCGGCAGCGGTCGGTCGCGAGGTAGTCGAGCATCGCCTGCTGCTCACGCTCCCGGGCCTCGGCGACGCGGCGGTAGCGCTCCTCGTCGTAGGACCAGGGCTGACCGGTCGCCTCCCACCCCCCGCGCACCCGGCGTACGGCGCCGTCGACGTCGAGCACCTTGAGCATCGTCTCGAGACGGGTGCGCGACAGGTCGACCCGGGCCTCGAGGGCGGGCGTGCTCATCGGGCCGCCCGCCTTGGCGAGCGCGGCGAGCGTGTCGCGGACCAGCTCCTCGCGCGGGAACGCGAGGGACGCGAAGTAGGCCCAGATGTCGCGGTCCTCGGTGGCGGGCAGCAGCACGACGCTCGCCTCGTCGATCGCGCCACGGCCGGCCCGGCCGACCTGCTGGTAGTAGGCGACCGGGCTGTCGGGCGCACCGAGGTTGACGACGAACCCGAGCGCGGCGTCGAAGCCCATCCCGAGCGCACTGGTGGCGACCAGTGCCTTCACCCGTCCGTCGATGAGCGCCTGCTCGAGCTCGAGCCGCTCGGTCTGCTCGGTCTGGCCCGAGTAGGCCGCGACGTCGTGGCCCCGATCGCGCAGGTAGGCCGCGACCTCCTGCGTCGCGGCGACGGTGAGGCAGTAGACGATGCCGCTGCCCGGCTGCTCCCTGAGGTGGTCGGCCAGCCAGGCCAGCCGCTGCTCGGCGGTCTTCAGGCGCACAACGCCGAGGCGCAGCGACGCGCGGTCGAGCGAGCCGCGGAGCACGAGGGTCTCGTGACGGCCCCGGGGGGCCTCCTCGACCACCGACCCGCCCAGCTGCTCCGCGACGTCGTCGGTCACGCGCTGGTTGGCGGTGGCGGTGGTGGCGAGCACCGGGATGCCGTCGGGGAGCTCGTCGAGCAGCGTGCGGATGCGGCGGTAGTCGGGGCGGAAGTCGTGACCCCAGTCGGAGATGCAGTGGGCCTCGTCGACCACGAGCAGCCCACAGGTGGCCGCGAGCCGCGGCAGCACCTCGTCGCGGAAGCCCGGGTTGTTGAGCCGCTCCGGGCTGACCAGGAGCACGTCGACCTCGCCGCGCGCGATGGCCTCGTGGGTCTCGGCCCACTGGTCGGCGTTGGTGGAGTTGATGGTGACCGCGCGGATGCCGGCCCGCTCGGCAGCGGCGATCTGGTTGCGCATCAGCGCCAGCAGCGGCGAGATGATCACGGTCGGGCCCGCCCCCTGCTCGCGGAGCAGCAGCGTGGCGACGAAGTAGACCGCCGACTTGCCCCACCCGGTGCGCTGGACGACGAGCGCGCGGCGCCGGTCGACCACGAGCGCTGCGATCGCCGCCCACTGGTCGTCGTAGAGCGTCGCGTCGTCGCGCCCGACCAGCGCGCGGAGGTGCTCCTCCGCGCGGGCCCGGACGTCGGTCTGCGCCGTGGTGGTCATGCCGACGTGTCTACCAGGGGTCCCCGACGACGAGCCGGGCCCTCCACAGCCCACGGACCTGGGCGACTCCTCCCTCCGGAGGAGTTTGTCCCCGGATCGCGTTTCCGCGGCGGGCGTTCGGACGACAATCGCACAGTGAGCACGCCCGAGCCCCGACCGTCGACGCCGCACGTGGCGCAGGCGCCCACGCCTCCGTCGACCTGGCCGCAGGCTCCCGCTCAGCCGCTCCCGCCGCTGCCCGAGCCGCTCCCGCGACCCGAGCACACACCCCTGTTGATGTGGCCCGCCCGGGTCGTCGCGCTCGTCGTCGTCCTCCCCGCGCGGGCCGCCTGGAAGGCGCTGGACGCGGTCCTGCGGGCGCTCGAGTGGCTCTGGGAGCGACTCGTCATGCAGCCGCTCGCCGCCCTCGGCCGGCTGCTGCTGCGCTTCCTCCTCGCCCCGCTCGGGCGCGCGCTGATGGTCCCGCTCCGCGCGCTGTGGCGCTGGGTGCTCAAGCCGGTGCTGGTCGCCGTCGCGGTCGCCGTCTCCTTCGTCGGCACCTATCTGCTGGTCGTGCCGCTGACGTGGCTCTGGCAGGAGGTCCTGGTGCCGGTCGGGCGCGCGCTGCTCGTGGTGCTCCGGCCGATCGGTCACGCCCTGGCCTGGGCGTGGCACACCAGCGGCCGCATCCTGGCAGTCGTGTGGCGCTGGCTCAGCGCGCCGTTCCGCTGGGCCTACCGGGCGATCCTCGCGCCGGTCGGCCATGCGATCCGCGCCGCATGGCGCGCGGTCGCCGTACCGATCGGCAAGGCGGTGGCGGAGGTCAGCGCCGAGATCGGCCGGGTGTTCGGACGCCGCTGAGCAGGCTCGCGCTTCAGCTCAGTGGCCGCAGGTCGGGCAGTGTCCGTGTGCGCGGCGCGCCTTCTGCCGCCGGTCGAGCCGGGCGAGGCCGCCGAGCACGACCGGGATCCCGGTGCCGAGCATCACCCACATCGGCCAGAAGTAGCCGCCGCCGGACATCAGCCAGATCGCCGTGCAGATCACCGTCGGCAGCAGGAAGAAGCCCAGGTCGGGGCCGTCGTCGCGCTTGCGCGCGCACCCCGCGGAGGCACGGACCGCCGGTGCGCGGTCCGCGGGCGCGCGGTCCTCGGGCGCCGGCCGACCCGGCACGTACGGCTCGTAGCTGCTCTGGGTCATGGCACCAGGACACACCTGGTGCGCGGCATCCGCAAGGCCGTTTCCCCGATCTCAGGGTCGGATCAGGGTCACCAGATGCGGACGCGATCGGCCGGGTCGAGCCACAGCCCGTCGCCCGGCTGGGTGCCGAACACCTCGTGGAACTCCTCGAGGTTGCGCGCGATGTTGGCGCGGAACTCCGGCGGGCTGTGCGGGTCGGTGGTGAGGTACTGCCGCGCGAGCTCGTCGCGTCGCTTGGTCCGCCAGATGTAGGCCCAGTTGAGGAACAGCCGGCGCCGGTCCTCGACGGAGGCCTCTCCGCCCTGCGAGATGACGTAGGCCTTGTGGGCGATGGTCAGCCCGCCGAGGTCGCCGATGTTCTCGCCGACGGTCAGTGCCCCGTTGACCTTCTCGCCCGGCAGACCGCGCGGCTCGAGGCCGTCGTACTGGTCGATGAGCGCCTTCGACCGCAGCTCGAACGCCGCCTTGTCGTCGGGGGTCCACCAGTCGTTGAGGTTGCCGGCGCCGTCGTACTGCGCGCCCTGGTCGTCGAAGCCGTGGCCGATCTCGTGGCCGATGACGGCGCCGATGCCGCCGTAGTTCTCCGCCGGGTGGGCGTCGGGGCTGAAGAACGGCTTCTGCAGGATGCCCGCCGGGAAGCAGATCTCGTTGGTGCCCGGGTTGTAGTAGGCGTTGACCGTCTGCGGCAGCATGAACCACTCGTCGCGGTCGACCGGCGCGCCGATCTTGGCGAGGTGCCGATCGGTCTCGAAGGCGGTCGCTGCTTGCGCGTTCGCGACGAGGTCGTGCGGCACGACCTGGAGGTTGCTGTAGTCGCGGAACTCGTCGGGGTAGCCGATCTTGGGCCGGAACGTCGCGAGCTTCTCGTAGGCCCGCTGCTTGGTCTCCTCGGTCATCCAGTCGAGGGCGCCGATCGACTCGCGGTAGGCCGCGAGCAGGTTGGCCACCAGGTCGTCCATCTGCGCCTTGGAGTCGGGCGGGAAGTGGCGCGCGACGTACTGCCGGCCGACGGCCTCGCCCATCGCGCCCTCGACGAACGACACCGCGCGCTTCCAGCGGGCACGCAGCTCCGGCGTCCCGCTGAGCGTGCGGCCGTAGAAGTCGAAGTTGGTCTCGACGAACTCGTCGGGCAGGTACGGCGCGGCCGAGCGGAGCACGTGGCTGAGGAGCCAGTCCTGCCACACGTCGAGCGGCGTCTCCTCGAGCACCGTCGAGAGGTGCTCGAAGTACGACGGCTGCCGCACGCAGACCTCCGCGAGGGTCCGGTCGTCGCCGCCGAGGTTGCGGACGTAGACGTCCCAGTCGAAGGCGGGGCACATCGCCTTGAGCTCGTCGATCGTGCGCAGGTTGTAGGTCTTCTGCACGTCACGGGTCTCGGCGCGCTCCCAGTGGCCGCGGGCCAGGACCGTGTCGAGCTCGAGGATCCGCTGCGCGGCGCCGGCCGGGTCGGGGTGCTCGCCGAGGGTGAGCATCCGGGTCAGGTAGGCGACGTACTTCTCGCGGGTCTCGGCGTGCTTGTCCTCGCGGTAGTAGGTCTCGTCCGGGAGCCCGAGGCCGCCCTGGAAGACGTGGAACAGGTAGCGGTCGGAGTTGCGGTCGTCGGTGTTGACGTAGGAGCCGAACAGCCCGTAGCCGCCGATCCGCTCGAACTCGCCGAGGAACGCGGCGAGGTCGCGCACGTCGCGCAGGCCCTTGACCGCGTCGAGCTGCGCGCGCACCGGCCCGAGTCCGAGGGTGGCGATGGCCTCGGTGTCCATGAACGAGTTGTAGAGCGCGGCGATCTTGTCGGCCTCGGACATCTCGGCGATCGAGGGTGCCGCAGTGCCGCCCTCACGAGACTCCGCGAGCTCGGTGATGATGTCGCGGACCTGCCGCTCCGCGACGTCGGCGAGCTGGACGAACGGCCCCCAGCTCGAGCGGTCGGACGGGATCTCCGCCTCCCGGAGCCAGGTGCCGTTGACGTGGCCGAAGAGGTCGTCCTGCGGTCGGGTGTCGGGGTCCATGCCCGGGCGAGCGTCGTCGAGGATCGTCACGGAGCCGATCCTACGTAGGTGTCGGGCGGCGGCGGGTTCTGCAACAGTTGTGCGCCGCCGCGAGGCGTGCCGACACTGGAGAGATGACGCACACGCCCACGTTGGTCGTCCTGGCGCTGCTCGGGGCGCTGTTCGCTTCGGGGGGTACGGCGGCCGCCGTACCCGCCTCGGACCCGGCCGCCGAGCGCTCACCCTCCTCCGCCGGCACTGCGGCCGCCGGCACCGCAAAGGCCGAGCGCAAGGTCATCGCGCTGACCAACCAGAAGCGCCGGAACCACGGCTGCAAGGCGCTGGACTTCCGCACGAGCCTCCGCAAGGCCGCGCGCCGGCACACCCAGCGGATGGCCGACGTCGGCTATCCCGACGGCCTGTCCCACCAGCTGCCCGGCGAGCCGGACCTCGGGAGGCGGCTCACCAACGCCGGCTACAAGAACTGGACGATGGCCGCCGAGAACATCGCCTACGGATATCCCACCCCGCGCGCGGTCGTCCGCGGCTGGATGGGCAGCAAGGACCACCGCGCGAACATCCTGAACTGCCGGCTGCGGCACATCGGCGTCGGTCTGGTGCGCGCCGACGGCGCCGCCTGGTGGACCCAGGTCTTCGGCAGGAAGTAGCCGCGCCGCAGGTCAGTCGCGCACCCGGACCACCGACTTGCCGAGCGTCGCGCGGTTGTCCATGTCGACCAGCGCCTGCCCGAAGTCCTCGAGGGCGTAGACCTTGCCGATCGGCGGCCGCACGACCCCGGCCTCGATCATCGGAACGAGGCGCTGCCACTGCGCCTGCATGTAGCCCGGGCGCACCATCGCGTAGGCGCCCCAGCCGACGCCGCGCACGTCGACGTTGTTGAGCAGCAGCCGGTTGACCTTGACCTCCGGGATGCCCTGCCCGGCGGCGAAACCCACGACCAGCAGCCGGCCCTGCGGCGCGAGCGAGCGCAGCGAGTCGGTGAAGACGTCGCCGCCGACGACGTCGACGACCACGTCGACCGGCTCCTTCAGCGCCTCGCGGAACCCGTCGACGAGGACGGTCTCGTCGGCGCCGGCCTCCTTCGCGAACGCCGCCTTCTCCTCGGTGCTCACCACGGCCACCGTGCGCGCGCCGAGGCCCTTCGCGACCTGGAGCGTCGCCGTCCCGACACCCCCGGCGGCGCCGTGCACGAGGACCGTCTCGCCCTCCCGCACCTGCCCGCGCTCCTCGAGCGCGAACAGCGCCGTCAGGTAGTTCATCGGCAGCGCCGCGCCGTCGTCGTACGACGCGTTGTCGGGCAGCGCGAAGACCCCCTCCGGGTGGGCGGCCACGAGCTCGGACGCGCCGCCGTACGAGCCGACGCCGGCGACCCGCTGCCCCGGCTCGAAGCCCGGTCCGGAGACGACGACGCCGGCGTAGTCGACACCGAGCGTGAACGGCGGCTCGGGCTTGAGCTGGTACTCCCCGCGGCTGAGCAGCAGGTCGGGGAAGGAGACGCCGACCCGGTGCACCTCGACGAGGAGCTCGCCCGGCCCGGGCGTCGGGTCCGGCACCTCCTCGACGATGACGTCGGACGGTCCGGTCGGGCTGACGACTCTCACGGCGCGCATGGACCGGAGGTTAGGCGCTTCGCGCCTTCCTCGCTCGCTCGCGCTCGGCGCTTCGTCTCGTTCCTCGCCGGCGCCGCCGCTCGCTCACTCGGTTAGCGCTGTCACACGGGCTTGCAACTCGTTGCATAGCCGTGCCACCCTCGGGCCATGGCCCTCGAGCACGCCCTCCTCGTCGCGCTGCGGGAGCAGCCGGCGTCCGGGCTCGAGCTGACCCGCCGGTTCGAGCGCTCGATCGGGCACTTCTGGAGCGCGACGCACCAGCAGATCTACCGGGTGCTCGGCCGGATGGAGCGCGACGGCTGGGTCTCCGTGGAGACCGTCGCCCAGCAGGGCCGCCCCGACAAGAAGGTCTACGACGTGACGCCGATCGGCCGGGAGGCGCTCGCCGACTGGCTCGCCGCACCGACCCCCGAGTCGCCGCTGCGCAGCGAGCTCGCGGTCAAGATGCGCGGTGCGTCGTACGGCGGAGCGGCCGGGCGCGCCGCGGTGCTGGAGTCGGTGCGCGCCCACGTCGCCGACCACGAGCTCCGGCTCGACCACTACCGGCACCTGATGAAGCGCGACTACCCCGACGGGGTGGCCGGCCTCTCCGGCCACGCGCTCGACCAGTACCTCGTGCTGCGCGGCGGCATCCTCCTCGAGGAGGGGCAGATCGCGTGGCTCACCGAGTACCTCGACGCACACCACGATGCACACCGCGACGCACACCTCGACGCACGCCCGGCCGCGAAGGACTGACATGACGACGCCCTACCCCCACCTGATGGCGCCCCTGGACCTCGGTCCGCTGCGGCTGCGCAACCGGCTCGTCATGGGCTCGATGCACACCGGCCTCGACGACTACCCGTGGGACCTCCCGAAGCTCGCGGCGTTCTACGCCGAGCGCGCCAAGGGCGGCGCCGGCCTGATCGTCACCGGAGGCTTCGCGCCCAACAAGCGCGGCTGGCTCAAGCCCTTCGGCTCGGAGATGACCACGCGGCTGCACGCGATCCGGCACCAGCGGGTCACCGAGGCGGTGCACGACGAGGGTGGCGCGATCGCCCTCCAGGTGCTGCACGCCGGCCGCTACGGCTACAGCCCGTTCAACGTCAGCGCGTCGGACAGGAAGTCGCCGATCACGCCCTTCAAGCCCGGCCGGCTGTCGACGAAGGCGGTCGACCGCACCGCCTCCGACTTCGCCCGCTCGGTCGCACTGGCGCGGAAGGCCGGCTACGACGCCGTCGAGATCATGGGCTCCGAGGGCTACCTGATCAACCAGTTCCTCGCCGCCCGCACCAACGACCGCACCGACGCGTGGGGCGGCAGCGCCGAGAAGCGGATGCGCTTCCCCGTCGAGATCGTGCGCCGCAGCCGCGAGCTGGTCGGCGACGACTTCCCGATCATCTACCGGATCTCCCTCATCGACCTGGTCGAGGACGGCCAGACCTGGGACGAGACCATCGAGCTCGCACACCGCCTCGAGGCGGCCGGCGTGACCGTGCTCAACACCGGCATCGGCTGGCACGAGGCGCGGGTGCCCACGATCATCACCCAGGTGCCGCGCGGCGCGTGGACCGACTACACCGCCCGCCTCAAGGCCGAGGTCTCCGTGCCGGTCTGCGCGTCCAACCGGATCAACACCCCCGAGCTCGCCGAGCAGCTGCTCGCCGACGGCCAGGCCGACCTGGTCTCGATGGCGCGCCCGCTGCTGGCCGACCCCGAGTTCGCCAACAAGGCCGCCGCGGGCCGGGCCGACGAGATCAACACCTGCATCGCCTGCAACCAGGCCTGCCTCGACCACGCCTTCAAGAACAAGAAGGTCTCGTGCCTGGTCAACCCGAGGGCCGGACGCGAGACCGAGCTGGTGCTCCTGCCCACCCGCACGCGGAGGACGGTCGCAGTCGTCGGCGCCGGCCCGGCCGGCCTTGCGGCCGCGACCGCCGCGGCCGAGCGCGGCTTCGCGGTCACGCTGTTCGAGCGCTCGGGCGAGCTGGGCGGACAGTTCCGGCTCGCGATGGCGGTGCCCGGCAAGGAGGACTTCACCGACACCCTGCGCTACTACACGCGACGGCTCGAGGTGCTCGGCGTCGACGTGCGGCTCCGCACCGAGGCCACGCAGGACGCGCTCGCGACGTACGACAAGGTCGTGCTCGCGACCGGCGTCGCCCCGCGCGTGCCGGCCATCCCGGGCATCGACAGCCCGCGGGTGCTGCGCTACGACGAGGTGCTGTCGGGCGCGAAGGTGCCGGGCCAGCGGGTCGCCGTGATCGGCGCCGGCGGCATCGGCGTGGACGTGTCGGTGTGGCTCACCCACTCACCCGAGACGCACGACCAGTGGATGGCGCACTGGGGCGTCGGCGACCCGAGCCTCCACCGCGGCGGCCTCACCGAGCCCAAGGCCCGCGAGGCGAAGCGCCAGGTGACCCTGATCCAGCGCAAGACCACCCCGATCGGCGTCGGCCTCGGCAAGACCTCCGGCTGGGCGCACCGCGCGGTGCTCAAGCAGTCGGGCGTGCGGCAGATCAGCGGCGCCACCTACGACCGCATCGAGGACCTCGCCGACGGCGTCGCCCTCCACCTCACCGTCAACGGCGAGCCGGAGGTGGTCGAGGTCGACCACGTCGTCGTCTGCGCCGGCCAGGAGTCGGTGCGCGACCTCGTCGACACCACCTCCGACAACCAGCAGCACCGCCACGTCATCGGCGGCGCCGACGTCGCCGCCGAGCTCGACGCCAAGCGCGCCATCCGCCAGGCCACCGAGGTCGTCGCGGCCCTCTGACTCCCGCCGAACGGGCACGGTTGGCGTGCCGAACGGGCACGGTTGGCGTGCCGAACGGGCACGGTTTGCGTGCCGAACGGGCAGGGTTGGTGTGCCGAACCGTCAGTCTTGGCGCTGCGAGCCGGCGACCCACGGCAGCACCAGCTCGTCCCACAGGTCCTCGTGGGAGGACCGGAAGAACCCGTGGTGCCCGGTACGGCGACCGTCGAGCTGGTCGGGCGAGTAGCGCTGCCGCACCTGCTCGGCGTTGGTGTACCAGTCGTGCAGCGAGGCGATGCTGGAGGCACCGAGCAGCTCGTCGTCGGTGAACGAGAGCGACATGATCGGCGCCTTCACCTCGGCGAAGAGGGCCGCCGAGTCGGGGTGGTCGCGGTGCAGGTAGTCGGGGTGGAGGCACCACCGCCCCCACTGGCGTACGACGCCGGTCGGCAGGTCGCCGACCAGGCGCAGCCGGCTGCCGGGGAAGTAGCCCGCGACCCGCGTCGCGACCGGTGAGATCCCCAGCCAGATCGCGGGCGCGATCCACTTGATCGCGCCGACGTTGTGCCGCCAGTAGCCGTTGCCGGCCGAGACCGTCACGATCCGGGCGATGCGAGAGTGGTCGACGAACGGGATCACCTGCCCGCCCAGGCTGTGGCCGAGCCACGTGACCGGCAGGTCGCCGGCGTCGTCGGCCACCGCGTCGAGGACCGCCCGGGCGTCGGCCGCCCAGCGGTCGACGTCGGCGCGCTCTGCCTTCATCGCGGCGATGCTCTCCATGCCGCGGTAGTCGAACGTCACCGCGCGGAAGCCGCGGTCGGCGAGCCATCGGGCGAACGATGCGTAGAACCGCGACGGCGTCGCCATCGCCGGCACGAGGAGTACGACGCCGCGGGGCCGGTCGTCGGGCTCGAACGTCGTGGTCTCCAGCGCTCTGCCGTCGTCGGCGACCACCGAGCCCTTGACCGTGGTCTTATGACGGGTGTCATAGTTCATGGTGAGACTCTAAGACAGTCGTCATAGTCCGCGCAATAGGATGTGCCCATGGCCCGCGACACACGCACCCGGATGGTCCACGGCGCCGCCCGCATGGTCGGCACCCGTGGCGCCGGGCGCACCAGCCTGCGGGAGCTCGCCAAGGAGGCCGGCGTGCCCCTCGGCTCGACCTACCACCACTTTCCCGGCGGCAAGCAGCAGCTGGTCGAGGAGGCCGTCCGCACCATCGGCGCCCACATCACCCGGATCATCGAGTCGGGCCGCGAGCGCGGAGCGGGCGCTGCCCTCGACGTCCTCTCGCAGGAGTGGCGGGCGGTCCTCGAGAGCACCGAGTTCCGCACCGGGTGCGCCGTACTCGCTGTCGCCACCGAGGACGACGAGGCGCTCGCCGGCGTGGCCACCGAGGTCTTCGCGTCGTGGGAGTCCGGGCTGGAGAGCGTGCTGGCCGACGCCGGCGTCGCGAGCGAGCGTGCGCCGCGCCTCGCCCGGACGCTGATCGCCGCCGTCGAGGGAGCCGTGGCGCTGTGCCGCGCGGAGCGGTCGATCGCGCCGCTCGACGACGTGATGACCGAGCTGCACCTACTGCTGGCGACCGCCCTGGACCGCTGACGCCGCCTGCGCCGCGGGTGCGTGCAGCGCGCCGGTCACCGTGACGGCCGCGGTGATCACGCCGGCCACCAGCAGCCCCACCGCCAGGTGCACCTCGAGCATCAGCGTGCCGGCGGCGGCGCCGAGGACGATCAGCGACACGGCCAGGAACCGGCGCCAGCCGTGGTGGTGCCGCCCGTTGCCGAAGACCGAGTCGGCGGCGAAGCCGATGATCGTCGACGTCACGACGACCGTGGAGACCTCCGGCACCGCGACGTGACGGGCGGTCGCGGCCTGCACGCCCATCGCCACGGCCGCCGTCGTCGTCGCGGTGACGCGCACGTGCTGCTCGGGGTCCTCGCCGACCACGAACAGCACCACGGCGAGGCCGAACATCAGCACCGCGACGATGGCGAAGAGGACCGTCGTCGCGCGTGTCCACGAGGTCGTGGCCCGTCGCAGCGCGCGGCCCGCGAGCGCGGCGCCGGCCATGAACCCGGCCAGCGCCAGCGCCGGGCCGAGCACGGGCAGGTCCTCGCCGCCGGCGACACCCATGCCGAGGATGACCACGTTGCCGGTCATGTTGCCGGTGAACACCCGGTCGAGGCCGAGGAAGCCGACCGCGTCGTTGATGCCCGCCGAGAACGTCAGCGCCAGCATCAGCCACAGGTGCAGCCGGTCGGCCGGCAGGGAGCGGAGGCGGGCGATCACGCAACCATTTTCGCGGACCGAGTCACCGCGCCGGTCAGGCGGGCTCGTCCTCGATCCGGTCGCGGTTGGCCTCGATCAGGCCGGCGTACCACTCGAACGACCGCTTCGGCGTGCGCTGCTGGGTCTCGCGGTCGACGTGCACCAGGCCGTACGGCGCCGTGTACCCGCGTCGCCACTCCCAGGCATCGAGGAGCGTCCAGACGTAGAGCCCGCGCACGTCGACGCCCCGCCGTACGGCGGCCGCGACGGCCTCCACGTGCGCGGCGAGCCACTCGATCCGCTGCTGGTCGTCGACGACGCCCGTCTCGTCGGGCGTGTCGACGTACGCCGCGCCGCACTCGGTGATGACGAGCGGCGGCAGGCCCGCGCGGTAGCGGGCGCGGGTCATGATCAGCCACTCCCGCAGCGCCTCGGGCACGACCGCCCAGCCCGCGTCGGTGCTCGGCCGGCCGAGCACCTCCATGAACCGGAACGGGCTGTCGGCGTTCTCGTCGGTCGTGGCCGCCACCCGCAGCGGGCTGTAGTAGCTGACGCCGTAGAAGTCGAGCGGCTGGCGGATCGTCGCGAGGTCGCCGGGCTGCACGTACTGGTCCATGACCTCGGCGACGTCCTCGGGATAGCGGCCGAAGATCATCGGCTCGAGGAACATCCCGTTCCAGAGCTGGTCGAAGAGCTTCGTCACGCCGACGTCGGCCTCGTCGTCGCTCGCCGGCCACATCGGCGAGTGGTTGTTGGAGCACCCGACCTCCGCCGCGCCGAGGCGCCGCAGCTCGATCGCGGCGCGGCCGTGCGCGAGCAGCAGGTGGTGAGCCGCTGGGAGGCAGTCGAAGAGGAGGTGCTGGCCCGGGGCGTGCTCCCCGATGCCGTAGCCGCGCATCGCGACCACGCTCGGCTCGGTGATCGGGATCCACTGGTGGACCCGGTCGGCGAGCCGCTCGCCCACGACCGCGGTGTACTCGGCGAACGCGTCGACCGTCGACCGGTTGAGCCAGCCGCCGTCGTCCTGCAGCGCCTGCGGGAGGTCCCAGTGGTAGAGCGAGACCACCGGCTCGATGCCGGCGGTGAGCAGCCGGTCGACGAGGCGGTCGTAGTGGTCGAGGCCGCGCTGGTTGACCTCGCCGCGCCCGGTCGGCAGCACGCGCGGCCACGCGATCGAGAACTGGTAGCCCGGCGCGCCCAGCCGCGCGAGCAGCGCGACGTCCTCCTCCACGCGGTGGTAGTGGTCGGCCGCCGTGCTCGCGTCGGTGCCGTCGTCGATGGCGCCGGGCAGGGCCGCGAAGGCGTCCCAGATGCTCGGGCCGCGCCCGTCCTCGACGGTCGCGCCCTCGATCGGGTACGCCGCCGTGGAGACGCCGAAGCGGAAGCCCCCAGGCAGCCTTGGGTACGGCGCCGGACCCGGCGCGTCGGAGGCCACGGCACAATCCTGCCTGTGACGGTGAAGGTTCGCAGATCAAACGCCCGATTCCTGGACCGGAACCCCGGTCTCCTGACGCGGCACGCCTTCGCTTTCGGGGCGCACTACGACCCCGAGTGGGCGTCGTTCGGTCCGATGGTCTGCCACGACGACCACCTCCTCGGCACCGGCCGGGGCTTCGACGAGCACCCGCACAGCGGGCTGGAGATCGTGACGACCGTGCTTTCCGGCGAGCTGGTGCACACCGACTCGACCGGCACCGAGCGCACCCTGGGCGCCGGCGAGGTGGCCGTGCTGTCGGCCGGCGCGGGCGTTCGGCACTCCGAGATGGCGTCGACCGCCGGGCCGGCGCGATTCGTGCAGGTCTGGCTCACGCCGGACGACGCCGAGCGCGATCCCGCCTACGCGTCCGCTGCTGTCGATGCGGCGCCGGGCGCGGGCCTGGTGCCGGTGGCCGGCGCTGACGGCCCGCTCCCGGTCGGCGTCGCCGGCGCTGCGTACGCCGTCGCCCGGCTCGATGCGGGCGAGACGCTCACCCTGCCGGCGGCCCCGCGCCTCCACGTGTACGTCGCCTCCGGTGCCCTGCTCCGCTCCTCGCTGGCCGAGCCGCTGCACGACGGCGACGCGTTCCTCATGACCGACGAGCCCGCGCACGAGGTCGCGGCCGGCGTACCCACCGACCTGCTGGTGTGGTCCCTCCCCTGACGCCGAGTTGTAGGTGATGGCGCGCCCAGTTGGAGGTGATGGTCATTCGACCTGTCCTGCGGCGGCGACGTACGACGCCGCTCTCACCCCGAGGCACATCTCGACCCGCCATCACTCACAACTCGGCGGACCACCACTCGCGACTCGGCGGTCAGGCGAGCATGCGGACGGCGCCGGGGCGGAGCTCGACGGTGAGCGGGTCGGCGGCCGTGCCGAGGGAGCCGAGCGGCTCGCCGTCGGCGCCGGCGGGGACCGCGCTGCCGTCGTCGTAGGTGCCGCTGATCGTGACCCGCCGGCCGCGGAGCACGGTCACCTCGTCGAGGGCGACGTGGCTGCCGTCGTAGGCCTTGGGCAGCGACCTGATGAGGTCGAGGCGTCCGGCCGCCTCGATGACGACCACGTCGAGCGCGCCGTCGTCGACCACGGCCGACGGCGCGATGTGGACGCCCTTGCCGTAATAGCCGGAGTTGGCCACCACGACACACGCGGCGCGGTGCTGCGAGTGCTGCACACCGTCGTCACCCTCGAGCGTGACGGCGAGGTCGAAGGGGCGGTACGTCGCCAACGCGCGCACCGTGGCGACCGGGTACTGGAGCTTCGACGGCAGCCAGTGTGACCGGTTGACCAGCTCGCCGGCGCGCGCGTCGACCCCGCAGTAGACCGAGCCCGCCACCAGCACCTCCGCGCCGCCGGTCACCGCGAGCAGGTCGATCGGCCGCGGCTCGCCTGTCTCGAGCAACCGCACCTGAGCGTCGGCATCGGCCGGCAGGTCGAGCTGGCGCACGAAGTCGTTGCCCCGCCCCGCGGGCAGCACCGCGAGCACGCCGCCGGCCCGGGCGACCTCGCCCGCGACCGACGACAGCATCCCGTCGCCACCGACGGCGACCACGACCGAGCCCGCCGCGACGGCCGCCTTCACGAGCGGGGGTACGTCGGCCGCCGAGCTCGTGTAGGTCACCTCGACCGCGGCACCGGCCTCCCGGAGCCGCCGGGCGACCGGCACGACGACCCGCGGCGCCGTACCTCCGCCGGACGTGGGGTTGACCAGGAAGCTGTAGGACCGCGTCACGGGATCAGCACCCCGGGGTTCAGCACGCCCTGCGGGTCGAGGGCGGCCTTGACCGCCCGCAGCGCCGCGACGCCCACCTCGCCGATCTCGGCGGCCAGGTAGGGCTTGTGGTCGGTGCCGACGGCGTGGTGGTGGCTGATCGCCGCGCCGCACGCGACGATCGCCTCGCACGCGGCCGCCTTGGCGGGCAGCCACCGCTCGAGCGGCTGCTCGCCGCCCTCGGTCGCGACCGTGAAGT
This sequence comes from Nocardioides thalensis, assembly GCF_013410655.1. NCBI lineage: Bacteria > Bacillati > Actinomycetota > Actinomycetes > Propionibacteriales > Nocardioidaceae > Nocardioides > Nocardioides thalensis. The sequence continues at coordinate 4,296,437 of NZ_JACCFP010000001.1, forward strand.
AGAGGGAGCAGCCGGTCGCGTAGACGTGGGAGATGTGGCAGAGCACCAGCGTGCCCTCGCCGAGCGTCTCGGTGAGCGCCGCGGACACGGCACGGTAGAGCTCGTCGCGCTTGGACCAGAACGTCGCGGTCTCCAGCGTCTCCACCAGCACGCCGACGTCGAGCAGCGAGTCGCGGAGGTACGGCGCCGCGAACCTGCCCTCCGACCAGGACTCGCCGGGCTCGGGACCGAGCGCGGTGCCGCCGAGCTTCTCGAGCGCGGCGGTGACCGCCGCCTGCTTGGCCGCGACGGCCTCGGGCGTGCCCTCGTAGCCGGCGATCATCAGGCAGCCGCCGGAGGCAACGGATCCCGCGGAGCCCTCGCCGCCGATCGCGTCGGGGCGGGCGAGGTTGATCGCGGTCTCGTTCTCGTCGGAGAGCCGGAGCACGGTGGGCAGCAGGTCGGACTGCGCGAGCGCCCGCATCGCGTCGGCGCCGGCGGCGAACGACGGCCAGTGCCAGCCCTCGTAGACCTTGACCTCCGGCAGCGGTCGGACCCGCACGGTCACCTCGGTGATGACGCCGAACGCGCCCTCCGAGCCGAGGAACAGCTCGCGCAGGTCGGGGCCGGACGCGTTTGCCGGCGAGGAGCCGAGCCGCACGTCCCCGCTGGGGGTGGCGACGCGCAGCCCGACGACCATCGAGTCGAACCGGCCGTAGCCGGCGCTCGACTGGCCGCTCGACCGGGTCACGGCGAAGCCGCCGATCGACGCGAACTCGAACGACTGCGGGTAGTGGCCCAGCATCAGGCCCTGCTCGGCGAGCAGCGCCTCGGCCTCGGGGCCGCGGAGGCCCGGCTCGAGGACGGCGGTCGACGAGACCGGGTCGACCGACAGCAGGCGACGCATGCCGCCGAGGTCGAGTGACACGACGCCGGCGAAGCCCGCCCGGTCGACGGCCAGGCCGCCGGTGACCGCGGTGCCGCCGCCGAACGGGGTCACCGCCACCCGGTGCTCGGCCGCCCAGCCGAGGAGCGCCTGCACCTCGTCGTGCCCACGGGGGCGGACCACGACGTCCGGGGCGTCGGACAGGTCGCCGGCGCGCTGGCGCAGCAGGTCGGGCGTCGACTTGCCGCGGGTGCGCACCCGCCGTATTTCGTCGTCGACGATCACCTGCTCCTCGCCGAGGAGGGAGCGGAGGGAGTCGAGCAGCTCGGCGGCCAGCGCCGGCGCGGGCACCGTCACGTCCTCGCGCGCCGGGGTGTCGCCGAGCGGGAACACCATGCCGACGAGGCCGCGGACGCTGTCCGGGAGCGGGCCCGCCTCGGCCGGGTCGCCCCACCGGGTGGCGGGCATCTCGGGCTGGCGGCGGTCGGTGCTGAGCTCGGTCATGTGTTACAGTGTGACACATGACGTCACTTCGTCACAAGCCGGAGCCGGACCGCAGCCCGCGCGACGCCTACCTCGACGCGGCGCGCGCCTGCATCCTCGACGTCGGCTGGCGCCGCACGACGCTCACCGAGGTCGCCCGCCGCGCGGGCGTCTCGCGGATGACGATCTACCGCACGTGGGCCGACATGCCGCGCCTGCTCGCCGACCTGATGACCCGTGAGTGGGGCGAGCTCGTCGCCGAGACCACCAGCGCCGACGACGGCACCGTGCCCGGCCCCGAGCAGGTGGCCGACGCCCTGGTCCGCGCGGTGAAGGCGCTGCGCGACAACGAGCTGTTCGTGCGGATCGTCGAGCTCGACCCCGAGCTGATCCTCCCCTACCTGCTGTCCCGCCGCGGTCGGTCGCAGGACCTCGTGCTCGAGGTGCTGGTCGCCGCGATCCTCGCCGGCCAGGACGCCGGCAGCGTCCGAGCCGGCGACGCGCAGACCATCGCGCGCACGCTGCTGCTCGCGGTCCACGGGTTCGTGCTGTCGGCCCAGACGATGGTCGACGACGCCGTGACCGAGCAGGCGCTCGAGGCCGAGCTGCACCGCCTGGTCGTGGAGGTGCTCGCCCCGTGACCCCGACCCGCATCACGCCCGGCCTGGCCGGCGCGCCGTCCGACGTCGACCTCGTCGTCGTCGGCCTCGGCGTCACCGGCGCAGGCGTCGCGCTCGACGCGGCGACCCGCGGCCTCCGGGTGCTCGCGGTGGACGCCCACGACCTGGCCTTCGGTACGTCGCGCTTCTCGTCCAAGCTGGTGCACGGCGGCCTGCGCTACCTCGCCAGCGGCCACGTCGGCATCGCCCACGAGAGCGCGGTCGAGCGCGGCATCCTGATGGAGACCACGGCCCCCCACCTCACCCGCTCGATGGCGACGCTCATCCCGCTCTCGGCCTCGGTCGACCGGCTGCACGCCACCATCGCCCGCGGCGGTCTCTTCGCCGGCGACCTGCTGCGCCGCGCCGCCCGCACGAGCGAGGGCACCCTCCCCCGGCCCCGGCGGATCGACCGCGGCGACACGCTGCGCTACGCCCCGCCGCTGCGCCACGACGGCCTGCGCGGCGGACTGCTCGGCTGGGACGGCCAGCTCGAGGACGACGCCCGCCTCGTCACCACCATCGCCCGGACCGCCGCCCAGCACGGCGCCGCCGTCCACACCCGCGCCCGGGTCCTGTCCGCGACCGGCACGCTCGTGACCCTCCGCGACGAGCTGACCGGCGCCGTACGCGACGTCCGGACCCGCATGGTCGTCAACGCCGCCGGCGTCTGGGCCGGCGACCTGGTCGACGAGATCAAGCTGCGCCCGTCGCGCGGCACCCACCTGGTGCTCCGCGCCGACACGCTCCCGGGCCTCGGGGCGGCGGTGTTCGCGCCGATCCCCGGCGAGTCCAACCGCTTCGTGCTCGTGCTGCCCCAGCCCGACGGCACGATCTACGTCGGCCTCACCGACGAGCCCGTCGAGGGACCGATCCCCGACGTGGCCGTGCCGACCGAGGTCGAGATCGGCTTCCTCCTCGACGTCGTGTCCGCGTCGTTCGAGCGACCGCTGCGCCGCTCCGACGTCGTCGGCGCGTACGCCGGGCTCCGGCCGCTGCTCGACAGCGGCGACGACCACACCGCCGACCTCTCCCGCAAGCACGCCACCGTCGTCAGCCGCACCGGGGTCGTCACCATCGTCGGCGGCAAGCTGACGACGTACCGCCAGATGGCCGAGGACGCCGTCGACGCCGCGGTCGCCCGTGCCGGCCTCGCCGCCGGCGCGTGCGTGACCCGCACCCTCCCGCTCTCCGGCGCGGCGCCCCGCGCCGAGCTCACCGCCCTCGCCGCCGCCGACGGCCGCCCCGGCTTCGCCCGGCTGGTCCGCAGGTACGGCGTCGACGCCGCCCTCGTCCTGGGTTCCGCAGCCGCCGCGACCGGCCTGTCCGACGCCGCGCTGCTCGCGCCGGCCGGCGACACCGTCCCGGTCACCCTCGCCGAGCTCGTCTTCGGCATCACCCACGAGGGCGCCCACGACATCGACGACCTCCTCGACCGGCGCACCCGGGTCGGCCTTGTCCCGCTCGATAGGACCGTTGCCGAGCCGCTGGCGCGACGGGCCCTGGAGCTCGTGGGGGCCTCTGCCTGAGCTTGATTTGTTGGATCGTGGCGGTCCTGGGTGCGGTCCGGCCCGGGCCCGGCGCTGCTTCCCGGCTTGCTCGCTCCTCCGCGTCCGACGCTCTCGGGCTGGGCGCCGCTTCGGCTGGGGCGTCGGCGCGTCGTCGCGAAATCGCCGGGAAGCAACCCCGTTCCCGGACCGCACCGCTGCGCGTGACCGTCACGGTCGCCGGTGGGATGGGACCGCAGACCAATCAGATACGAACCCGCATGGCCACCGGTTGATCCCCACCCCGCGACCTTGGTGGGGTGCGGCCGGGCGACGGGTGCGGCTCCCGGCGATTTCGCGACGACGCGCCGGCGCCCCGCACTGAGCGGCGCGCAACCACAGAGCGCCGTCGCGCGGCGGAGCGAGCAAGCCGGGAGCCGCGGCCGGCGCCCGGACGCGCCCCGACACGACCGGGACCACCCCATCTCGACACGGGCAGCGCCCGGCGTCCGGCCGCACCCCGACACGATCCCGACCCGACACAAATCCCATGAATCCGGCCCCGATGAATTTCCGGGTCGACGCGAGTCGACCTCTGAGGCAGACTCGACAACCCTGGGGAGCGAGCAATGGGGACGGCAGTGACCGACACCGAGCAGGCAACCACGACGCCGGACGAGCTGGCGGACTTCGACGCCCTCACCGGGCGCTACCAGCGTGAGCTGATGGCTCACTGCTACCGGATGAGCGGGTCGGTGCACGAGGCCGAGGACCTCGTGCAGGAGACGTTCCTGCGGGCGTGGAAGGCGTCGGCGAGCTTCCAGGGCCGCAGCTCGGTCCGCACGTGGCTCTACAAGATCGCGACCAACGTGTGCCTGACCAACCTCGAGGGCCGTCCGCGCAGGCCGCTCCCGGCCGGGCTCGGCACCGCCGACTCGCTCGCCGGCGACGCGCTCGAGCAGGACGCCGAGGTGCCGTGGCTGGAGCCGATCCCCGACGCGGCCGTCGAGGTCGCCGAGCGCGACACGATCCGGCTCGCGTTCGTCGCCGCGCTCCAGCACCTGCCGGCCCGCCAGCGCGCCGTCCTCATCCTGCGCGACGTGCTCCGCTGGACGGCCGCCGAGACGGCCACCGCGCTCGACACGACCACCGCGGCGGTCAACTCCGCGCTCCAGCGCGCGCACGCCCAGCTCGGCGAGCGCGGCCTGACCCCCGACACCGTGAGCCCCGAGCTGACCGTCGAGCAGCGCGCCCTGCTCGACGCCTACCTCGAGGCGTTCTGGGCCAAGGACATCGACCGCATCGTCAAGCTGCTCACCTACGACGCCACGTGGGACATGCCGCCGTTCCTCAACCACTACCGCGGTGCCGCCACCATCGGCGAGCTGATCGGCTCCAAGTGCCCCGGCGGCGTCGAGGACATGCCGATGATCGCGACGATGGCCAACGGGCAGCCGGCGTTCGGGCTCTACATGCGTCAGCGCGACGGCCACTTCGTGCCGTTCCACGTGCAGGTGCTCGAGCTCGACGGCGACCGCGCCGCCGTACGCCACGTCACGGCGTTCTTCGGCGCCGAGCACTTCACCCGGCTCGGCCTGCCCGACCGGCTGCCGGCCGACTACCGGCCGTTGCCCGCGGCGAGCTGAGCGTCGTGACCGCACTCCCCGGCCCCACGGCGGACCCGGGGGTCGACCTGCTCCAGCGCGCGCTCGACTACACACGGGGTGCGCTGGCCTCGGTGCGCCCCGAGCACCTGTGCCACCCGACGCCCTGCGACCTGTGGCGGCTCGGCGACCTGCTCGCGCACATGGAGGACGCGCTCGACGCGTTCTCCGAGGGCGCCGACGGCGCCATCGGCCTGCACAGCGCCGCGCCGGCGCCGCTCGCGCAGCGGCTCGACGCCATCCGCCTCAAGGCGTGCCACCTGCTCGGCGCCTGGGCGAGCGCCACCACGCCGATCGTGCTGGTCGGCGGGCGGCCGATGCCGGTCGGCACGATCGCCCGGCTCGCGGCGGTCGAGATCACGGTCCACGGGTGGGACGTGCACCAGGCGACCGGCTCCGCCGTACCGGTTCCCGCTCCGTTCGCCGAGGCCCTGATGCCGACGGCGCTCGCGATCGCGCTCGAGCAGGACGGGGAGTTCGGGCCGCCGGTCCCGGTGCCCGACGGCGCCGGGCCCGCCCGCCGGCTGCTGGCGCTGCTCGGCCGCGCGGCCTGAAGCCAGGGCGGGTTGCACGGCGCACCTGCGGTCCTAGACTCGCGCCCATGCCTGAGGAGACCCTGCAGCACAGGCGTCGCCGGATGCTCGGCCGCGACCCCGACGAGGGGCACCGCGCAGCAACACCGCTCGAGCTCCTCTTCGACCTGACCTTCGTCGTTGCCTTCGGGACGGCCGCCAACTCGCTCTCCCACGCGCTGGTCGAGGACCACGTCGTCGCCGGGATCGTCGGCTTCGCGTTCGCCACGTTCGGCATCTCGTGGGCGTGGATCAACTTCACGTGGTTCGCGTCGGCGTACGACACCGACGACTGGATCTACCGCCTCACCACGATGCTGCAGATGGTCGGCGTGCTGGTCTTCGCGTTCGGCCTCCCGCCGATGTTCGAGTCGATCCACCACGGCGACACCCTCGACAACGACGTGATGGTCTGGGGCTACGTCGTGATGCGCGTGGCCATGCTCGCCCAGTGGTGGCGCGCGTCGCGCCACGACGCAGGCCGGCGCCAGGTGCACGCCGTGTACGGCGTCTCGATCGTCGCGTCCCAGGTCCTGTGGTGCGTGCTCGCTATCGTCGACCTCCCCGTGACCACGACGTTCGTCGCGATGATGGTGCCGTTCCTGATCGAGGTCTCCGGGCCGTACGTCGCCGAGCGCCGGTACGGCGGGCCGCCGTGGCACCCCCACCACATCGCCGAGCGCTACGGGCTGATGGTGATCATCGCGCTCGGCGAGGGGATGATCGGCACGATGGCGGCGCTGACGCCGTTCACCGAGGACGGGCTCACGCTCGAGGTCGCGTTGCTCGCGCTTGCCGGCACGGCGTTGACGTTCGGGATGTGGTGGACCTACTTCGTGCTGCCGCACGCCGAGATCCTCACCTACCGACGGCAGCGGTCGTTCGTGTGGGGCTACGGCCACATGCCCCTGTTCGGCGCGATCGTCGCGGTCGGGGCGGGTCTCCATGCGGCCGCCTACTACGTCGACCACCACAGCGACCTCACCCGGGTGGCCACCGTCCTGACGGTGGCGGTCCCGCTCGGCATCTACACGCTGGGGCTGTACCTGTTCTACGCGCTGATCAGCTGGAGCGCCGACCCGTTCCACCTGCTGCTGATGGCGGTCACGGTCGTGCTCCTGGTCGCGCCGGTCTTGATGGCGGCCAGCGGCGCCGGTCTCATCACGTGCCTGCTGGTGCTCTCGCTCACGCCGTGGGTGACGGTGCTCGGCTACGAAACGGTCGGCCACCGCCACAACGCCGAGGTGCTGGCGGCGCTGCGCAGCTAGCCCGGGGCCGCCAGCACGTGGGTCAGTCGGCGAGCGGGTGGGCGAGCTCGTCGGCGGGCAGCTTGGCCCACACCACCGCCACCACGGCGGCGACCACCGGGACCAGCGCCGCGATCGCGAACGTTGTCCCGAGGCCCAGCCACTCCGAGACCGGGCCCGACAGCGCCATCGAGACCGGCATCAGGCTGATCGACACGAAGAAGTCGAGCGAGGCCACCCGGCCGAGCAGCGCGGGCGGCACCCGCCGCTGGAGCAGCGTGCCCCAGATGACCATCGGCGCCGAGAACAGCGCGCCCATCACGAACGCCGCGGCAGCGACCTGCCACACCTCGGTCGCGAACCCGACGACGAGGAACGGCAGGCAGCCGACTCCCCACAGCAGGTTCATCCAGGTGAGGTAGCGCCGCGGCATCCGGAGCGAGGCCATCACCATCGACCCGACCGCGCCGCCGATGCCGAACATCGCCATCACCAGGGCGTGGTCGCCCGGACCACCGCCCAGCTCGTCCTTGATCAGGAACGGCACGAGCACCTCGAGCGGGCCCATCATCACCAGGATCATCACCGAGGCGAAGAGCAGCGTGGCCAGCAGCCAGGGCGTGCGCACCATGTAGACGAAGCCCTCGCGCATGTCGGCCAGCGCGGTCGCGACGGCATGGGCGGCGCCGCCCGGCCCGGGCTCCGCCAGCTCACGGCGTACGGCGGTGAGCGGCACCAACGTCAGGACCAGGAGGCCGAGCAGGTTGGCCCCGGCCGCGATCGACAGCGCCGCCGACGACGACGCCGCGCCGACGACCAGGCCCGCGGCGCCGGGCCCCAGCGCCTGCCCGACGGTCGGGCGCACCATGCCCTCGAAGCCGTTGACCGCCATCAGGTCGGACTCGGGCACGAGCGCCGGCAGCCACGCCGAGTAGGCGGGGTAGTAGAACGCCATCGCCATGCCGGTCACGAACGACACCGCCGCCAGGTGCCAGACCTGGGTGAGGTCGGCCCACGACAGCGCGGCGACCAGCGCCATGCCGACGATCTCGACGCCGGCGACGGCCATCAGGATCAGCTTCTGGGGGATCCGGTCGGCGACCACGCCGCCGAGCAGGGCGGGCAGCAGCACGCCGACCGCGCTCGCGGTCGAGACGATCGAGAGCTGCGCGGGGCCGCCGCCGATGCGGATGACCTCCCACACCAGCGCCACGATCCACACGCCGCTGCCGAACGAGGTCAGCACCAGGGCGCTGCCGAGCCGGCGGTAGGCGGAGTGGCGGAACGGCGTCAGCGCGCGCGGGAGACGACGGCCCGAGGGCGCCGGCGGGGGCGCGTCGTTGCCGAGGGGATCGGTGGTCAGCTGGTCGGTCATGGGGTCCTCACAGTCTGGGGGTGAGGACCGACATCGGCCACCCGATTCATCGCGCGGCAGCGTGCGACGTGACGAGCACGACCTTGCCGAGGGCGCGCCGGCCCTCGAGGTCGTCGTGGGCGCGGGCAGCGTCGGCCAGCGGGTACGCCGTCACGAGTGGCTCCCACTCCCCTGCCGCGACCCGGGCGAGCGCGCGGGCGGCGAGGCCGGGGATGCCGCCGGGCAGCCGCTGCATCCGCGGGCCGAGGGACCAGCCGGCGCTGATGCCGCGGCTCACCAGGTCGTCGGTCGTCAGCCGGGTGGCGGCGCCGGAGGAGTAGCCGAACATCACCAGCCGGCCGCCGGGCGCGAGCAGCTCCAGCGCCGTACGGCCGACGGCACCGCCGACACCGTCGTAGACCAGCGTCACGCCGCCGTCGTACGACGCCCGCACCTTCTCGTCCCAGCCCGGGGCGCCGTAGTCGACGACCAGGTCGGCGCCGAGGCCGTCGAGCGCGGCGGCGCGGTCGGGCGAGCCCGCCGCGGCGACGACCTGTGCCCCCACGCGCCGGGCGGACTGGGCGAGCAGCCAGCCGAGGCCGCCGGCAGCGGACGGCACCAGCACGACGTCGTCGCTGGTGGGCGGGTCCAGCTCGAGGATGCCCTGGGCGGTCCGGCCGGTGCCGATGGCGGCCACGGCGGCGGCCGGGTCCACGCCATCGGGCACCGCGTGCAGCAGGCCGGTGTCGCAGACCGCCTGCTCGGCGTACCCGCCGGGGACCATCCCGAGGTGGGCCACGACCCGGCGTCCGAGCCACTCGTCAGGCACACCGGCGCCGACCCGGTCGACGACGCCGGCGACCTCGCGGCCCGGGATCGTGGGCAGCGGGAGGGCTGGGAACGGCCCCGGCTCGCCCTTGCGGAGGGTGGTGTCGAGGAGGTGGACGCCCGCGGCCTCCACCGCGATCCGGACCTCGCCCGGACCGGGATCGAGGTCGGGCAGCTCCTCGAGTCGGAGGTTGTCGGCGGGACCGTGCTCGTGCAGTCGGATGGCGTGCATGGGACAAGCAGACAACCTCAAGTGAAGTTGAGGTCAAGCGGGCGCCCAGCAGTCCTGGCGACCCCCGGTTTGGGGCGGTGTCGCGGGGATACGATCACGTCACCCCGCCCCGCTTCCCCGGAGAGCCCGTGACCGTCTTCCTCGCCCTCGGCATCGCCGGACTCGTCCTGGTGCTCGTGTCCCTGGTCGCCGGCGACGTCCTCGACGGCGCGCTCGACGCGCTCGAGGCCGACTGGATCGGGAGCGCCGCGATCGGCGGGTTCGTCTCCGCGTTCGGCTTCGGTGGCGCCGCTGCCGATGCGGCGGACGCGCCCTGGCCGGTGTCCGTCGCCGTGGCACTCGGCGCCGGCCTCCTGGTCGGCTGGTTCGCCTGGTGGCTCACGCGCCTGGTCAAGGAGGGCCCCAGCGACGGCACGATCTCGATCAGCGACACCGTCGGCCAGGTCGGCAAGGTCGTCACGGCGATCCCCGGTGACGGCTACGGCGTCATCCGCGTCGTCGTCGGCGGGCACACCGTCACCTACAACGCCCGCGCGAACACGCCCATCGAGGCCGGTGACGAGGTCAACGTCATCGGCGTCGTGTCCCCCACGGCGGTCAACGTCGCCGCGGTGTGGAAGTCCCCGAGCTAACGCCCCCCTCACCGAACGCCAGAGAAGGCCAGAAGAAGGATCGTCATGGAACTGCTGCTTCCCATCGCCGGGATCGTCGTACTCCTCGTGCTGCTGGTGCTGCTCATCACCAGCCGCTACAAGGTCGCCGGCCCCAACCAGGCGTTCATCGTCACCGGCCGCAAGGGCAAGGCCGTGGTCAACCCGGAGACCGGTGAGCTCACGACCGACCTGTCCGGCCAGAAGGTTGTGCTCGGTGGCGGCGTCTTCGTCATCCCGTTCGTGCAGAAGCTGGCCACCCTCGACCTGTCGAGCCGCCGGATCTCGGTGCAGATCCGCGGGGCCGTCTCCGGCCAGGGCATCAAGCTCAACCTCGACGGTGTGGCGATCGTGAAGGTGGGCGGCAACGCCGACCAGATCCGCCTCGCCGCCCAGCGGTTCCTCGCCCAGCAGGCCGAGATCGAGTCGTTCACCCAGGAGGTGCTCGCCGGTGCGCTGCGCTCCATCGTCGGCGGCCTGACCGTCGAGCAGATCATCCGCGACCGGGCGGCGTTCGCCCAGCGGGTGGCCGACGAGTCCGAGTCGTCGCTGACCGGCCAAGGCCTGATCCTCGACGCCTTCCAGATCCAGGACGTCACCGACGACGGCACCTACCTCGCCGACCTCGGTCGTCCCGAGGCAGCGCGCGCCAGCCAGGAGGCGCGGATCGCGGAGGCCAACGCCCGCCGCGCCGCCGAGCAGGCGCAGATCGCGGCCGAGCAGGAGATCGCGGTCTCCCAGCGCACGCTCGCGCTCAAGCAGGCCGAGATCAAGGCCGAGACCGACGCCGCTGCCGCCCAGGCCGCGGCGGCCGGCCCGCTCGCCCAGGCCGACCGGGACCAGGCGATCCTGACCGAGCAGGAGAAGGTCGCCGTCCGCAAGGCCGCGCTGACCGAGCGCGAGCTCGAGACCCAGGTCCGCAAGCCGGCCGACGCCGAGCGCTACCGCGTCGAGCAGGAGGCGGAGGCACGCCGTACGGCGGAGATCGCGGCCGCCGAGGCGCGCAAGGCGTCGACGATCGCGGCCGCCGAGGCCAACGCGGAGGAGCAGCGGCTCACCGGTGAGGCCGAGAAGGCCCGGCGCGCGGCGCTCGCCGAGGCCGAGGCGATCGAGGGCGCCAAGCGCGGTGAGGCCGAGAAGGCCCGCCGTGTCGCCGAGGCCGACGCGACCCGCGCGGAGGGTGAGGCCCAGGCGGCCGCCACGCTGGCCGTGGGCCAGGCCGAGGCGGAGGCGATGGACAAGCGCGCCGAGGCGTTCGCGCACTACAACGACGCCGCGGTGCTCCAGATGCTCATCGAGGTGCTCCCGCAGATCGCGAAGGAGGTCGCGGCGCCCATCGCGTCGATCGACCAGCTCACGGTGCTGTCGACCGACGGCGCCGGCGCGCTGCCCAAGCAGGTCACCGACAACGTCGCGCAGACCCTCCAGATGCTCAAGACGGCGACCGGGGTCGACGTCGAGGCGATGCTGCACAAGTCGGTCTCCCGCGCCTCGAACGGGGTCACGGAGATCGTCCCCGCCGAGGACGACCCGGCCTGAGCCGGATCGGGTCGGGATTTCTCCGGGGATCCTTGCCGAGGGTGCCCACCCCCTTGCTATCCTGAGCGCGTCGTTTTACTTCGGAGGGAGCACCGATAGCCCACCGTCATGGTGGGCAGTAGACGACAGAGCCCCCGGTTGATGGACCCCATGCCGTCCCGGGGGCTCGCTCATTTGGGACTGGTCGGCGCCAGGCCGACGATCGACCGCTCGTCCGGGGGCTCCGCAGGCTCCGCCCCGGACTTCGCGGCCGATGCCGCTTCGCGGCCGGCCGGCCTGCTCCGCCCCGCAGTCGAGGCAGGCTCGGTGCCAGCGCCGCTGGCGGCAAGACCGGCTTGCTCGGCCTGCGGGGCTCGGCCTGCGGGGCTCGGCCTGCGGGAGTCCGCCTGCCGGGCGGCTGGCCTACCCCGCCGCCCGGAGGAACTCTTCCAGGATCGGCCCGGCGGTCTGCGAGCCCGACTCGCCGAGCTCCACGAAGACCGCGACGGCGAGGTCGCCCTGCGCGGCGACCATCCACGCGTGGGTCTCGATGCGGCCGTCGCGCTCGAACTCGGCGGTGCCGGTCTTGGCGATCACCGGCGCACCGGGCACGTCGGCCAGTGCACTGCCGGAGCCCTCGGTGACGACCTGGCGCAGCATCCCGCGGAGCTGGTCGGCCTCGGTGCGGGTCAGCGCCTCGACGTCCGGCGCCTCGACGTCGACCTGCTCGACGAGACGGGGTACGACGACCGCGCCCTCCTGCACACTGGCGATCACCGTCGCCATCACCATCGGCGAGGCGAGGATCTTGCCCTGGCCGATCAGGTCGGCGGCGGCCTCCGTCTCGGAGGCGGGCGGCGGGACCTGGCCGAAGTAGGCCGGGAAGCCGAGGTCGTGGTCGATGCCGAGGCCGAGGGCCGCCGCGGCACCGGCGAGGTCGCCCTTGCCGAGCTCGCCGCGCTGGGAGATGAAGGCCGTGTTGCACGACTGGGCGACCGCGGTCGAGAACGGCACGTCGCCGAGCGCGCTGCTCGGGTAGTCGTCGTAGTTCTTGAACTGCTTGCCGTCGACGTTCGTGGTCGCCGTGCACGGCAGCGTCGACCCCGGCTCCAGCCCGCTGCGCAGGAGCGCCAGGCTGCTGACGATCTTGAACGTCGAGCCGGGCGCGAACTGCCCGTAGGTCGCGTGGTTGAGGCCCTCGGTGCCCGGGCCGTTGGCGGCCGCCAGGATCGAGCCGTCGCTCGGCCGGAGCGCGACGATCGCGCTCGCCGGACCGACGTCGGCGAGCAGCGACTCGGCGGCCGTCTGCAGCCGCTCGTCGAGCGTCAGCGCGAGGGTCTCGCCGTCGGTCGCCTGCACCCGGAACAGCTCGCGCCCGCGCGCCCGGTTGGGGTTCGCCGCCTCGACCACGCGGCCGTCGGACCCGCGCAGCTGCTCGTCGTAGCGCTGCTGGAGCCCGGAGATGCCGACGATGTCGCCGATCTCGTAGGCGTCCGGGTCCTCCTCGATCATCTCCGCCGTCACCGGGCCCACCCGGCCGAGGATCGGTGCGGCGAACTCGCGCGTCGGCGCGAGCGCGATCTCGTCGGCCATCGCCAGCGCTCCCTCGATGTCGAGCGCGGTGCGCCGTACGGCGGGCGGCACCTCGTCCTCGCGGTAGGTGATCGCCTCGACGAACGCGCGGTCGCCCGCGGCCTTGACCGCGGCGACGTACGGCGCGACGTCGATGCCGACCAGCGCGGCGAGCTCGCGCGCGGACGCGGCGGCCTTCGCGCCCGAGACCTGGACCCGGTCGATCCCGTAGCGGAACACCGGCCGCTCGGTGACCAGCACCTTGCCGCCCGCGCCGCGGATCTCCCCGCGGCGGGCGGGGACGGTCGTCGCCTCGAGCGTGTCGTTCTTCTTGAGGCTGGGCTCGACGACGGTCCGGTCCCAGACGACCGCCCACGAGTCGCCGTCCTCGCCGACCTCGGCCGTCGTCTCGTAGGTCCACGGCTCCTCGCCCTCGACGACCGGCCACGACCAGGTGAGCGTGATCGCGTCACCCGAGACCTCGCCCTCGACCGTGGGAGCGATGCCGTTCATGCCGGCGACGACCTCGACGTACTCCTCCGCGACCTCGGACACGTCCTGGCCGACGAACGCGACGTCCGCGAGCCCGGCGCCGGAGGCGACGTCCTCCTCCTTGTCGGTGCCGACGGCGGCTGCCGTCAGCTCCAGCCCGGCGGCCAGGTCGGTGGCCAGGTCGTCCGGCGGCGCACCGTCCTCCTCGGCGGCGTCGCCGCTGCACGCGGAGACCAGCACGAGAGGGACGAGAGCCAGGACCGCCGAGAGTCGCCGCATGCCCGTTGTTCTACCAGCGGGTCCGAAGCGGGCGGTCCGGCGGGCGGGCGGGGCTGTGGGGTAACTCAGTGTTAGATCCGCTCCCTCGGCGCTGTGACCGGTCACAGCACCCAGCAAGCGTTCGTAACACTGAGTTACCCCGCGTCCGCGTACGCCGCCCCGCGTCAGCCGACCAGCAGCGGGCTCACCAGCGGCGTGTAGCCCGAGGAGTGGCCGAGCGTGTTGGGGTGATAGCTCTCGGCGACCGGGTTGGACAGGCCGTTGATCCACTCGGTCGAGTCGCAGACGGCGTGGCCGGTGAAGCGGGTGGTCGGGTTGGCGAACTTGAAGCCGCGAGCGGACGCGGCGGCCGCGAGCTTGGAGTTGAGCAGGTCGGCGGTGCCGTTGAGGCTGGTCATCTCCGAGGGGGAGAACCAGGTGCCGGCGTTGCAGTCCTCGCCCATGAAGATGCGCGGGTAGCCGACGATCACCACGACGGCGTTGGGTGCCTTGGTGCGGATCGAGGAGTAGAGCGTGCTCAGCCGGCCCGGCAACGTGTTGTTGATGTAGTTGCGGGCGGTGGTGACCGCGCCGCTGCAGTTGGACGCCCATCCGGGCATCGCGCACTCGGTGAGCACGTCGGCGAAGCCGGCGTCGTTCCCGCCGACCGAGAGCGTGACGTACTCCGTGCCGGTGGTGAGCGCCGCCAGCTGGTTGTTGGTCACCGTCGAGACCGTCGCACCGGAGCAGGCCTGGAAGTTGAGGGCGTAGCCGCGCGCGTTGGCGATCAGCCGCGGGTAGGCCGCGTTGGAGCGCTTGCAGGTGGAGTCGAAGTAGGTCCGGGTCCCGACGCCGGAGGAGTAGGAGTCGCCGAGGGCGACGTACGGCGCCGCCGCGGCCTGCGCGGGCGCGGCAGGTACGGCGAGGGCGACGAGTGCGGTGACGAGGGCGACGAGTGCGGCAGCGGCGGCGGGGAGCAGGCGCCGCCGGGAGGGTGCGGACATGGACGTCCTTCCGACGTGGGAGTGTGAGCCACGTCACTCAAGCACCACGTGGTGACCGCTGACCAGACCTCTCGTGCAGGTTCTTCCAACGGATGAGGAACGTCGCCTCCTCGCCGGAGACGATCCCCGCGACGTGCGACCGGAAGTTGGGGCACTGGGTGATGTCGTGCGCCCGGCAGTCGAGCGCGTGCTGGGTCATGTGCCGCGAGCGCTCCATCTCCGCCATCCGCTGCTCGAGGTCGGCCAGGTGGGCGGTCAGCGCCTTCCGCCGGTCGGCGGCGTCGGCGTCGATCAGCGCACGGATCTGCTCCAGGCTCATCCCGGCCGCCTTGCTGGAGAGGATCGCCGCCACCCGGTAGGCATCGGGCTCGCCGTAGACCCGCCGCCCGGCGGAGTCCCGCTCCGGCGTCAGCAGCCCCATGTCCTCCCAGTGCCGCAGCACGTGCGTCGCCACGCCGAACCGCTCAGCCAGCTGTCCGACGCTCCACCTGATCGACTCGTCCGACTTCATGTGAACATGAACTCACACGGCTTGACTTCAGGTCAACCTGAAGTCGCACGCTGGTCTGCATGGACACCAACACTGACTACGACGTCGCCGTGATCGGCGCAGGAACCGCCGGCCTCCAGGCCGCTCTCACGCTCGGACGGATGCGGCGTACCGCCGTCGTCCTCGGCACCGACCGCTACCGCAACGACCCCGCAACCCACATGCAGAACTTCCTCGGGCACGACGGCGCACCGCCGGCCGAGCTGCGTGCCGCCGCCCGGAAGGACGTCGAGCAGTACCCGACGATCAGCTTCGTCGACCGTGGCGTCCTCTCGGTCGAGCCCGACGGCGACGCGTTCATCGTCGACGTCGACGGCGCCGACCCGGTGCGCGTCCGGCGGGTGCTGCTCGCGACCGGCGTCGTCGACGCGCTACCCGACATCCCCGGGCTGGAGCCGCTCTTCGGCGACGTCGTCGCCCACTGCCCGTTCTGCCACGGCTACGAGCTGCGCGACGCGCCCGTCGCGATCCTCGGCGCCCACTCCCACCTGCCCCGCCTGGTCGCGATGATGGCGCCCATCGCGTCGGCCGTCACCGTGCTCACCGGCGGCGCCGACCTCGACGCCGAGACGGCCGCGACCCTCGCCCGGATGGGCGTCGAGGTGCGCACCGAGCCGGTCCGCGGCGCCTGCCGCAGCCCGCTCGGCGTACGGCTCGACCTCGACGGCACCGACGCCGAGTACGGCGGCCTGATCGTCGCGACCCAGTGGTCGCAGTCAGCCCCGTTCGCCGAGCAGCTCGGGCTCGAGATGTCGCCGATGGGCGCCGTGCTCATCGACGGCTTCGGCCGCACCAGCCTCGACGGTGTGTACGCCGCCGGCGACCTCGCCCAGTCCCGCGACCTCCCGATGCCGTTCTCCGCCGTGCTGACCTCGGCCGCCGCCGGCCTCGTCGCCGCCGCCGACTGCGTCCGCTCCCTCGGCGCCGAGGACTTCGGCCTCGCCGAGGTCTGACACCCCATCAGCCGGAGGTTTCGAGCCCTTCGAGGCTCGCAAGCTCGCACCTCAGGACTAGCCAAGGCCGCAGGCGGCCTCGCACCTCAACCACCGGCGGGGGCGACCGCGGCGGGAGGGCGGGCTAGTACCAACCCACCCGCTCCGAATGCGCCCACGCCGCCTCCGGCGACCCGTACCGGGCGGCGATGTAGGCCAGCCCCCACCGGATCTGGGTCTCCGGGTTCGTCCGCCAGTCACTCCCGACCACGGCCATCTTCGTGGCGGGCAGCGACTGCGGGATCCCGTAGGCGCCGGAGCTGGGGTTCTCGGCGAGGTGGTTCCAGCCGGACTCGCGATGCCAGAGCGCGTCGAGGTACTTCCACTGCGCCGCCGGGAACCCGAAGTCGAGCAGCAGCTGGTAGCCCAGCGCCCGGTTGCTGCCGGGGTCGATGTCGGCGGGCGGCGGCTTCGTGATCGGCGTACGGCGGGCGATCCGCTCAGCAACGCGTGCGAGCTGCTGCATGATCACGGCCTCGGGCACCTCGAAGCGGGCGCCGCCCTCGCGGGACATCCCGCTGCGCGGGCCCGACGGCGACGGCTCGGCCGAGGACGACGACGATGAGGACGACGATGGCGTCGGGGAGGACGCCTGCGCGGACGGCGACCCCTCCGCCTCCGTGACCTCCGCCGGCGCGCTGCACGCACCCAGGAGCGCCGTCACGACGACGGCGCCCAGCACGGTCCTCCTGCCCCCCATGCCGACCATTGTGAGCGATATTCGCTCGTCGCGCTTGCCGCTGCCCGCCATAGTGGCCCCGTGGACTGGCTCGGGCGCTCCTGTCTCCTGCTCGGCGGCTGCGTCGTCCTGGGCTCCGGCGTGGCGGTGCTGCTCGCCGCGGACCTCGGCTCCGACGGCTACTCGACGCTCGTCAACGGCATCGCCCTGCAGTCCGGGCTCTCCTTCTGGATCGTCAACCTGGCCGTCGGTGCGGCGTTCGTCGCCCTCGCCGCCGCCCGGCGGGTGCGCCCCGGGATCGGCACGGTCGTGCAGATCGGCCTGGTCGGCGTGACGGTCTCCGTGGTGCTCGGCCTGATGAGCACTCCGGGCACGCTCCCGGCGCGGATCGGCCTGCTCGCCGTCGCGTTTCCGGTGCTCGCGCTCGGCATCGCCGGCTACCTCGGCAGTCGCACCGGCGCCGGTCCGGCCGAGGGCGCCGCGCTCGCCTGGGACCCGCCGGTCCCGTTCCGCTGGAGCTACAGCGCGGTGCAGGGCGGCGGCGCGCTCGTCGGGTGGCTGCTCGGCGCCACGATCGGCGCCGGCACGATCGCCGTCATCGTCCTGCTCGGCCCACTCGTCGACATCGCCGCACGGACGCTCCGTCTCGACATCCACCAGGGCACGGCCGAGGAGCCCGCGGCCTGATCAGTCCTGGGCCGGCTTCTTGCCCTTCTTCGGGCCGTAGTCGCGGGAGAGCTCGATCAGCTTGCCGCTGATGCGGGTCTCGCGGAGCTTGTCCCAGGCGTCGCCGGGCAGCTTCGCCGGCAGCTCGACGAGCGAGTAGTCGCCGCGGATGGTGATCGCGCCGAAGTCGTTGCGGCCGAGGCCGCCCTCGTTGGCGATCGCGCCGACGATCTGGCGGGGCTCCACGCGGTGCCGCTTCCCGACCTGGATCTTGTACGTCGCCATCGGCTGGCTGGGGCCGCGGCGCGGGCCCCTGCTGCCGCGGTCGCGCCCGCCACGATCGCCGCGGTCGTCGTACTCCTTCCGCGGCCGGCGCTGCGGCTCCGGCTGGTCCTCCATGATCAGCGGGGTGTCGCCCTGGAGGACGATCGCCAGCGCGGCGGCGACGTCGGCCTCGGGCACGTCGTGGTTCTTGACGTAGTGGCCGATCACGTCGCGGAAGAAGCCGATCTGCGGCGACTCGAGGGCCTCGGTGATCTTGTCGTCGAAGCGGGTCAGCCGGGTCGCGTTGACGTCCTCGACGCTCGGCAGCTGCATCTGGGTCAGCGGCTGGCGGGTGGCCTTCTCGATGTGCTTGAGGAGGTAGCGCTCGCGCGGCGTGATGAACGAGATCGCGTCGCCGCTGCGGCCGGCACGGCCGGTGCGGCCGATCCGGTGGACGTAGGACTCGGTATCGGTGGGGATGTCGTAGTTGACGACGTGGGTGATCCGCGGGACGTCGATGCCGCGCGCGGCGACGTCGGTCGCGACCAGGATGTCGAGCTTGCCGTCCTTGAGCTGGTTGACGGTGCGCTCGCGCTGCACCTGCGCGACGTCGCCGTTGATGGCGGCCGCGCCGAACCCGCGCGCCCGCAGCTTCTCGGCGAGCGTCTCGGTCTCGTTCTTGGTGCGGACGAAGACGATCATCGCCTCGAAGTTCTCGACCTCGAGGATCCGGGTGAGCGCGTCGACCTTCTGCGGATAGCTGCAGATGAGGTAGCGCTGCGCGATGTTCTCGGCGGTGCGGGTCTTGCGCTCGATCGCGATCTCGACCGGGTCGTGCAGGTACTTCTGCGAGAGGTTGCGGATCTGCTTCGGCATCGTGGCCGAGAACAGCGCGACCTGCTTGTCGTCCGGGGTGTCGGCGAGGATCGTCTCGACGTCCTCGGCGAAGCCCATGTTGAGCATCTCGTCGGCCTCGTCGAGCACCAGGTAGCGCAGCTGGGTCAGGTCGAGAGTCCCCTTCTCCAGGTGGTCCATGATCCGGCCGGGCGTGCCGACGACGATGTGGACGCCACGACGAAGGGCGGTGAGCTGCGGCCCGTAGCCCTGCCCGCCGTAGACCGGCAGCACGTGCACGCCGCGCTGGTGGGACGCGTACTTCTCGAACGCCTCACACACCTGGAGCGCGAGCTCGCGGGTCGGGGCGAGCACCAGCGCCTGCGGGGACTTCTGCGACATGTCGAGCCGGTCGAGGATCGGGAGCGCGAACGCCGCGGTCTTGCCGGTGCCGGTCTGCGCGAGGCCCATCACGTCGCGGCCCTCGAGGAGGTGCGGGATCGTCTCCGCCTGGATCGCGGACGGGCTCTCGTAGCCGACGTCGGAGAGCGCCTTGAGCACCTTCGGCCCGAGGCCGAGGTCGGCGAACGTCTGCTGCTCGGTCGTCTCTGCGGAAGTCACCGTCCAACGGTAGTCGCCGCAGGGGTCCGGACTCGATTCCGCGGAGCGCCCGGAGGCGCATTTGTTTCAGCGACAGACAGGTGCCGCAACCACTGGGACCAAGGTCCCGGGAGCGTCACATGATGACAAACCACTCCAAACATTGTGCTCGAGCGGCTCGGGGCGCTCCGGACGAAGGGACCCTCGCTCATGTCCTCCTCCCGGCTCGCCACGCGAGCCCTCGGCGTCTTCCTGGCGCCACTACTCGTGACCGCGGCGCTCGCCGCCGCTCCCCCTGGCGAAGCCGTCATCGGCCCCCAGGACGACACGTACTTCGCGCCGGCCTTCAGCGGACCGCACAACATTCCCGAAGCCATCGGCTCGTGTGGGGTCAGCCCCGCTTCGCCCGTCGAGATCCCGATCAACGTCGCCGGGCTTCCGTCCCAGCGCATCTCCGGCATTCGGGTCGAGGTCGGCCTGACGCACACGTACCAGGCGGACCTGAGGATGACTCTCACCGCGCCCGGTGGGGCGGCAGCCACCCTGCTGCCCGGATGCGCGGGCGACGGCGACAACCTGGGCGGCGTCTACGGCTGGGACGACACCGCGCCGACGTCCATGACGAACGCGAACCCGCCGACGGCCGGTACCTGGTACAAGCCGCAGGACAACATGGTCAACGCCTTCTCCGGCCTGACCCACCCCAACGGCATCTGGACGCTCCGGATCTGGGACCTCCTCGGTGGTGACACCGGCACCGCCGGGAACTTCTTCCGGCTGCAGATCGTGTTGGACGACACCGACCCCAACACCTCCATCACCTCGGGTCCGGCCAACGGCTCGCCCGCGGGTCCCGTGGAGGTCCACTTCAACGGCACCGACAACGTCGGCATCGGAGCCTTCAACTGCAGCTTCGACGGAGGGCCGCTCACGGCGTGCACCTCGCCGTACACGACGAACGCCAGTCCCGGGTCGCACAGCCTGTCGGTCCAGGCAGTCGACACCTCGAGCAACACGGACCCGACGCCGGACCTCTACACCTGGGAAACGGCAGCCCCGCCGGACACCACCCCGCCCAACACCGCGATCACCGGCGGTCCGGCCGACGGTGACACGGTGAGCGTGCTGCCGTCGTACTCGTTCAACTCGCCGGACGACGACACGGCGACGTTCGAGTGCTCGCTCGACGGTGGGGCGTACGCCGCGTGCACCTCGCCGTACCAGGTCGCCGACGGTACGTCGGCCGCGGAGCACACGTTCGCGGTGCGCGCCAAGGACCCGGCAGGCAACGTCGACCCGACGCCGTCGAGCCGGGACTTCACCTACGACCCGACGCCTCCGGACACCACCCCGCCGCAGACCAACATCATCGGCGGGCCGGAGAACGGCGCGGGCGTGAAGTCGCCGCCGACCTACCGGTTCTCCTCGCCCGACAGTGACGCCGACGGCTTCGTGTGCTCGATCGACGACAAGGCGTTCAAGCCGTGCACGACGCCGTTCACCGTGAGCGGGATCGCGCCCGGAAACCACAGCTTCGAGGTGTCCGCGGTGGACGAGGCCGGCAACGTCGACCCGACGCCGGCGCTGCGCACCTTCAAGCTGCGCGACCTGTGCGCGGAGGCCAAGGCCAAGCTCCGTCAGGCGCGGATCAAGCTGCGCGAGGCCATCGAGGACGGCGCCAGCAAGCGCAAGATCCGGCGGCTGCGCGGCCAGGTGAACAAGTGGAAGGCCGAGGTCAGGGACCTCTGCTGACGACCACCGCTCGATCGGTCACCACAGGCGCGGCCCGTTGCACCACCGGCGCGGCGGGCCGCGCTTCCGCCGTACGTCTCGGCGCGCGGCCCGGCCCCTGACGGCCTCATGCAAGGAAACCTTATGAAGATCCCGACCACTGCGCGATCCGGGAGCCGACGGACGAGGCGGGCGCTGCTCGTCCTGTTGATCGGCATCCTCGGCACCACCCTGCTCCCTTCCGCGCCTGCCCACGCGGACACGTTCACCGGGCCGTTCCCGGCCAACGCCGGCACGCTCGGCGCCATCCCCGACGGCCCCAACGCCACCTGCGGCGCCGCCTACGGTCGCCGCGACGTCACGATCCCCGTCGCCGGCCTGCCGACCACCCGTCGGCTCACCGACGTCTTTGCCACGGTCAACCTCACCCACAGCTATGCGAGCGACGTGATCATCGACCTGGTGCCGCCGGGAAGCACCTATCCCACCGACGGCCAGCCCTACAGCCGCCTGTTCGGCACCCTGAACTGCACCCCGAACTCGGGAGCGGACTTCAACGGCTGGTACAGCTTCCAGACAGGCAGCGCCAGCCTCCCGGATGCCATCGCGGCTGCTGGCGGTGGTGTCATCCCACCCGGCTACTACGCGCCGCGGCAGCCGATGTCGACCTTCTCCAACATCTTCAACCCCAACGGCACGTGGAAGGTCATCGTCTGGGACTCCGACCAGGGAGGCACCGGCAGCGTCAACGGCGTCGAGCTGCGCTTCAAGCAGGACGTGACGGCGCCCAATGTGGTGATCAACAGCGGCCCGGCGAACGAGGCGACGGTCAACTCGAACCCGACCTACACCTTCTCGACCGGCGCGGACGACCTACTGCGGTTCGAGTGCTCCACCGACGGCGGCGGGTTCGTCCCGTGCACCAGCCCCCGAACCCTGAACCTGGGGCTCGGCGTCCACACGTTCCGCGTCCGCGCCGTCGACACGTCGGGCAACTTCAGCGTCCCGGTCCAGCGCCAGTACAACCAGGTCCCCGACCCGCCGCCGAACACCGAGATCACGTCCGGCCCGGCCGACGGCTCGACGGTCTCGAACCCGCCGAAGTTCGTGTTCGGGTCGCCGGACTCCGACATCCTCCGGTTCGAGTGCCGGCTGGACGGTGGGGGCTGGTCGACCTGCACGAGCCCGAGGTCGGAGCCCTCGACGGGACCGCACACGTTCGAGGTGCGGGCGGTCGACCTGGCGGGCCAGGTCGACGGGACGCCGGCAGCACGGTCCTACACCTACACACCGGACACGACGGCGCCGCAGACGCAGATCTCCAGCGGGCCGGCCGACGGCGCGCGGCTGAAGCAGCCGCCGTCCTACGGGTTCACCTCCCCGGACGCCGATGTCGCGGGCTTCGAGTGCTCGATCGACGACGGGGCCTACGAGCCGTGCGGCTCGCCGTTCCAGGTGGCCGTGCCCCCGGGCCCGCACACGTTCGCGGTGCGGGCGTACGACGAGGTGCCCAACACCGATGCGACGCCGGCCACCCGGTCGTTCGTGCTGCGTGACCTCTGCCAGGAGGCGCGGAACAAGCTCGCGGCGGCCAAGCTGCGGCTGCGCAACGCGATCGAGAACGACGCCGGACCGCAGAAGATCCGTCGCCTGCGCGCGGCGGTCCGCAGGGCGCGCAACGCGGTGGCCGACCTCTGCTGACCCGACCACGAGAGGAACGGGGCGGCCCGTCGCACCTCGGTGCGGCGGGCCGCGCCGTCACTCGACAGTGACCGACTTGGCCAGATTGCGGGGCTTGTCGATGTCGTGGCCCAGGTGCAGCGCCGCGTGGTAGGCCAGCAGCTGCAGCGGGATCGTCAGCAGGATCGGGTCGAGCTCGCGCTCGTTGGCCGGCACGACGATCCGCTCGCACGACAGCCCGCCGAGGTCGACCCCCTCGTGGGTGACGACGACCAGCGGCCCGCCGCGCGCGGCGATCTCGTGCAGTGCCGCGACGTTGCGCTCGACCAGCTCGTCGTCGGGGACGATCGCCACGGTGGGCACCTCCGGTGAGATCAGCGCCAGCGGCCCGTGCTTGAGCTCGGAGGTCTGGTAGGCCTCGGCGTGCCGGTAGCTGATCTCCTTGAACTTCTGGGCGCCCTCGCGCGCGACCGGGAACCCGCGCACGCGGCCGACGAAGAACAGGCTCTCCGCCTCGGCGAGCCGCTGCGCGGTGGTCGCGAGCTCGTCCTCCCCGGCCAGGATCTTGCCCACCTGGTCGGGCAGCGCCTGCAGCCCGGCGATCAGGCGGCGGCCGTCGGCGATGGAGAGGTCGCGCACCCGGCCGAGCTGGACGGCGAGCATCGCGAACGCCAGGAACGAGTTGGTGAGCGCCTTGGTCGACGCGACGGCGACCTCCGGACCGGCGTGCAGGTAGATGCCGCCGTCGACCTCGCGCGCGATCGCCGATCCCACCACGTTGACGAGCCCGATGACGCGGCCGCCCTTGCGGCGTACCTCCTGGACGGCGAGCAGCGTGTCGATGGTCTCGCCGGACTGGCTGACCGCGACGTAGAGGGTGTCGGGGTCGACGATCGGGTTGCGGTAGCGGAACTCCGAGGCGGGCTCGGCGTCGGCGGGGACGCGCGCGAGGTCCTCGATGAGCGTGGCGCCCATCTGGCCGACGTAGTACGCCGAGCCGCAGCCGAGGATCTTGACGCGGCGGATCGCCCGCAGCTCCCGGGCGTCGAGGTTGAGCCCGCCGAGGTGGCCGGTGCCGAACCGCTCGTCCAGCCGGCCGCTGATCACGCGCGCGGCCGCGGTGGGCTGCTCGAGCATCTCCTTGTGCATGAACGAGTCGTGCTCGCCGGCGTCGTAGGCGTCGGGGTCGACGTCGAGCTGCTTCGCGTGGCGCGGCGCGGCGGCCAGGCCGCTGGCGTCGAGGCGGTACGTCGTGAAGCCGCCTGCCGTGACGGTCGCCATCTCGCCGTCCTCGAGGTGGGCGACGGTCGTCGTGTGGCGGACGATCGCGGCGAGATCGCTGGCGACGTACATCTCCTTCTCGCCGACGCCGACCAGCAGCGGGCTGCCGTTGCGCGCCGCCACGACCTGGTCGGGGAAGTCGGCGTGCACGACGGCGAGCCCGTAGGTGCCCTGGACCCGGGCGAGCGCGTCGGCCACCTTGCGCTCGAGGGTGTCGGCCTCCGACCTCGCGATCAGGTGCGCGAGCACCTCGGTGTCGGTGTCCGAGGCGAGCTCGACCCCGGCGTCGGACAGCTCCTCGCGGAGCGCCCCCGCGTTGTCGATGATCCCGTTGTGGACGACGGCGACCCGGCCGTCGGAGTCGGTGTGCGGGTGGGCGTTGGTGTCATTGGCCGGGCCGTGGGTCGCCCACCGGGTGTGCCCGATGCCGACCTTGCCGCCGAAGCGCTTCGGCAGGCCGTCGACGAGGTCGCGCACCCGGCCGGCCCGCTTGTGGACGCGGATGCCGGAGCTGCCGAGCACCGCCATCCCGGCGGAGTCGTAGCCGCGGTGCTCGAGCCGGGCGAGGCCCTCGCCGAGGAGGGGCGCTGCCTGCTGGGTGCCGATGTAGCCGACGATGCCGCACATGGGGGGTTCCTATCCGTAGACGATCCGGCGCAGCTGGCGCTCGGAGAGATCGGGTGCCGCGACGACGCGGGAGGCGAGCTCCTCGCGCAGGAGGCCGAAGATCTCGTCGTTCTTCGCGCCGTGCGTCTTGAGCTCGGCGTGCCGCCGGCGGACGTAGTCCTCGACCGGCTCGGCGTGGAACGCGACGACGTCCTCCACCACCCGGGTCGCCTCCGCGGCGCTCAGCCCGGTGCCGGCCATGACGTGCCGGAGGAGGCGGGGGTCGACGTTCACCTTCCGATCATGCGGCCGCTGAGTCGCCTTCGGCAACTTCCTGCCCGATTTCGGGCAGATCGGGGTGGCTTCACGCCTCGGATTACTCTCCGGCGCTGGCCGAAGTGGAGGAAGAGCGGGGGATTTCGGCCGAATGCGCCCGCCGAGTGGGGGAAGTGGTATCTTGGTGAACGAAAGGTGAACAGGAGGTGTCACATGCACGACACGCAGATGTCCGGACGACTGGAGCTCCGCTGGGTCCCGGTGACCGACGAGCGCGGCCGCACCCACATGGAGGCCTGCTGGATCACGGTCGGCGACCAGGCCGCGCCCAGGATCAACGCCGCCGCCTGACCGGTCCCACCCGCACGTTCTCGACGACCCGCCCTCCCTCGGGAGGCGCGGGTCGTCGGCATTTCCCGCCCGCTCCGGCTCCCCGGGAGAAATTCGGCCGGGACGGGAATGAATCGGGCCCGCCCCTCATTAGGAGTGGTTGAGGTTTCAATCAAATCCGACTTCCCACTCTCGAGGAGCTACCTGCCATGACCGAGACCATCGCCGCCCTGACCGACATCTCCGGCGACTACACGCTCGACACCTCCCACAGCCGGCTCGGCTTCGTCGCCCGCCACGCGGTCGTGACCAAGGTCCGCGGCCAGTTCGCCGACTGGGAGGGCACGGCCCACATCGACGCCGCCAACCCGGCCGCCTCGTCGGTCAGCCTGACCATCCGTCCCGCCAGCGTCAGCACCGGCAGCGCCGAC
This sequence comes from Nocardioides thalensis, assembly GCF_013410655.1. NCBI lineage: Bacteria > Bacillati > Actinomycetota > Actinomycetes > Propionibacteriales > Nocardioidaceae > Nocardioides > Nocardioides thalensis. The sequence goes on from NZ_JACCFP010000001.1 coordinate 4,322,242, forward strand.
CGCGACGGCCACCTCCAGTCCGCAGACTTCTTCGACGTCGAGAAGCACCCCGAGTGGACGTTCACCTCCACCGAGGTCTCCCGCGACGGCGACGACTGGACGATCACCGGCGACCTCACCATCAAGGGCATCACCAACCCGGTCACCATCGAGTTCGAGGAGAACGGCTCGGCGAAGGACCCGTTCGGCAACGTGCGCGTCGGCTTCGAGGGCTCGACCACCGTCAACCGCAAGGACTGGGGCCTGACCTGGAACGCCGCGCTCGAGACCGGCGGCGTCCTCGTGTCCGAGAAGATCAAGCTCGAGTTCGACATCTCCGCGATCAAGTCCGCCTGATCGCGCTGGTTCGTCCTCGCGGCTGATTTCCCCGTTATTTCGGTCGCTCACGGCACCCGGGTGAGTCACACTCCCCGGGTGCCTGCGACTTCTGCCCCTGCTCTCCCGAGCGACCTCACCACCCGACCGCTGACGATCGACGACTCCCGCGCCGTCTGGGAGCTGATGGCTGCCCAGGAGCTCCACGACGTCGGCAGCGTCGAGATCGAGGAGGCCGACCTCGTCGGCGACTGGCAGCGTCCTTCCTGCGACCTGTCGGCCAGCTCGATCGCGGTGCTCGACGGCGACCTGATCGTCGCCTACGCCGAGCTCGACGGGAAGGACCGGTACGACGCCGCCGTCCTCCCGTCCCACCGCGGCCGCGGCATCGGCACCTGGCTCGCCGCCTGGATCCGCGACCTGGCCGCCAGCCGCGGGTCGACGATCGTGGGGATGCCCGTCCCGGAGGGCTCCGCGGGCGACGTACTGCTGGAGTCCCTCGGCTACCACGTGCGCTGGACCAGCTGGGTCCTGCGGCTCGACGAGGGCGAGCGGATCGCCGAGCGGCCGCTGCCCGAGGGCTACGCCCTCCGCGAGGCCACCGACGCCGACCGCGAGCAGGTCTGGACGGTCGTCGAGGACGCGTTCCTCGAGTGGTCGGACCGCGAGCGGCAGAGCCTCGAGGACTTCACCGCCCAGGTGTGGGACCGGCCCGGCTTCGAGCCGTGGCACCTCCAGGTGATCACCGGCCCGGCCGGCGACGTCGCCGGCGTCGCGTTCGTGTGGAACACCGCCGGCGAGGACGGCGGCCCGAAGGACACCTACGTCGACCGGCTGGCCGTTGCCCGCGAGCACCGCAACCGCGGCCTCGCGCAGTCGCTGCTCGTCGCCGCGTTCGCCGCCGGCCGCGAGCACGGCGCCGTGACGTCGTCGCTGTCGACCGACTCCCGGACCGGCGCGCTGTCGCTCTACGAGAAGGTCGGCATGAGGCCGTCCTCGACCTGGGTGCATCGCGCGATCAACCTCTGACCCCGCGCCGCTCCGGGGTGGCTAGGCTCCCGGCCATGGGTGAGGTCTTCGCCGGGCGCTTCGAGCTGATCGACCCGATCGCCTCGGGCGGGATGGGCACCGTCTGGCGGGTGCTCGACCACACCGACGGCCGGGTCAAGGCCGCGAAGATGCTGCGCCAGACCGACGCGGCGATGCTGCTGCGGTTCGTGCGCGAGCAGTCGATGCGGATCGACCACACCCACGTGGTCACCCCGGAGTCGTGGGCCGGAGTCGACGACCGGGTGCTGTTCACGATGCCGCTCGTCCGCGGCGGCTCGGTGGCCGGGCTGATCAAGAAGTACGGCGCGCTGCCGCCCCGGTGGATCGGGCACCTGGTCGACCAGACGCTCCAGGCGCTGGAGGCGGTGCACGCGGCCGCGATCGTCCATCGCGACGTGAAGCCGGGCAACCTGCTGCTCGAGCCCACGGGTCGCGGCACCCCGCACCTGCGGCTCACCGACTTCGGGATCGCGGTGCCCGCCGACGAGCCGCGCCTCACCCAGGTCGCGATGGTCATCGGCACGCCGGGCTACATGCCGCCCGAGCAGGTGGCCGGCGCGGATCCGGCGCCCAGCGCGGACATCTATGCCCTCGGCATGGTCACCCTCGAGATGCTCACCGGCCGGCGACCGCTGGCGGATCCCGCCGCCGGCGACGCCGCGCCGCCGCGCACCGGCGACCCGCGTCATGACCTGGTGGTCGACCTGATCGCGGCGGCGACGTCCTTCGACCCCGCGGCCCGGCCCGGCGCGACCGAGCTGCGCCGGCACGCGTCGTTGCGCGCGCTGCTCGCGCTGCCACCGGACCCGCACGACCCCGTCGAGGTGGTGGACGAGTACGGCGCGCTGCCGCCCCCGCCGAGCCTGGCGACGCAGGGCGGCACCGCGTCGACGACCCGGCCGCCGTACCCCCCGCTGACCTCGGTCCTGCCGCCACCGCCGCCGACCCACGCCGTGCCGAACGGGACCATCGCCCAGGCGCCGACGTACCCGGCGGGCTCGAGCCGCTTGCCGGCGGTGGCGCTGATCGTCGCCGGCGTGTTGGGCCTGCTGGCCTCCGCCTGGCTGCTGCTCGGCTGAGCGCTGCGGCTCAGCGGAGGAGGAGGCGGCGGACGCCGAGCCCGCAGCAGACCAGGCTCGCGACCGCCAGGCCGATGCCGGCGTACCTCCGCGGGCCCCACCAGCCGTCGTCCTCGGCCCCGGGCAGGACCGGTACGTCGGAGGCGACGGCGGAGAACTGGTCGGGGCCGATGAGGAAGGGTGTCTCCGGGTCGTAGTCGGCCGGGCCGGCCTCACCGTCGGGCGACAGCACGGTGCCGGGATAGGTCGGCGCGCCGTCGGGGCCGTCGGTGACGGCGATCGTCAGCTCCACCGGTACGTCGACGCGGTCGCGCGCCGCGTCGGGCGGGAGGTCCTCGACGGCGACCGCCACCCAGAAGTCGCCGGGCAGCGTGGGGCGCCGGCCCTCGAACCGGTTGAGGTAGTTCACCGGCACGGTCGCGACCTCCAGGGTCAGCGGGTCGGTGCCGTAGTCGCCGGTGTTGACGGCGTCGTCGCGCCCGACGTTGATCGAGTCGCGGTCGGGGCCGATGACGCGCAGGTCGACGCCGGGAGCGGTGTAGGTCAGCTCGCTGGCGTCCTCCTCGGACAACCCGGACGGGTCCACGGCGGGCACCTCGGCCACCGCGCTCAGCCCCTGGCCCCAGCCGACCGGCACGTTCCAGAGCCGCTCCTCGCCCTCGGGGATCGTCGTCGTCACGACGGCGCCCGGGTCGCCGGGGGTGACCTCCGGGGCGTCGTCGAACGACGCCGCGCCGGCCACCTCCGCGGCGTCGCCGCCGGGGGAGCCGACGTCGTAGCGCGGCTCGCCGGGCAGCTCCTCGAGGCCCTCCGCGGACGGCGTCGCCTCCTCGAGGACCTTGATCGCGATCGGGAGATCTCCCTCCTCGCCGTTGCTGCGGGTGATCGTGAAGTCGAGCTCGGCGGCGGTGAGGCACGCGCTCTCCCGGTCGTCAGGCTCGTCGGGACCGACGACGACGGACGCACCGAAGACGGCCTCGGGAACGGCGTAGTCCGGCGAGTCGTAGTCCGACGCGCACGAGTCCTCGTCCGGGTCGAGCACGTCGACGGTCACGGTGCCGCTGCCCGCCGCCGTCGGGGCGCCGATGACGCCGATGTGCACGGTGCTGTCCTGCATTGTCCGGCGGTAGGTGAAGTGGTGCACCTCCCCGTCGCTCGCGCCGGCGCCGAGGGTGTCGGCCCACAGGCCGGCCTCGATCACGGTCGGGTTCGTGGGGTCGGCGCTGCCCCTCCCGTTCGGCAGCGGCGCGCCGCCCAGGTCGACCCCCGGCTCGGCCGCGGCAGCGCCGTACCCGGTGGTGAGCAGCAGCCACCCCGCCGTTGCGGCGAGCGCGACGACGGGGTGGCGGAGGATCACGCGCGGAAGACTAGCCGCGCGTCGGGGCGTGCCTCACTCCTCGGTGGCCTCGGGGCCGTCGGCGAGGATGCCGTAGAGCTTGCGGCGGGCGTCGACGAGCACCTCGACCGCGGCGGCGCGCTGGGCCTCGGAGCCGGTCGTGACGACCTGCCAGACAGCGCCCATGACCTGGCCGACCTCGGCCTTGAAGTCGGCGTTGGGCTGGCCTGACCCCGGCTGCGCGGCGGGCTCCTGGAACGGCACCCACACCGCCTCGAGCTCGGTGGCGTTGTCGGCGCAGTACGCCGTACCGGCCTCGGTCAGCCGGAGGGCGCGGCGGCCGCGCTCGTCGTCGGCCTCGACCAGGCCCTCGTCCTCGAGCTGCTGGATCGTCGGGTAGACCGAGCCGGGGCTCGGCTTCCAGGCGCCGCCGCTCTTGTCGGTGATCTGCTGGATCACTTGGTAGCCGTTGGGCGACTCCTCGCGCTCGGCCGCGGCGCGGAGCACGTCGAGGATCGCGGCGCGTACGTCGCCGCGGCGGACCCGCGGGCCGCGGCCGCGCTCGGGGCGACCCATGCCGAAGAGCCCGGCGAGCCACGGCGGCGGGCCGCCCATGCCTCCGGGTCCGTGGCGGTGGCCGCCCTGCTCGGTCGCCCAGGACCACGGGCCCCCGCGGTGCTGGTGGCGGGCGCCGTGGTCGGGCCCGCAATCGGCCATCGCAGTGATGCCCTGGAGCCAGAACGGCCCCATCCTCCGGTCGTAGCTGTGTCCCATGGCGGGACCTCCTTCGTCTGTGGATATCGCGCGCCGACTCACTCTTGATCGATCGGCGGACTTTCGCGATATATCGTGATCGTACGCAGACGAAAGCCAGGACTCAAGCCCGTGGGGCGACGTACCTGACGAACTGGTCGGAAATCGCGGCGATCGTCGACCAGAACGTCAGGTACGTCGATCCCTCAGCGAGCCAGCCAGGCGGCGTAGGCGTCGAACGAGAACGGCCGGCCGAGGAAGTCCGCGACCAGGTCGGCCGCGTCCTGCTGGCCGCCGGGAACGAGCACGCGGTCGCGGTAGCGCCGGGCGATCTCGAGGTTGGCGTCGGAGTAGAGCCCACCGCCGGCGGCGTCGGGGTCGAAGGCGCTGAACATGTCTTTCGCGATCACCAGCGACCACATGTAGGTGTAGTAGGCAGAGCTGTAGCCGCCGAGGTGGCCGAAGGCCGCGAAGAAGTGGGTGCCCTCGAGGTAGGGCAGCGCGGCGTACTTCCCCTGGAGCTCCACCATCCGTTCGGTGAGGTCGCGGACCTCCCCTGCCTGGTCGGCGTGGAACCAGTAGGAGACCGAGGCGTAGAACATCTGGGTGCGCGCGTAGATGCCCTTGCCGTAGTCGTCGGCCGCGCGCATCGCGTCGACCAGCTCCACCGGGATCGGCTCGCCGGCCTCGTTGGTGGCGAAGGTGCGCAGCACGTCGGGGTGCCACGCCCACTCCTCGAGCATCTGGCTCGGCGCCTCGACGAAGTCCCACTCGGTGGCGACGCCCGCGAAGCGGCCCCACTCGCCGTGTCCGGCGAGCACGTGGTGCAGCAGGTGACCGAACTCGTGGAAGAGGGTCACGACGTGGTCGTGCTCCATCAGGCCGCGGGAGAAGTTGCAGACGAGCACGCCCTCGGGCAGCTGTCGGCCGGCGACGCCGTCGGTCAGCGTGAACTGCGCGGCGTGCTTGTACTTGCCCTCGCGAGGGTGGAGGTCGAGATAGATGCGGCCGAGCCGGCCCTCGCCGTCGATCGGGAAGACGTCGTACGCCGCGACGTCCTCCTGCCAGACGGGCACGTCGACACGCTCGTAGCGCAGGCCGAACAGCTTGCCGGTGACGTCGAGGAGGCCCTGCCGCACCTTGTCGAACGCGAAGTAGGTGCGCACCAGCTGGGAGTCGACGTCGTAGCGCTCCTGACGGACCAGCTCCTGGTAGTGGATCGCGTCGTACGCCGCGATCACCTCCGCGTCGGGGAAGTCCTGGCGGTAGCGCTCCATGAGCAGCGCGAGGTCCTTCTCCATCGGCTCCTGCGCGGCGGCGGTGATCTTGTCGATGAACTCCGGGATGGCCTCGCCGGTGCCGATCATCTTCACGTCGGCGTCGTAGCTCGGCCAGTCAGGGAACCCGACCGTCGTGGCGAGCTCGTGGCGGAGCGCGAACATCTCCTGCAGCAGGGGCTCGGTCGCGGGCCAGCCGCGCTCGAGGAACGCGATGCTCATGTCGCGGCGCACGCCCTGGTCGCGGGCGAACATCCGCGTCGGCACGGCGTCGGGGTAGTCGGTCGTGACCGTGACCAGCCCGTCGTCGTCAGCAGGGTGCGCCTCGAGCCAGTCGGCCGGCAGCCCCTCGAGCCGCTCCGGCTCGACCCGGATGGTGCGCACGTCGTCGCGCACGACCCGGCTGAACTCCTGGTCGAGCTCGGTGAGCCGCTCCTTGATCTCGGCGATGCGGGTGCGGGTCGCGTCGTCGCGGTCGACGCCGGAGCGCCGGAAGTCCTTGCGGACCTTCTCGAGCAGGCGGGCGGCCTGGCGGTCGTCGGCCACCGCGGTGTCGTCGATCGCGGCGAACACCTCGTAGAGCGCGCGGTCGAGGCTCCACTCGGTGGCGACCTTCTGCGCCTCCTGCTCGGCAGCGTCGGCGAGGTCCCGCACGCCCTCATCGGGGTGCACGTTGCCGAACAGCGAGCCGAAGGCGGCCACGTTGCCGAGGTGCGTCGCCGCCTCGTCCCAGGCACGCAGCACGGCGTGCGGCTCCTCGACCGGGGCGCCGCGGAGCTTGTCCACGATCTCCCGGGCCAGGTCCAGCTCGGTCTGCGACCGGGTGCGGACCCAGTCGGCCCAGGCGGTCGGGTCGTCGGAGGTGGGCAGGGCGAGCGGCTCGAGGGTCACCGCGCCAGCGTAGGCGAGCGAACGCGCGCGTTCGACCGGCATTTCTGCCGGCTCGGCACACCAACCGTGCCGGTTCGGCACGCCAACCCTGCCGGTTCGTCCCGCCAACCGTGCCGGTTCGTCAGTCGACGAGCTCGCCGCGCTTGCGGGAGAGGTAGGCGCGCTCGGCGGAGTTCTGGGTCGCGTCGATCGCGGCGTCGTACGCCGCCCGGGCGTCGGCGCTGCGGCCGAGCCGGCGCAGCAGGTCGGCGCGGGTGGCGTGCCAGGCGTGGTAGCCGTCGAGCGGGAGCGCGTCGACCAGGGCGAGCGCGACCTCGGGGCCGTCGAGCTCGGCGACGGCGACCGCGCGGTTGAGCCGGACGACGGGCGAGGGGTCGATGCGGAGCAGCTGGTCGTAGAGCGCGACGACCTGGGACCAGTCGGTCGCCGTCGCGGTCGGCGCGTCGGTGTGGACGGCGTTGATCGCGGCGAGGATCTGGAACCGGCCGGGGCGGTTGGTGGCGAGGCACTCGCGGACCAGGTCGTGGCCCTCGGCGATCAGCGCGCGGTCCCAGCCGCCGCGGTCCTGCTCGTGGAGCGGCACCAGCTGGCCGCCGCGGACCCGCGCCTCGCGCCGGGCCTCGGTGAGGAGCAGCAGCGCGAGCAGGCCCTTCACCTCCGGCTCGGGCAGCAGGCCGTGCAGGATCCGCGCCAGCCGGATCGCCTCGCCGGTCAGCTCGGCGCGGATCGGGGCGCCGTCGCCGGTCGAGAGGTAACCCTCGTTGAAGACGAGGAAGAGCACGGTGAGCACCGTCGCCACCCGTTCGGCGAGGTCCTCGTGGTCGGGCACGCGGTAGGGGATCTTCGCCGCGGCGATCTTCTTCTTCGCGCGGGTGATCCGCTGGCCCATCGTCGTCTCGGGCACGAGGAACGCCTCGGCGATCTCGGACACGGTGAGGCCGCCGAGCAGCCGAAGGGTCAGCGCGACCCGGGCCTCGGGCGCGAGCGCCGGGTGGCAGCAGGTGAAGATGAGCCGCAGCCGGTCGTCCTCGACCGGCCCGGTCGGCTCGTGCGGGGTGTCGTCCTCGATCATGAGTGCGGCCTGGTGCTTGGTGTCGCGGAGCTTCTCCCGGCGGATCCGGTCGATCGCGCGGTTGCCGGCGGTGGTGGTGAGCCACCCTCCGGGGTTCGGCGGTACGCCGTCCGCGGGCCACCGTTCGAGCGCAACCAGCAGTGCCTCGCCTGCGGCCTCCTCGGCGATGTCGATGTCACCGAAGCGGCGGACCAGGGAGGCGATCAGCCGGCCGTACTCCTCGCGGAAGACCCGTTCGATCGCAGCGGGAGCGGCGCTCACGCGGCGGGCGGCTCGGGCTGGAAGGGGCGGACCTCGACCTTGCCCTGGCACGCCTTCGACGCGTCGGCGGCGAGCTTGAGCGCGGCGTCGAGGTCGGGAGCCTCGACCACCCAGAAGCCGCCGATGTGCTCCTTGGTCTCGAGGTAGGGACCGTCGGTGGTGACCGGCGCGTCGCCGGTGGCGTCGACGACGGTGGCGGTGTCGGCAGGCTCGAGCCCGCCGCCGAAGACCCAGATGCCCTCGTCCATGAGGCGCTTGTTGAACGCGTCGACGTCGGTGAACATCTGCTGCATCGTCGCCTCGTCGATCTCGGCGTACTGCTCCTCGTTGCCGTGCACGGCCATCAGGTACTGCGCCATCTCGGATCTCCTCCTGCGGGTTGCGGGGGTCCCGACGACCTCCCGTACGACCTCTCCACGAACGTCCCCCGCCCGATCCGACACCCTCCGCGGACTTTTTTCCAGCGGTATCAGCCGGGTATCTACTCCGCCCTCCCGCCGATGCGCGCCCCGCCGCCTCGCGGACACTCGGACCGTGTTCAACAAGCTCAAGCAGATCGGGCAGGCGCTGAGCCCGGACGCGATCAGGCAGGGCCTGGCCGCCAGCCGGGAGTCGCTGGCCAGCGGCGGCCAGCTGTCCGCCGAGCAGCTCGCCGCGATGACGCCGGAGCAGCGGGCGCAGTACGAGCAGGCGATGGCGGACTCGCGCGCCACCGTGGCCGCGAACGCCGACGCGGCGATCGAGCGGGAGATGGAGCGCCGGGTGCTGTTCGGGCCAGCCGGCGACTGGCTCTACGGTCCGCTCCCCGACCGCGAGCGGATGACCGACATGAACCTCCAGCACCAGCTCGCCTACAGCAAGGCGGAGCTCAAGGCGACGCTGCGCAACCCGCTCGGGAGGAAGCCGGCGCCGGTGGCACCGCCGCCGGTGAGCGCCGACCCCGGCGAGCAGGCGGCGCACGAGCTCGCGCAGCGCGAGGAGGCGCGGACGCCGTACCTCTCCCCGGAGCGGCAGCCGATCACGTTCACTCGGATCGCGACCGAGCCGAGGAGCAGCGTCGAGCAGCTGTGCGCGTGGCTCGGCAGCTCGGGCCTGGCCGGACGGCCGGACCTCGTGTACGGCGTCGCGCGCGTGCCCGACCACCTGCCCGGCGGCCTCGGCATCCGCAAGACCGCGGTCGTGGAGTGGGAGGTCGTGCACGCTGCCCAGACCGCGCTCCCGGCCGTGGCGCCCGCGGTCGCAGCCGCGTTCGACGCGCGCGATACCTGGGCCGCCCGCCGCCCGGGCGAGCCGTCGATCGTCGACGAGGACCTGGGCCTGGAGTACCTCCGGTTCGCCGACCTCGGCCCCGAGCAGTGCCTCGGGCTCGCCCGGCAGGTCGCGGTCGACGCGAGCGGCGGCGGAGGCGGCGCGGAGGGCGGCGGCTCGTCGCCGTACGTCCTGATCGGCGTGACCGGGCTGCTCGCGCTGCACCCCGCGGGGACCGGAGCCGGCGCGCACGAGCGGATGACCGCGGCCCGGCTGCTCCAGGTGGTGCCGGATCCCGAGGCGCAGGTCGTCGTGCTCAACTGGGGCGAGGTGCGCAAGGCCGTCGCACCCCGACCGGACAAGCGCCCGCCGGTTCCCTCGCCGTTCCCCTACCTGCCGAGCACGGCCGGCGAGCTGCTGCACAGCTACCTGTCGATCGTGGGCGTGCGGCCGCAGGACTGTTACAGCGCGCAGGTCACGCAGGACCGCCCCGACAACTTCGTCGGCGGCACCGGCCACGTGACGACCACCGGCGCGGAGAGCGACGTCGCGGCCGACGGGCAGCTGCGCAGGCGGTTCCGCGGCGGGTCGCGCGTGGTCGTGGTCTACCGCGACTCGCCGGCGTACGCCGAGGGCCGCCAGCGGTGGGCGGCCTACGAGCGCGACGTCCTCCAGGCCCGGCTCGGCAACCGGACCGGGCTCCGGTCGCCGGTCGACAAGGAGAGCCGGCTCGACAAGGGCGCCCTCGGCAAGCTGCTGCGCGGCGTCGAGGCGGTCGGCAGCTTCGTCGAGGGCGAGTGGGACGAGAAAACTCTCTTCGACGACGTGCCCTACTACCGCTACTGTTGGCCCCCCGTCGGTGGTTGAGGACGCAGGACGCGAAACGCCCAGGTGCCCCAGCGACGAGCCTCGGAACCTCCGGCCTCTAGCATCTTCTGGTGAACCTGAGGGGCCTGGTCGCCGACACCCGCCCCCTCCGCAACCCGCACTTCCGGCGGCTCTGGACCGCCAACATCGTCACCGTCATCGGCGCCCAGCTGACGGTGGTCGCGGTGCCGGCGCAGATCTACGCCGAGACCGGCTCGTCGGCGTACGTCGGGCTCACCGGTGTGTTCGGGCTCGTCCCGCTGGTGGTGTTCGGCCTGTGGGGCGGCGCGCTCGCCGACGTCTTCGACCGGCGCACGATGCTGGTCGTCACGACGACCGGCCTGATCGGCACCAGCGCGCTCTTCTGGCTCCAGGCCGCGCTCGGCGGCGCCAACGTCTGGGTGCTGCTGTCGCTGTTCGCCGTGCAGCAGGCGTTCTTCGCGGTCAACCAGCCGACCCGCAACGCGATCCTGCCCAAGCTGCTCGACGCCGACCTGCTGCCCGCAGCGAACTCCCTCAACATGACGGTGCTGCAGGCGGGCGCGATCGCCGGGCCGCTCGTCGCCGGCGTGCTGATCCCGTTCACCGGCTACGCCTGGCTCTACCTGGCCGACAGCGTGCTCCTGCTGGCGACGCTCTGGGCCGTGGTCCGGCTGCCGCGGCTCCCGGTCGAGGGCGCCGCAGGCGGGACGCCCGGGCTGCGGTCGGTCATCGAGGGCATCGTCTACCTGCGCGGCCACCCGGTGCTGATGATGTCGTTCCTCGTCGACATCATCGCGATGGTCTTCGGCATGCCGCGCGCCCTCTTCCCCGAGATCGCGCACGAGAGCTTCGCCGGGCCCGAGGAGGGCGGCCTCGCCTTCGCGCTGCTGTTCGCGGGCATCCCGGCCGGCGCGGTCGTCGGTGGCATCTTCTCGGGCTGGGTCTCCCGCGTCAGCAGGCAGGGCGCGGCCGTGGTCTGGTCGATCGTCGCGTGGGGCCTGGCCATGACCGGCTTCGGCATCGCCGTCGGGATGGCCGACGCGTTCCCCGCCGCCGCGCGGTGGTTCCTCGTGGCCGCCGTCTTCCTGCTCGTCGTCGGCGGTGCCGCCGACATGGCCTCCGCGGCCTTCCGGATGAGCATGCTCCAGGCGTCGGCGTCCGACGAGGTGCGCGGCCGCCTCCAGGGCATCTTCATCGTCGTGGTCGCAGGCGGCCCCCGCATCGCCGACGTCGCCCACGGAGCGACCGCGGTCATGGTCGGTACGGCGGCCGCGGCCGCAGGTGGCGGGGTGCTCGTCGTCGTGCTCGTCACCGTGGCCGCGCTCGCCGTACCGGTGTTCTGGCGGTATCGCGTCGCTGTCACACATCGCGAGCCCGACACGTCAGCACCCTGAGCACCTAGCGATGGAGGATGGGCACGTGGACGAGGCGACCGAGGTCTTCGAGAACGAGCGCGGCCGGCTGCGCGCGGTGGCGGTGCGGATGCTGGGCGGCACCGACGACGCCGACGACGTGGTGCAGGAGGCGTGGCTGAAGTGGTCGACCGCCGACCGCGCCGACATCGACAAGCCGGCGGCCTGGCTGACGACCGTCGTCTCCCGGCTCTGCCTCGACAAGCTGCGCAGCCGCGGCCGCCGTGGCGAGACGCCGCTGGACGACGTTCCCGTGGAGCTGCCGGGCTCGGTGCCCGACCCGGCGTCGGAGGCCGAGCTGGCCGACTCGGTCGACGCCGCGCTGCTGGTCGTGCTCGACCTGCTCTCCCCCGCGGAGCGGCTGGCGTTCGTGCTGCACGACCTCTTCGCGCTTCCGTTCGACGAGATCTCCGCGATCACCGGCCGTACGCCGGCCGCCGTGCGCCAGCTCGCCAGCCGGGGCCGGCGGCGCGTGCAGGACCCGTCGGCCGCGGAGCTCGCGGAGTCGAAGGCCCGGCAGCAGCGGGTCGTCGACGCGTTCTTCGCCGCCTCGAAGGCCGGCGAGTTCGACAAGCTCCTCGAGCTGCTCGACCCGGACGCGGTGATCCGCGCCGACGGCGGCATCGTCAAGATGGGCGGCAAGCCGGTGATCGCCGGTGCCCAGGCGGTCGCCGAGCGGTTCAACGGGCAGGCCCGGGCGGTGCTCACGACGACGCTCGACGGCTACGCCGCGGGCGTCTGGCAGCTGCACCGGGTGCCGCAGGTCGTGTTCGGCTTCGTCATCAACGACGAGGGCCGGATCGTCGAGATCGAGCAGCTGGGCGACCCCGACGTGCTGGCGTCGCTCGACCTCGCGCGCTGAGGACTCCCGACGCGACCGAGCCCTCCCGCGGGTGCGCGCGGGAGGGCTCGGGCCGTAGCGGCGGGAGTGGTGTGGTTCGCCGCCACGATCGGGGGAGGACGCTCAGCGGATGAGCTCGTCCAGGCGGTTGTAGACGCTGGCGTCGCCCTGGATCACGCGGCTGGTGCGGCCGTCGATGCCGACCGGCACGTCGCCCTGCACCGTGATCCGGCGAACCTCGCGCACCTGGGTGTCGAAGTCGGCGACCGCGTAGTGCTGGGTGGCGCGGTTGTCCCAGATCGCGACGTCGCCCTGGGTCCAGGTCCACCGCACGGTGTTCTCGAGCTTGGTGACCCGGTCCTGGAGCAGGTTGAAGAGCACGGCGCTCTCCTTCTGGTTGAAGCCGCTGAACTGCTTCACGAAGTGCCCGAGCACCAGCGACCGCTCGCCGGTCTCCGGGTGGACCCGCACGACCGGGTGCTCGGTCTGGTAGATCGTCGCGGCGAACTGCTGGCGGTAGAAGTCGGTGTCCTCGTCGCGGGTGCTGCCGTCCTCGCCGTACTGGTGGGCGTAGTCGTAGTCGTTGGAGTGCACCGCCCACAGGCCGTCGACGAGCGCCTTCAGCTGCGGCGGCAGGGTCTCGTACGCCGTCGCGGTGTTGGCCCAGTTGGTGCTGCCGCCGTACTCCGGGATCGTGACGCCGCGCAGGATCGAGAACGCCGGCACGCGGTCGACGAACGTGACGTCGGTGTGCCAGGAGTTGGCCGCCATGCCGCGCGTGGCCTTGAGGGACAGCACGCGGGCGCTGCCGGTGTTGACGGTCGGGTGGGCGGTGGTCAGCGGGCCGAGCCGCTCGCCGAACGCGATCTGGGCGTCGTCGTCGAGGTGGTTCTGGTTCCGGAAGAACACGACCTTGTGCTCCAGGATCGCGGCGCGGATCTCGGCGACGGTCTCCTCGGGCAGGTCGCCGGTGAGCCGGACGCCGTCGATGCGGGCGCCGATCCGGCTGCCCAGCTTGCGGACGGTGATCGCGGAGTAGCCCGGGCGGGTGGCGGACTCGGGGTCGATCAGGGTGGTCATGACGGTCCTCTCGGGATGGGAAGTGGGGACGTTTCGCACCGCCACCAAAGGTCCGGATCCGCGCCGTCGCGGACAAGGATTCGGATCCCGCTGCGCCGAAAGCGCGGGCCCGCCGGGCCGTCGAGATCGCCGTCCGGACCACCGCCCGGATCCCCGCCCGAGTCGACACCCGATCGACACCCGGACCGCCTACTCGTGTTTGTTGAGTTATCTGGTAGACATATTGCACTCATCCCGAGTCGAAACCGGATACCGACCCCGAAGGAGCAGACGTGCAACCGTCGCCGATGATCACCGTGGCCCGTGGCAGGTTCGGCTCCGCCGCCGCGCAGGTGCTCGAGCAGGTCCGCGCCGCGGGGGTCGTCCACCGCGACGAGATCGCGGCCCGTACCGGGCTCAGCGTCGCCACCGTCGGCCGCGCGGTCGGCCACCTCGTGGAGTCGGGGGTGCTCCGCGAGCGGCCCGACCAGGGGCGGCTGGGCACCGTCGGCCGGCCGGGCACGCCGGTGGAGGTCGACACCCGGCGCTACGTGACCATCGGAGTGCACGTGGGCCGGCGGATCGCGACCGTCGCCCTCGGCGACCTCACCGGCAAGGTGGTCGCGCACGACACGGTGCGGCGCCGTCCGGGCGCCGACCCCGACCTCGACCGCCTCAGCCGCGCCGCCGCGACGCTGCTCGGCGGCCTGCCGGGTCGCGAGCCGCTGGCCGCGGGCCTGGTCGGCCCGTGGCGCGAGCTCGAGCTCGAGCCGGAGGCACTCGGCCGCGACCTGCACGACCTCACCGGGCTCGACGTACGCACGGGCGACCACATCGCCGCCGTGGCCGCCACCGAGTTCTTCCACCGCCGCCACGGCACACCGGGCGTGACGCTCTACGTCTACGCCCGCGACACCCTCGGGTTCGCCGTCGCGGTGGACAAGGGCGTGCAGACCGAGATCTCCCGGGTGGGGTCGCTCACCCACTTCCCCACCGGCTCGGGCATCCCCTGCGAGTGCGGCCGCACCGGCTGCCTCCAGGCGACCGCCGGCGACGAGGCGGTGGTCCGCGAGGCGGTCGAGGCGGGCCTGGTCACGGAGCCCACGATCGAGAGCGTGTACGGCGCCGCCGGCGCCGACCCGGTGCTCGCCCTCCTCCGCCGGCGCGCACGGGTGCTCGGCGAGGTCGCGGCGTCGGTGCGCGACATCATCGCGCCGGACCGCGTGATCCTCGTCGGGCAGGCGTTCACCGGCTGCCCGTGGGTGCTCGACGAGGTGGTGCTCGCGTTCGAGGACACGACCGCGCTGCCGCCGCTGCCGGTCTCGTTCACCCGCTTCGGCGCGGGCATCCAGGCGATCGCCGCGTGCACCATCGGGCTCGGCGCGGTCTACGACGACCCGCTCGCCGTGGTGCCGTCTAGCGGCACACGAGCGGCACGGTGACCGGCCGGCGGACGTAGGCGCCGGGCGCCCACGTCACCGCGTCGAGGTCGACCTCGAAGTCGGGGATGCTCGCCAGCAGCTCGGTGAGCGCGACCACGCTCTGCATCCGCGCGGCCGCCGCACCGAGGCAGTGGTGGTGCCCCTGGCTGAACGTCAGGATCTGGGTCGGGCGGCGGCGCACGTCGAGCTCGTCGGCGTCGGCGCCGTACTTGCGCGGGTCGCGGTTCGCGGCGCCGTACAGCAGCAGGACCTTCCGACCGGCCGGGATGACCGTGTCGTGCACCTCGACGTCCCGCGTCGCCGTACGGCCGAGGCACTGGACCGGTGAGGTCAGGCGCAGGAACTCCTCCACGGCGTCCGGCACCAGCGCGGGGTCGGCCGCGAGGGCGACGCGCTGCTCGGGCGCCTCGGCCAGCAGCTGTACGGCGCCGCCGAGAGCGCCCGTGGTGGTGTCGTTGCCGCCGGTGACCATCGTGAAGACGAAGCCGAGGATCGCGACGAGGTCGGGCGCGCCCTCCTCCCCCGCCTCCGAGGCGGCGACGAGGTGGGAGACCGTGTCGTCGCCCGGGTCGCGCCGGCGCCGCTCGACGAGGTCGCCGAAGTAGGCGAGCAGCTCGGCGGTCGCGCTCGCCGCGCCCGAGACAGCGCCGTCCGCGCCCTCCGCGGCGTTGGCCGCGACGATCGCGCCGGTCCAGTCGTCGAACCGGCGGCGGTCCTCCTCGGGCACGCCGAGGTAGTGCGCGACGACCATGCTCGGCAGCGGCTTGAACAGCTCGGCGACGATGTCACCGCCGCCGTCGCGGCGCAGCCTCTCCACCCGGTCGACCACGAACGTCCGCACCGCGGGCTCGATCTCCCGCACCTGCCGCGGCGTGAACCCGCGCGCGACGAGCCGGCGGAAGGCCGTGTGCACGGGCGGGTCGGTCATCACGAACGGCGGGTTGTCGGCGAGGCCGATCCGCTCGAGGTCGTCGTAGGCCACGGTCAGCCCGCGGGCGCTGGAGAACGTCTCGGTGTCGACCGCCGCGGCCACCACGTCGGCGTGCCGGCTCAGCACGTAGTAGTCGTGCTCCGGATGCCGCTCCGGCACGACGTGGTGCACCGGGTCGTGGTCGCGCAGCCACGCGTAGGACGCCCAGGGTGAGCGCCAGGCCTCGCCGCCACCCGGGCGGTAACTCAGTGTTACGTCCGCACCCTCGGTGCTGTGACCGGTCACAACGCCAAGGTAGCGGTCGTCACACTGAGTTACAGCGCAGTCGGGTCGCCGGGCACCAGCCACCGAACCCGGGAGCGGACATCGGCGGGCGCGGCGGCGAGAGCCGCCTCGAGGCCGGCGCGGCCGTCGCGGAAGTGCGACCACCCCTCGTAGTGGACGGGTACGGCGACCCGCGGCCGCACGACCGAGAGCAGTTCGACCGCCCGCGCGCCCGTCATCGTGTAGCGCAGCGGGCCGGTGATCGGGAAACGGACCCCGCCCGCGTGCAGCAGCATCACGTCGATGTCGACGCCGGCCAGCGCGCGGCGCAGTCCGCCGTACAGCACGGTGTCGCCGGTGACCCAGGCGATCTCGCCGGCGCAGCGCACGAGGAAGCCGGCCACCTCGCCCACGATCGGCCGCGAGAGCGGCGGGCCGTGCCGGGCGGGAGTCGCGGTGATCTCGACCCGCTCCCGGCCGTCACCCTCGAGCACCGCGGTCGCCCCCGGCGCCAGGCCCCGGGGGTCGGCGTGCCCGAGCCTCCGCGCCGCGGCGGTCGTCGTGACCACCACCGGCACGGAGGGCAGCAGCGCGCGGCCGGCAGCGTCGAGGTTGTCGCCGTGCTGGTCGTGGGTCAGCAGCACCGCGTCCACCGCGCCCAGCGCGTCGGCCGCGACCGCCGGGCCGGTGACCTTGTCCGACGACGTGCCCCAGCCGAAGGCGTAGTGGCCACCGGCGGGGTCGAAGGTGGGGTCGGTCAGCAGCCGCCAGCCGCCGATCTCGACGATCGCGGTGGGTCCGCCGATGTGGGTGATGATCACCGGCCGATCCTCGCGCGGATCACTGCGCGTGGGCCAGTGCCCACTCCAGCACCTCGTCGGCGATGGCCTGCCAGCCCTCCTGCGCGGGCAGCAGGTGCGCGTAGCCGTCGTACTCCTTGATCTCGGTGACCGTCGCCGACCGGTAGTGCTTCGCGTTCGATCGCTGCACCGCCGGCGGCATGATGTGGTCCTCGGAGCCGGACACGAACAGCAGGGGTGCGCGCTTGTCGTTCTTGTAGTCGACCCAGGTGTCTTGGTGGCCGGGCTGGAAGTTCGCCAGCACCGAGCCCCACAGGATCCCGCCGTTGGCGGGGATGTGATAGCGCTCGAAGGTCGTCACGACCTCGTCCTCGGGGAACGTGTTGGTGAACGCGTAGCGCCACTGGTCGAGGTCCAGCCCGACGGCGCGGTGCCGGTTGCCGGGGCTCTTGAGCACGGGGAACGTCGATTTCACCTGGGACGGGGGTACGACGCGCACGCCCTCGGTGGGAGCCGAGTTCATCGCGACGCCGGCGGCGCCGTAGCCGTGGTCGAGGAGGATCTGCGTGAACGCGCCGCCGGCCGAGTGGCCGATGATGATCGGCGGGCTGTCGAGGGTGGAGATCACGCTCTCGAGGGCCTCGATGATCTTCGGGACGGTGAGGTCGACGATGATCTGCGGGTCGGCGCGGAGCGCCTCGACCTCCACGTCGAACCCGGGGTAGCCGGGCGCGAGCACCCGGAACCCCTTGGCCTCGTAGTGGGTGATCCAGTGCTCCCAGCTCCGCGGCGTCACCCAGAAGCCGTGGACGAGGACGATGGTATCGGGTTGCATGGGGCGGTCCTTTCGGGACGGGGTCCGCCCTAGTTTTCGGGCGTTTCCCCTGCGCGGCACCACGCGAGACGCCATTCTTCGAACAGATCGGGACACCCGAGCGAGCCCGACCCCGGAGGTGGCGATGACGAAGCCGCGGCACCGCGTGGCGATCGTCGCCCTGCCGGGCACGTTCGTGCTCGACCTCGCGGTCGCAGCGCAGGCGTTCGGTCGCCGCCCGTCGGTCTTCACGAAGATCCGCGACGAGGCGCGGGCGCCGTACGACGTGGTGGTGTGCAGTCCCGCCGAAGTGGAGACCTCGCTCGGCTTCACGATCGGCGACGTCGCACCGGTCTCCGAGATCCTGACCGCCGACACCGTCGTCGTGCCGGGGCTCGAGGCGCCCTGGGCGCCGCAGCACCCCGACGTGCTGGCCGCGATCAAGCAGGCCGCGGCGGACGGGAAGCGGATGGTGTCGCTGTGCGCCGGTGCCTTCGTGCTCGGGCAGGCCGGCGTGCTCGACGGCCGCCGCGTCACGACGCACTGGGCTCTCGCCGACGAGTTCCGCGAGGCGTTCCCCGCGGTGCTGCTCGACGAGCACGCGATGTACGTCGACGACGGGCAGGTGCTCTCCGCCGGCGGCATGCTGGCATCGACCGACCTGTGCCTGCACATCCTGCGCAGCGACCACGGGCAGTCCTACGCCAACGACGTGTCGCGCGTGCTGATCAGCCCGCCGCACCGCGTGGGCGGGCAGGCGCAGTACGCCCGGGAGCCGCAGGTGCGTGCGACCGGACCGCTCGAGCCGGTGATGGCGTGGGTGCTCGACAACCTGCCCGAGCCGCTCTCGCTGGAGCGGGTCGCCCGGCAGGCACACCTGAGCCCGCGCACGCTGGAGCGCCGGTTCCGCGCGGAGACCGGCGAGTCCCTCCAGTCGTGGATCGCCCGGCAGCGGGTCGCCCGCGCCCGGGCGCTTCTCGAGGATTCGGCGCTGACGGTCACGGAGGTCGCGCACGCCACCGGCTTCGGGTCGAGCGAGTCGATGCGTCGGCACTTCCGGGCCCAGGTCGGCACGAGCCCCCAGGCCTACCGGGCGGCGTTCCGCGCGCCGGTGGCCTGAGGGCTCGGACGGGTCGGGCTCAGGCCTGGATCGGCGCGGGGACGCTCCGGCCGGCGACGCGGCGCTCGGCGGCGACCATCCACGCGAGCTGCTCGAGGCGCTCGATGACGACGTGGAGCAGGTCGGCGGTGGTGGGGTCCGCGGCGTCGATGTCGTCGTGGATCTCACGCGCAGTGCCGGCCACGGCGTACAGCGAAGCGGTGATCTTCTCGACGACGACGGCGCTGTCGACCTCGCCGTTGGGGAACGCGGGCAGGCTGCTCCGGGCGGCGACCCGCGCGGCGCTGCCGTCGGGCACGACGTAGACCGCGCGCATCCGCTCGGCCACCTGGTCGGTGAACTCGCGGGCGGCGTCGACGATCTCGTCCAGCTGGAGGTGCAGGTCGCGGAAGTTGGGGCCCACCACGTTCCAGTGCGCCTGCTTGCCCTGGAGGGAAAGGTCGGTCAGGTCGACCAGCAGCTGCTGGAGGTGCTGGGCGAACTTCTCGTCGGCCTGGAACGCGGGGTGGGAGACGTGCTTCTCGTGCTGCAGAACGGCCATCGTGGGTCCTCTCTCCTCGTGACTTCTCGGCTGGTGATGTCCACCAGTCAACCACGCTTTCTTGAACCATTCCAGACAAGGAAGCCTTCCCTGCGTGACCCAGCGCACACGATCGCCCGGCCCGTCGCGATGAAAACCGATGTCGGTGGCGGTCCCTACGGTGGCAGCATCGGGGTTCCCGGGGGCTGGAGAGAAGGGGCAGGCATGAGCGACATGATCCGCGCGAGCGGGCTGGCCAAGCGCTACAAGGAGGTCGAGGCCCTGCGCGGCATCGACCTCGCGGTCCCGGAGGGCAAGGTGCTCGCGCTCCTCGGCCCCAACGGGGCCGGCAAGACCACCACCGTCCGGTGCATCACGACGCTGCTCAAGCCCGACGCCGGCACGGCGGAGGTCGCCGGCATCGACGTCGTCGCCGACCCCGCCGGCGCGCGGGCGAAGATCGGCCTCTCGGGTCAGTACGCCGCGGTCGACGAGCACCTCACCGGCTACGAGAACCTCGTGATGGTCGGCCGGCTCTACCACCTCGGCAAGGCGCGGGCCCAGGCCCGGGCGCGCGAGCTGCTCGAGCGGTTCGACCTCGCCGACGCGGGCGACCGGCCCACGAAGACCTACTCCGGCGGCATGCGCCGCCGGCTCGACCTCGCCGGCGCGCTGGTCGCCGAGCCGCCGGTGCTGGTGCTCGACGAGCCCACCACCGGCCTCGACGTCCGCAGCCGCCAGCAGATGTGGGACGTGATCCGCGAGCTGGTCGGCAGCGGGGCGACCCTCCTGCTCACCACGCAGTACCTCGAGGAGGCCGACAAGCTCGCCGACGACATCGTCGTGATCGACCACGGCCTCGCGATCGCCCACGGCACCGCCGACGAGCTCAAGGCCCGCACGGGTGGCGAGCGCATCGAGGTCGTGCTCGCCGACGCCGAGGACCGCGACGCCGCCCACCGGGTGCTCTCCGAGGTCGCCGTCGACGGGGTCCGCGTCGGCGACAACGGGCGTGAGCTCACGGCGGCCGTCAGCGGTACGGCGACCGACGACCTGCTGCGCGTGCTCCAGGGGTTCGAGCGCGAGACCGTGACCGTGCTCGACGTCGGGCTGCGACGGCCGACGCTCGACGACGTGTTCCTCGCGCTCACCGGCCACGCCGCCGAGAGCGACGTCGACGGGTCCGACGACACCGACACCACCGACGACAGCGAGATGGAGGTCGCGCGATGAGCGCCGCCGAGGCCCTGACCGACGGCTGGGTGGTCGCCCAGCGCAACCTGATCAAGATCAAGCGGGTGCCGGAGATCCTCGTCTTCGTGCTGATCAGCCCGATCATGTTCGTGCTGCTTTTCGCGTTCGTGTTCGGCGGCGCGATCGAGACGGGGAGCGACGTCTCCTACCGGGAGTTCCTGATCGCGGGCATCTTCGCGCAGACCGTCGTCTTCGGCGCGACGTTCACCGGCGCCGGCCTCGCCGAGGACATGCAGAAGGGCATCATCGACCGGTTCCGGTCGCTGCCGATGTCGAGCTCGGCGGTGCTGGTCGGCCGCACGACGTCCGACGTCGTCTACAACGTGCTCTCGCTGATCATCATGGCGCTGACCGGGTTGCTGGTGGGCTGGCGGATCCGTGAGGGTGTCCTCGACGCGATCTTCGGATTCCTGCTCCTGCTGCTGTTCGCCTACGCGATCAGCTGGGTGATGGCCTACGTCGGGCTGCTCGTGCCGAGCGTCGAGGTCATCAACAACGCGTCGTTCATCGTGATCATGCCGCTGACGTTCCTGTCCAACGCGTTCGTCCCGCTCAAGGACTTCGACGGCGTGCTGCTGTTCCTCGTCGAGTGGAACCCGGTCTCGGCGCTCACCGAGGCGTCCCGTCAGCTGTTCGGCAACGCCGACCCGCGGATGCTCGCGGGCTCCGACGCGTGGTCGATGGAGCACCCGGTGCTCTACACGCTGCTCTGGATCGTGATCATCCTCGCCGTCTTCATCCCGCTCTCGGTCCGGCAGTACCGGCGCACGACGAGCAAGTAAAGGACCCGATGAGCGCGGATGCGCCATACTCCTGATCAGATCGACACGTAGGTCTGCCGTCGTCCACTGCGACTCGGGCGCAGACCTCGCCCTTCATGCTCCCGACGGTAGATCTGAGGTAAGTGGTGAAGCGACTCATCTGCGCTGCCAGCGCGGCCATCGTGGCGACGGCGGCCGTCGTTGCCAGCGTGCCCGCCGCCGAGGCGGCACCCCCCAAGTACTCCTACAACGTCTATGCCGGCGCCACCCAGGTGCAGGCGCTCGGCGTCGCGGTCCAGTCGGACGCGACGGCCGAGGCCAAGATCGTCGGCAACACCAGTCAGCGCAAGCGCAACAAGATCGTCTCGGCCCGGGCCGGCACCCTGCTCAGCGCGGGTGTCGCGAGGACCGAGGTGATCGCCGACCGCAACCCCGAGACCAACGGGCTGCGGCTCGTGGCGACGTCACGCACCGCGGGTGTCTCGCTCCTCGGCGGGCTGATCAGGGCGTCGGCGATCGTGACGAAGGCGCGGATCGTCGCCGACGGGTCGGGCACGCCCACGACGCGGATGACCACCCGCCTGCTCGGACTGACCATCCAGGGCAAGCCCTACGAGGCTGACATCAAGCCCAACACCGGGATCACCATCCCCGGCGTCGTGAGCATCATGCTCAACCAGCAGCAGACCGGCGCTGCCAAGGACTCCGCCGCGATCTTCGGCGCCGGCCTGCGGGTCACGCTCCTCGGCGCCCGCAACGGTACGACGGCCGGGGCGACCGTGGCGGTCAACCCCGTGTCGCAGATCCTCTCGCTCGGCAACGGCGGCGACCCGGGCGGCTACGCCCTCGGCGGCACGGCGTACGGCTCCTACGTCACCGCCAACGTCGGCGACGAGGTCGAGGTCGAGTCCGGCCAGACCGCGATGGTGCACATGCGCACCGGCGGTACCGCGGGCCAGGAGGAGAGCAACTCCACCGCGCGGGTCAACCTGGGCGGCGTCCTCAACGTCGGTGCGATCCACAGCGAGCAGCGGGGCATCCGCTCCGACGCGCTCTCCCAGGTCACGGAGTCGACGACGATCGCCAGCCTGAGCCTGTTCAACGGCCTGGTCTCCGCCAAGGCGCTCGGCACCCGCTCGCAGGTGCGGATCACGCCACGTGGAGCGACGATGGACGGCGACATGACGTTCGCGACCCTGCGGATCGCGGGCGAGGAGATCCCGCTCGACGTCGCGCCCAACACGACGCTCCACATCGCCAACCTGGGCAAGGTCACGATCAACCAGCACCGGAAGGTCGTGCGCAACGGGATGGTCCACGCCTACCGCACGATCGGCGTGCTGATCGTGCTCGACACCGCAAGGGCCGGGCTGCCGGTCGGAGCACGGGTCGAGATCGCCACCACCCAGGCGCAGGTCTGGCACTAGGCGAGCGCTGAGAGACGTCTGCTGGACGGTGCCGCCGCCGCGCGCCGACCGCCACCGAGCGGTCAGCGCGCGGCGGTGAGCTCCGCGCCGAACAGTCGCACCGGGAGCGCCTCCACGCCGTAGACGGCGGAGAGCTTGCGGAAGTCGAGGTCGCCGATGTCGGCGGCCATCGCCAGGTCGGGGAAGCGCTCGGCCATCATCCGCAGCGCGGTGCGCAGCTCCATCCGGGCGAGCTCGGCGCCCACGCAGCGGTGCATCCCCCAGCCGAAGGACAGGTGGCGCGTCGGCTCGCGCGTCGGGTCGAAGTCGTCGAGGCCCGGACCCAGCTTGGGATCGCGGTTGGCCGCGAGCAGCGAGACACCCACCGCGTCGCCCTCCTTGATCAGCTCACCGCCGACCTCGACGTCCTGCTTGGCGAACCGGAGGAACGCCAGCTGGACCACGCACAGGTGGCGGAGCAGCTCCTCGACCACGCGGTCGACCGACTCCGGGTCCGAGCGCAGCATCCGCCCGGCCTCGGGGTTGGTGGCGATCAGGTAGGCGCCGAGCGCCAGCATCGAGGCGCTGGTCTCGTAGCCGCCGAGGAAGACGCCGTCGGCGACACCGCCGAGGGTGACGTCGTCGAGCTCGTCGCCGTGCTCCTTCAGGAGCGCGCCGATCAGGCCGTCACCGGGCTCCTCGCGCTGCTCGCGCACCGCGTTGATCAGGAACTCGCGGGTGTGGGCCGCAGCACCGAAGGCACCGGCGCCGCCCTCGGTCAGGTCGAAGCGGGCGACACCGAGCTCGAGGAACCGCGCGCGGTCCTCGACCGGCAGTCCGAGCAGGTCGCAGATGACGTCGAACGGCACCGCGAACGCGAACTCCTGCACCAGGTCGACGACCTTGCCGCCCTCGCCGGCGGTCTCCATCGCGTCGAGCCGCTCCTCGACGATCTTCTCGATGCCCGGCTGCAGGCGGGCGAGCCGGCGCATCGTGAACTCGGGGGTGAGGTACTTGCGCAGGGCGGTGTGCAGCGGCGGGTCGGTCATGCCGAGTCCCCCGATCTGCTCCTCCGCGGCCCGGCCCTCCTGCGACACGAACTGACCGAGGTCGTTGGACCACACCTCGGCCCCGCCGGCGAGCACCTGGCGCGCCTCGTCGTAGCCGCTGACGAGCCAGACCCCCTTGCCGAAGAGGGTCGCGAGCTTGGAGACGGGCGCCTCGGCCTGCACCTTCATCAGCTCCGGCAGCGGGTCGAGCCCGTCGCGCTTGAGCGGGAGGGTCACGCCGTCGGGCAGGAAGCGCAGCTTCCGCAGGTCGATGCCGTCGCGCATCGTCCGGTTGAGCAGCCACATGCCGACCCGTCGCTTCACCGACCCGGCCAGACCGAAGGGGAACATGGCGCACATTCCACCAGACCTCACCCCCCTGGTTGCCAGTTCTGGCGGGATCCCAGGGAACACTCAGGGTGCGCCCGCCCCGCTACCCTGACATCGTGCCGGCCAACGACACCGTGGACTGGAACCGCTACGCCGCCGCCCTCTTCGACCTGGACGGGGTGATCACGCCGACCGCTGAGGTGCACATGCGCGCCTGGTCGGCGATGTTCAACGCCTACTTGGTCGAGCACGCGAAAGCGGCGGGGATCCCACCCCACCCGCCCTACACCGACCAGGACTACTACGACTACGTCGACGGGAAGCCGCGCTACGACGGGGTCCGCTCGTTCCTCGCCTCACGCGGGATCACGCTCCCCGAGGGAGACCCGAGCGACCCGACCACCGCGGAGACGATCTGCGGGGTGGGCAACCGGAAGAACGAGTTCTTCGGCAAGGTGCTGTCGGACGAGGGCGTGCAGCCCTACCCGGGATCGGTGCGCCTGCTCGACGCGCTGCGCGCCCAGGGCATGCCGATGGCGATCGTCTCCTCGAGCCGCAACGCGCCCGCGGTGCTCGCCGCGGCCGGCGTCACCGACTACTTCGCGACCGTCGTGCACGGCGGCGTCGCTGCGGAGCTGCACCTGACCGGCAAGCCCGCGCCGGACACCTTCCTCCACGCCGCCGAGGAGCTGGGCGCGACGGCCGCCACGTCGATCGTCATCGAGGACGCGATCAGCGGCGTCGAGGCCGGCCGCGCCGGCGCCTTCGGCCTGGTCATCGGGGTCGACCGGGGCGCGGGCGTCGAGGCGCTGACCGAGGCGGGGGCCGACGTCGTCGTACCCGACCTCGGCGAGGTGGTGCCCGAATGACGCCGCCGGGCGGGCCGTCGCACAAGGCACCGCAGTCCCGGGACCCGCTCGACCGCACCCGCTTCCCGCTCGACGAGTGGCGCCTGGTCGAGAAGCGCTTCTCCGCGGACGACCTCGGCGTCACCGAGTCGCTCTTCTCCGTCGGCAACGGCTACCTCGGCATGCGCGGCAACTTCTCCGAGAGTCGCGACGCCCACGTCGACGGCACCTACGTCAACGGCTTCCACGAGACGTGGCCGATCCTCCACGCCGAGGAGGCCTACGGCTTCGCGCGGGTCGGGCAGACGATCGTCAACGCGCCCGACCCCAAGGTGATCCGGCTGTACGTCGACGACGAGCCCCTGCAGATGTCGACCGCCGACCTGCGCGAGTACGAGCGGTCGCTCGACTTCCGCGACGGCGTGCTCACCCGCCAGCTGCTGTGGCGCACGCCCGGCGGCAAGCGGGTGCGGATCCGCAGCCGGCGGATGGTGTCCCTCGCACAGCGCCACCTGGCGGTGATGACGTTCGAGGTGTCGATGATCGACCAGCGCGCCTCGCTGGTGCTGTCGTCGCAGGTGCTCAACCGGCAGGACAAGCCGTCGGAGTTCCGCGAGGACGACCGCACCGAGGGCTCGATGGGCGACCCGCGCAAGGCCGACCGGTTCAACCGGCGGGTGCTCGAGCCGCGGCTGGCGAGCGCCGACGCCGAGAGTGGCCGGCTCCGGCTCGGCTACGAGTGCGCGGACAGCAAGATGACGCTCGGGATCGTCGCCGACCACCAGCTCGACACGGACGCGCCGTACGACGCCCAGGCCCACGCCGACGACGACCTGGCCAAGGTGATCTACCGGATCGCCGCAGAGCCCGGCCAGACCGTGACCCTGACCAAGCTCGTCGCCGTCCACACCGCCGCGTCGGTGCCCGCGCGCGAGCTGATCGACCGCTGCGAGCGGACGCTCGGCCGCGCGGCCGACGAGGGCGTGGACGGCCTGTTCGCCGAGCAGCGCGAGTGGCTCGACAGGTTCTGGGCGCGCTGCGACGTCGAGGTGCCCGGCCACCCCGACGTGCAGCAGGCCATCCGGTGGAACCTGTTCGCGCTCGCGCAGGCGTCGGCGCGGGCGGAGACGCAGGGCGTCGCCGCGAAGGGGGTGACGGGCTCGGGCTACGGCGGCCACTACTTCTGGGACACCGAGATCTACGTGATGCCGTTCCTGACCTACACGATGCCGTACGCCGCCCGGAACGCGCTGCGCTTCCGCTACGGGCTCCTCGACCACGCCCGCATCCGGGCGCGCGAGCTCGCCCAGCGCGGCGCGCTGTTCCCGTGGCGCACGATCAACGGCAACGAGGCGTCCGCCTACTACGCGGCCGGCACCGCGCAGTACCACATCGACGCCGACATCGCGTACGCGCTGAGCCAGTACGTCGGCGCCACGGGCGACGACGACTTCCTCGCCCGCGAGGCGATCGACATCTTCGTCGAGACCGCGCGGCTGTGGGCCGACCTCGGGTTCTGGCGCGACGAGGGCACCCGCACGTTCCACATCCACGGCGTCACCGGGCCAGACGAGTACACGACCGTCGTCAACGACAACCTGTACACGAACGTGCTCGCGCGCTTCAACCTGCGCCGGGCGGCGCAGGCGGTGTGGCAGCTCCAGCGCGACGACCCGGCGGCATACGACGACCTCGTGCGGCGTACCGGCCTCCAGGAGGAGGAGCCGTCGGAGTGGGCCGAGGCGGCGAAGGGGATGAACATCCCGTTCGACGACTACCTCGGTATCCACCCCCAGGACATGCACTTCCTCGAGCGGGAGATGTGGGACCTCGAGCGCACGCCGCTCGACAAGCGGCCGCTGCTGCTGCACTACCACCCGCTGGTGATCTACCGGTTCCAGGTGCTCAAGCAGGCCGACGTCGTCCTCGCGCTCTACCTCCAGGGCGAGGAGTTCACGGCCGAGCAGAAGAAGGCCGACTTCGAGTACTACGACCCGATCACCACCGGTGACTCGACGCTCTCGGCGGTCGTGCAGTCGATCATCGCGGCCGAGGTCGGCTACCACGAGCTCGCGCTGCGCTACTTCCACTCGGCGCTGTTCGTCGACCTCGACAACCGCCACAACAACACCGCCGACGGCGTGCACGTCGCGTCGACCGGTGGCGTCTGGAGCACCCTCGTCGCCGGCTTCGGCGGCTTCCGCGACCTCGGCGTCCAGTGCGGTGACGGGCAGTGGACCATCGACCCGCGCCTCCCCGAGTCCTGGGAGAGCCTCGTCTACCGGGTGACGCTGCGCGGCACCCGGGTGCGGGTCACCGTCCGCGCCGACGAGCTCGAGCTGTTCGTCGAGGAGGGCGAGGGACCGCTGACGTTCTCGGTGCGTGGCGAGGACGTCGTCGTGAAGCACGGCGCCGCGGTCGTCGTACCCCTCGACGGGCAGGGGCCGCGCCTCGACGGCGAGCCGCAGAACCCGGCAGGGATCCAGCGGGCGGACGGGACCGTGATCTCGGCGATCGTCCCCTCGGGGGAGGATCCGCCGGGGGCGCCGCTCATGATGGCCTAGCCCTTCGGGGGGTTTGGCCCGTCATCCGCGGTGGGTGTGGCCGGCACGGGCCCGGCTGGCTTCGCCTCGCTCTGCGATCCCATCCCGGCTTGCTCGCTCCGCCGCGCGTCGGCGCGCTCCTTCCGAGGCCGCCGCAGGGGTCGGGGCGCCGGCGCGTCGTCGCGGAATCGCCGGGATGGGCTCGCTCCGCGCGGCTCCACCATCCGGTCCCGAGCCGGACGTCGATGATCGCGGACGCGGGCCGGTGAGTGGTTTATCTCACTTGGTGTTTGGTGGGACTGATTGTGCGGGCGGTTCGTGATCGGCGTTGACTGACCGGGTGAGCTCACGGGTGGTTGCGGCGGGTCAGGAAGTGCCGCCGCATGCGCTGATCTCGGTACGGCGCCGCTGGGCGATCCTCGCCGCGGGGACGCTGGCGTCGGCCGCGTCGACGACGATGGTGACGGGGCCGGCGTTCCTGATTCCTGAGCTGCACGCGGCGGTGGGTGATGGGGGGCGGGGACTGTCGCTCGCTGCGGCTGGTCTCGTCGCTGCGGCGACCGTCGCGGGGCAGATGGTGGCGCTGCTGCCGTGGGGGTTCGTGGTCGACCGTCGGGGCGAGCGGTTCGCGCTCGTCGCCGGGCTGTCGGTCGCGGTGCTCGGCGGGATCGCCGCGATCCTGGCGCCGGGCACGGTGACGCTGGCGGTGGCACTGTTCTTCGCGGGCATCGGCGGCGCGTCGGCGAACTCGGCGTCAGGACGCGTCGTCGTCGGGTGGTTCCCGCCCGAGCGGCGGGGCCTGGCGATGGGCATCCGACAGGCCGCGCAGCCGATCGGCGTGGGGCTCGGCGCAGCGACGATGGCCGTGCTGGCCGCCGACCAGGGCATCGCGCTGGCGCTGGGCGTGCCGACGGTCGCGTGCGCGCTCGCGATCCTGCTGGTGCTGGTGATCGTGCTCGACCCGCCGCGCCCGCCGCGGGCCGAGGGCGACGGGCACACGAACCCCTACCGGGTCGACGGCTTCCTGGTGCGCGTGCACGCGGCGTCCGTCCTGCTCGTGGTGCCGCAGTTCCTGGTGTGGGCGTTCGGCCTGACCTGGCTGGTGACCGACCTCGGCTGGGAGCCCGGTCCCGCCGGGCTGCTGATCGCCGGCACGCAGGTCGCCGGGGCGGCCGCTCGGATCAGCTCCGGCTGGGTCTCGGACCTGGTCGGCAGCCGGATGCGACCGATGCGGGTGGTCGCGGTGCTCGCCGCCCTGACCCTGCTCCTGCTCGGCAGCGCCGCGTCGCTGTCCGGCGGCTGGTGGACCGCCGTCGCGGTGGCGCTGCTCGTCGTCGCGTCCGCCGTCACGGTCGCCGACAACGGCCTCGCCTACACCGCGATCGCCGAGAAGGCCGGCCCCTTCTGGTCCGGGCGGGCGCTCGGCGCCCAGAACACCGCCCAGCACGCGGTCGCGGCCCTCGTGCCACCTCTGTTCGGGCTCCTGATCACACACTGGGGGTACGGCGCCGCGTACGCCCTCGCCGCCGTGCTCCCCCTCCTCGCCATCGGCGTCGTCCCCGTCCACCGGGAACAACAGATCCGCTGACCCGCCGAACCGGCACGGTTGGCGCGACGAACCGGCACGGTTGGCTGGACGAACTGGCAGAGTTGGTTGGACGAACCGGCAGTGCCCTGCTCAGCGCGCGACGACCTCGCGGCGGAACAGGATGTTGACGTCGACCGGTCCGTCCACGCCGTCCACGGATCCGCTGTCGGTCTGCTGCCAGACCCACCAGTCGCGCTCGGGCCGGCCGTCCAGGTCGCGCACCCACTGGCGGTATCCGGACAGCTCGGCGGCGGCGCCGTACTCCTCCTCGAAGTCGGGGAAGAGATAGACGACCGGCCGCTGGCCGGTGTGCCGCTCGACGACCTCGAGGAACGTCTTGATCTCGGCGAGCAGCGCCTCGCGTGGCGGCGGGGTCGAACAGGAGCCGAGCAGCTCGACGTCGACAGCGGGCGGCAGCCAACCCGACGGTGCATCCTCGATCACTGACACGAAGTGCTGGGCTTGGTCGGCGCCCGGGGTGCAGAGCGAGAAGTAGTGATAGCCCGCAACCTCGATGCCGAGGTCGGCGGCCTGCCGGGCGTTCGTGGCGAACATCGGGTCGGTGAAGGTCGCGCCCTCGGTCGCCTTGAGGTAGGCGAACGAGATGCCGTCGTTCGCGACCGCCTCCCACCCGATCGTGCCCTGGTGATGCGAGGCGTCGATGCCGAGGTGCCGCACTCGCTCCTTCGACGACCGTGGCGGTGGGGTCGCCGTCAGCCCTCCGGGCGGGGTCGGCGTGGGCGAGACGGTCGGGGTCTCGGTGCTCGGTCGAGACTCGATCGCGTCCGGTCGATCGTCGGCCGCGCACCCGGCGCCGGCGAGTGATCCGACCAGCAGGAACGGGAGAAGGGCGCGCACGTCCCGGAGCCTAGGCGGCCCGCCGTCGTACGGCGCTGCCGGTTCGTCACGCCAACCCTGCCCGTTCGTCACGCCAACCCTGCCCGTTCGTCACGCCAACCGTGCCGGTTGGGCGGGGGAATCAGGAGGGCGGGGCTACCGTTGGAGACACCATGCCGTCCCTGGACCTGACTGCCGACAACTTCGAGCGCACGGTGCTCGACAACGAGATCGTGCTCGTCGACTTCTGGGCGTCGTGGTGCGGGCCGTGCCGGATGTTCGCGCCGATCTACGAGGAGGCGGCGCAGGCCAACGACGACATCGTGTTCGGCTCGGTCAACACCGAGGAGGAGCGCGGGCTGTCGGCGGCGGCGCAGATCCAGTCGATCCCGACGCTGATGGCGTTCAAGAAGGGCACGCTCGTGTTCTCGCAGGCAGGCGCGCTGCCCGCTCCGGCGCTGACCGAGCTGATCGGCAAGGTGCGCGAGCTCGACATCGACGCGGCCCTCGCGCAGCAGGGTGACGAGGCCACCGGCGACAAGGCCGAGTGATGGCCGAGGCCGGGCCGACCGAGCCTCCCGGGCTCAGCTTCGGGCTCGACACCTTCGGCGACGTCACCGTCGATCCCCACACCGGCGAGCGCCTCGCGCACGCCGAGGTCATCCGCAACGTGGTGACCGAGGGGGTGCTGGCCGACGACGTCGGCATCGACGCGTTCGGGATCGGCGAGCACCATCGCGGCGACTTCGCGATCAGCGCGCCCGAGCTGCCGCTCGCGGCGATCGCCGCCCGGACCTCGCGCATCCTGCTCGGCACGGCCGTGACCGTCCTCAGCTCCGACGACCCGGTGCGCGTCTACGAGAAGTTCGCGACCCTCGACGCGATCTCCGGCGGGCGCGCCGAGGTCACGCTGGGCCGGGGCTCCTTCACCGAGTCGTTCCCGCTGTTCGGCTACGACCTCGGCGACTACGAGCGGCTGTTCGTGGAGAAGCTCGACCTGTTCGCCGCGCTCCAGGGCGAGCAGCGGGTCACCTGGGACCGCGGAGAGCTGCGGGCTCCGCTGCGCGACGCGGAGGTCTTCCCCAAGACCGAGCGCGGGTCGGTCCCGGCGTGGATCGGCGTCGGCGGGTCGCCGGAGTCCGTCGTACGCGCTGCTCGCTACGGGTTCCCGCTGATGCTCGCGATCATCGGCGGCGAGCCCGCCCGCTTCGCGCCGTTCACCGACCTCTACCGCCGTGCGCTCGATGAGCTCGGGCACGACCCGCTGCCGATCGGCGTCCACTCGCCGGGGTTCGTCGCCGACACCGACGACGAGGCGCGCGAGGTGCTCTACCCGCACTACCAGCAGATGCGCAACCGGATCGGGCGCGAGCGCGGCTGGGGCCCGGGCACCCGGGAGCAGTACGACGCCGAGGTCGACCACGGAGCGCTGTACGTCGGCTCGCCCGAGACCGTCGCGCAGAAGATCGCCGCCACCGTGCGGGCGCTCGGCATCCAGCGCTTCGACCTCAAGTACTCCAACGGCACGCTGCCGCACCCCTACCTGTTGCGCGCCATCGAGCTCTACGGCACCAAGGTGGTGCCGCGCGTGCGGGAGCTGCTGGCCGACTCCTGAGGCTCCGCCGCCCCGGCCCCACGCGTCAGTGCCGCTCCACCGCGACGACGTCGTACCGCGGGATCGGGTTGTCGCGCGCCGCCTTGCACGTCAGCCGGGTGGCCGACGCGGCGTCCTGGACGGTGCGCACCCGGACCTCCCAGTCCCGGGCGCCGGCGGCGAACCGGGCGACGGTCAGGTCGCCGTCGACCTCCCGACCGGTCAGGCGGACCGCGTCCTTGGCCGTCGTGCCGAGCCGGCGCAGGAGGGCGACCTCGGCGGCCTGGACGGCATTGGGGTACGCCGAGCGGCCGCGCAGCTCGTCGAGGGACAGCTCGCCGGCGAGGTGGCGGTCGGCGATCGCGCTCACCGACTCCGGTGTGACCCGCCCGTAGTAGAGCCCGTCCGGGAGCACGACCAGGTTGCCGGCGAAGCGGTCGCCCCCGATGTGCGAGACCTCCCAGGCCAGCTCGGGGTGGGTCTCGTCGAGCCGCATCGCGGCCGGGCGCCCGAACTCCGCACAGCACGCGTCGTGGCGGCCGTTGGTGCAGACGGCGAACAGCGGCTGCTCGACCGGGTCGAGTCCCGTCGTACCGCCGGCGCGGAGGGCGCCGAGGTCGAGGTCGAGCACCTCGCGCAGGTCCGCGACGGTGCCGTGCTCGAGCCGGGGTCGGACCGGGTCCGCCCACGCCGCGAAGACGTTGAGCCGCTCGGGGTCGCGCGCCGCACGGGCACGGCGCACGAGGAGGATCTTCGCCCGCAGCTGCTGCGCGCGTCGGCGCAGCTCCGGCCCGAGACCGTCGGGCAGCCGGGCGTCGAGCAGGGCCGTGTTGCCCCACGGACCCGAGTGCTCCAGCAGGAGCCAGGTCCGCACGTGGGTGGCGGTGCCGGCGAGGGGCTCACCGCGGCCCAGGCTCGCGGCGGCGCACGCGAAGCGGTCGGCGGTCACCGGTCCAGTCAAGCCGACGCCGGCACGGCTTCGAGCAGGCCCTCCCGCAGCAGCCGGCGGCAGAGCACCAGCCGACTCTGCGGGTCGAGGTGCGCGGCCAGGTCGCCGGGGGTGAACGACGGCCGCGCCCGGACCTCCTCCAGCGCGGGACGGATCCAAGCGGGGACCGTCAGCGAGCGGTCGCCGAGCAGCACCTCGACCTGGTCGGCGGCCGGTCGGTCGAGCAGCACGCACGGGTGACCCGGGCGCCGGCGCACCGGCGTGTCGTCGGCCAGGTCGCGCGCGGCGAGCACGTCGTGGAGGCCGCCGGGCAGGCGGGACGGCCGGCTGGTCAGGAAGCGGCGCACCTCCTGCTCGGCCGCGGCGCCCGCGTCGAGGCGCCGTACCTCCCGTGCGAGCGCGTCCAGCCGGTCGGCGAGGCCGCCGACGAGCTGGGCCGGGTCGTCGAGGTAGCCGGCGGGCAGGTGCGCGTCGGAGACGGTCGCCAGCGCGGGCGCGACGGCGCGCTCCACGAGACCCCGCCAGGTCAGCTGGTTGATGCCGAGGGTGACGTGCAGCGACACCGAGTCCTGCGCCCGCGCGGCGTGCGGCGTGCCGGTGGGCAGGTACATCGACAGGCCGGGCTCGAGAAGCACGTCGTCGACGCCCTCGGCGCCGTGCACCTCCCACTGCTTCGAGCCTGCGGTCTGGAACACGAAGACGTCGTGGGAGTCGGAGTGGACGGCGAAGCCCTGGGAGCCGGGCGGAGTGAGGTAGGCGTTGGCCTGGCACGGATGCCCCAGCTCGAGCTCGAGCTCGGCGACCAGCTCCATCAGCGGTGGGTGGTAGCGGTGCAAGCCCTGGAAGACGACCGTCGCGCCCTCGTCGAACAGCCGCAGCGCCTTGCGCGCATCGACCAGCCCGGTGAGCGGCTTGCCGGCGAGGGTCGCGCCCGTGCGGACGAACGACCCGTCGGCGAGGACCGACCCGTCCTTCGCCAGCCGGAGCGCCGGCGTGCGCAGGCCGGACGAGGTGAGCAGGCGATCGGCGTCGGCGAGGCTCAGCAGGCCCGCGAGTCGCTCCGGATCGGTGCGGTGCAGGTGGACGCGCGACGCCCAGACCTTGGTGAGGAAGGTCTGGGCGTCGCCGCTGAGCAGGTCGAGAGCGGTCAGAGCCCGGTCCCGTCGGTGCCGTCGCTGTCGGAGGAGTCCCCGTCGGTGCCGTCGCTGTCGGAGGAGTCCCCGTCAGTGCCGTCGGAGTCGGTCGAGTCGCCGTCGGTGCCGTCGCCGTCGCTCGCGTCACCGTCGCTGGTGTCGGTCGCGTCGCCGTCGCTGCCGTCCGCGTCGCCCGGCATCGGCGTGGCGCCGCCGTCGGGCGAGGTCGTCATCTGGTCGTCGCTCAGCGGGTCTTCGGGTGTGGTGCTCATCAGTCCTCCTGGTGTCGTCGCCCTTGCTGCCGAGTCTGGTGCGGTCTGCCAGGACGGACAAGGGCTTGCCGGCAGACGTCCGGGAGGTACCCGGACGCCGGGCCGGCAGTCGGAGCGGGTCGACCGCGACGCGGAGCGCTACGCGCGCACCGTCCGCAGTGCCGTCGCCCACGACTCGAGCTGCTCGAACATCGTCTGCACGGCCTCGTCGTGCTGCTCGGCCGGCGCGAGGTCGGTGAAGTTCTCGAAGTCGGTGTAGAGAGACAGCGAGACCTGCTGCCGGACGTGCGCCATCTGCAGCTCGCTCGCGATCGCACGGAGGTTCTCGATGGCGCGGGCGCCGCCGAGCGAGCCGTAGCCGACGAAGGCGCAGGCCTTGTTGTTCCACTCCGCGTAGAGGTAGTCGATCGCGTTCTTCAGGACGCCCGAGGTGGCGTGGTTGTACTCCGGCGTGACGAAGACATAGCCGTCGTACGGCGCGATGACCTCGGCCCACGCCTTGGTGTGCTCGTTCTGGTACTGCCCCATCGACGGCGGGATCGGCTCGTCGAGCAGCGGCAGCGGGTGGTCCCGCAGGTCGATCAGCTCGTAGGTCGCGGGCCGGCTGGCGGCCTGCTTCATGACCCAGTCGGCGACAGCCAGTCCCTTCCGCTCCGGACGGGTGCTGCCGAGGATGATCGCGATCTTGGGTGTCGACGTCGTCATCTGCGCTCCAGTGGTCGGGAACAGGTCGTTCTGGAGCGGTACCCGGCTGGTCGGCGGGCAGACGGCGCGCCGGGCCGGGTCGTGGGTCAGTCGGCGGTGCGGGCGACCTCGGAGCCGGCGATGGCTTCCGGGTCGGCGGCCACGCCGAGCGCCTCCGCCGCGGCGGAGATCTGGCGGGCGAGCGTCACGTCCTTGTCGGTGAGCGCCGACTCGGAGTGGGTCGCGAGCCGCACCTCCAGCAGCGGGTAGCGGAGGTTGAGGTCGGGGTGGTGGTCGGCGTCCTCGGCGAGCCGGCCGATCTCGTCGACGAGGCGGAGGCCGGTCGCGAAGTCACCCGTGCGGAAGACGGTGCACGCCTGCCAGCCGACGACCTGCCAGTCCTGGAGGCCCTCGGTGGCCGCGAACTGCTCTGCGCTGAGCTTCTCCATCTGCCCGACGTTACCGGTCGACGGGGCGCGGCCAGCCGGGGAAGTCCTGGGGCGGGTCCTCGCCGGTGCGGCCGTCGATCGACTCCCGGAGCAGGTCGGCGTGACCGTTGTGCCGCGCGTACTCCTCGATCATGTCGACCAGGAGCCGCCGCAGGCTCGGCGCGCCGTCGGCGAACATGACATCCGCGGCGTAGTCGAGCCCGCCCGCCGCCAGCGCCTTGTCGACAGCGGCCCGCGAGCGCCGTACGGCGTCGTGCCAGAGCGCGAGCAGTCGCTCGGGGGTGTCGGCAGCAGCGGATCGCCACTCCCAGTCGGGCTGTCCGTCCCAGTCGACGCGGTCCCACGGCGAGGGCAGCGGCCGCCCGAGGAGCGCCTTGGTGAACACGTCGTCCTCGACCATCGCGAGGTGCTTGACCATCCCGCCGAGGGTCATCGTGGACGGCCCGAGCCGGGTGTCGAGCGCCTCGTCGTCGAGGTCGCCGATCTTCCAGGCGAAGGTCGCCCGCTGCCGCTCCAGCGAGCCGAGGAGCGTCGAGACCTCGTCACCGGCGATCGGCGGCTCCGGGCTGACGGGCGTGTGCGTCCGCGCGCGCTGACCGTTGAGTGTGGTCGTCATGCTTCGACAGTAGGTCGGGTCGGTGACGTCCGGGAGGGGTGACTGGCCAGTAGTGTTCGGCGGCCTCAGGCACGCCGGTCCTCCGGCGCCCGCGGCAGGAAGTTGGCCGACAGGGCGCCCCAGGTCGTGTCGATCAGGCGCTCCATGTCGAGGTGGGTCGCCTTGGCGACGTAGTCCTTCGCGAGCTCGGTGCGGACGACCTTCAGCAGGAAGCGCCGCAGCTCCCCCTCGAGCCCGGTGAGCTTCTGCAGCACCGCGCCGCGGCGGGTCGGGGTCTGCAGGGTCA
The DNA here is from genome assembly GCF_013410655.1 of Nocardioides thalensis. Taxonomy (NCBI): domain Bacteria; kingdom Bacillati; phylum Actinomycetota; class Actinomycetes; order Propionibacteriales; family Nocardioidaceae; genus Nocardioides; species Nocardioides thalensis. Next base: position 4,358,175 of record NZ_JACCFP010000001.1, read on the forward strand.
GGACGATCTCGTCCTCCTCCGGCAGCTCGATGTCGATCCGGATCCGGAGCGGCGCCTCGGTGTGGATCCGCATCAGCAGCGGGAGCACGACGTCGGCGTTGAAGCGGTGCCGGTCGATCTTCATGTCGAGGTCGAAGACGATGGCCATGGGCAGGAAGACGCGATAGGTCAGCAGGTCGCCCGGCACCTCCTCGCCCTTCGTCGGGCGGAAGCTGGCGACGACGCTGACCGACGCGAACGAGCGGCCGGGGCCGGCGCCGATGGGACCGAGCACGAGCTCGGGGCCGAGGACCTCGTTGACCATCTTCAGGACGCGGTCCTTGTGCAGGACGCGCCGGACGTAGGCGGCTCCGAACTCCTCGTAGGAGATCGGCCTCCCGGGCGCGATGTCGACCGGCTCGACGGACTGGAAGGCCTCGTCCTCGGCGGCCGCGGCGACCTGGATCGCCTCGTCGAGGTGCTCGAGAGGCTGCTCCGCCTCGCGGGCGGGAATCACCCGTGCGCGTACCGCTTCGGTCACTCGTCCCCCAAGTCTCGGTTGCCCGTCTCCGGGCTCACGGCGTCCCTCAGTCTAACTGTGTCACGGGCGAGGAAACCCCGGTCCCGACGGGTCTTCCGCCGCCCGCGCGATTTCGTGCGGACCGTGACAGATCGTCAACAACCAGCGGGGAGCGGCTGACGCGCCTAGGTTCCCGGCATGCGGACCTCGACGCTTCTCGGTGCCACCCTGCTCAGCCTCACCCTCGCGCTGGCCGGCTGCGGCGACGACGCGGGCGACGACGACTCCGGCGGTACGTCGCAGGGCGGCGGCGACAGTGGCGGCGACGGCGGCGACGGCGACGGCCCCGAGCAGGTCGACGTGTGCTCCCTGGTCACGACCGCCGATCTCGAGGAGGCCTTCGGCAGCCCCTTCGACGAGGGTGAGTCGACCCACCAGGAGCAGACCGGCGGCGACCAGTGCGTGTGGAGCAACACCGACGCGCCACCGGTCAAGGTCGTCTCGATCACCCTGCTGCGCGAGGGACACCTCTCGGAGATGTTCGCCGACAACGGGGTCACGGTGCAGTCGCTCTACGAGGACACCAAGGGCTACAGCCCCGACGCCGAGCCCGTCGACCTCGGCGACGACGCCTACCTGGCGGGCTCGTTGCTCGAGGTGCTCGACGGCGACGACTACTACTCGTTCTCGGTCACCGGCACCAGCGACGAGGCGATCGAGGGCATGAGGAGCCTCGCGGAGCAGGTCGTCGGCTGACCCTCACCTGGGAGCGCGACGGCCGCCGACCGGCGGCGGAGCTGCCGGCCGGCGGCCGAGGGCTGACCCGTCAACGGGAGGCGCCTCGCGCGAAGTCGGCGACGAGCGACGGCACCGCCGCATCGAAGCCGACGACGTCGAGCATCCCCGCGTCGTTCGGGTCCGCGATGCTGAAATGGGTCGCGGTCATGCCGACCACGACCAGCCTCGCGGCGATCCCGGACCGCTGGCGATAGTCCCGCAGCGCCTGGTGCGGGTGCACCGAGCCTGCCCACGTCTCGTTGTCCGTGTAGACCACGAACGTGTCGACGGCCAGTCGCTCCTTCGCCGCGTACAGCATCGGAAGGGCGCAGTCGGTGCCACCCATCGGCATCCGGTCGACGACGCGCAGGGCGTCGTCGAGACGCTGCCGCGGGGAGATCCGCAGCCGCTTCAGCACCGCGTCGGACCGCCAGCCCGGGCCGTCCGCGGAGAAGCCGACCGCTGTGGCCGACGGCTCCGTCGCGAGCTGGACCAGGGCCAGCGCCGCCGACGCCTCACGGGCCGTCAGCGGCAGGCCCGCGATCGGCGCGTGCATCGAGCCGGAGACGTCGACCGCCACCAGCGTCCGGGTGCCCGAGGGCTCCACCGCGCCGAACGCCGCGTAGAACGCGGCGTCGAGCGCGTCGACGACCTTCTGCTGCGGGTCCCACGTGCCCGCGCCGCGCGCCGAGCGCCCGGCGGCGTACGTCCGCTGCGCGACCAGGACGTTGACCGGGTGCACGCGACCGCTGCGGAGCCGCTGGGCGTCGGTCAGCCGGGCCACGACCTCGGCGGTGCGGCCGCCACGGTCGGGCAGCAGTCCCAGCCGGGTCAGCCGGGGCAGCTGTCGCAGCAGCGCCGTCGGGGGCAGGCCGACGTCGAGCAGGGCGTCCCACACGGCGGCCTCGCCGAGCGCGGCATCCGGGAGCATCTCCCAGGTCAGCCGGTGGCGCACGACGAGGTCGGTCCAGGTCGTGACATCGGTCGCCGCCTGAGCGCGCACGAAGCCGTCGACCAGCGCCGGGACCGCGTCACCGACCGAGCCACGGACGATCCAGTCGAACGTCGCCCGCAGCGCGGGGTCGTCGGTGACCGGGTGCGCCAGCCGCAGCAGGTCGCGGTGCGACCAGCCCTCGCGCTGGCGGTACTTCACCGCCTGGTAGGCGACGGCGTCGGGATCCTTCGAGGTGTACCACCCGCCGACCGCGCGGCGCAGGCCGCGACCCCAGCCACGGAACTGCTCGACGTACGCCGCGAACTGCAGCAGGTGCGTGCCGGTCCGGGCGACCCGCGGCAGCGCGTCGAGCGCGAGCCGGGACGACTCCGGGACCGCTGCCGCGTAGGCCAGCGCGAAGAGCGCCGGGTTCTGCCGCGGGGCGCGGCCGCTGGTGGACACCTCGACGATGGTGGAGACCAGGGTCTCCGGGTCGGCCATGGCCATCCGCCCGACCACCTCGACGTTCTGCTCGGCCAGCTCACGCGGCGCGGCGTAGTAGGTGCCGCCGTCGACGCCGAGGACGAGGAAGCGGCGCAGCCGCGCCGCGTCGTCGAGCGTGAAGGTGAAGCCGCCGGCGGTGTTGCGCCGCTGGCGGGGGTCTGCCTGGTCGACCTGTGCGGTGCGGCGCCGGTTGAAGGCGCGCAGCACGTCCATCGTGGTGTCCTCTCGTGATCTCTGTGGGGTGGGTACGGCGCAGGAGCCGGGCGTGGTGTGCCGACCGGGTGGACCCGCGCGACCGTGGCCGCGCGGGCTGGCCCTTCTCGGGGGCCTCCGTGTCAGGGAGAGATAACCGATCCGCTCCGGCCCGCTCTCCTGCGTCGTTGCGAGCGGGTGACCGAAAGGGCTCCGGCCCCCGCTCTGGTTGGTCCGGCGCGGGCGTGTGATGACGACCGACATGAGCTCTGCCCTTGAGCTACGTGCCCGTGGCACGGCGGGAGTCGAACCCGCAACACCATCATTCGGAGTGATAACCAACCGTCGCCGGCCCGCCCGGAACCGTTGTTCTCTTGTCGTCGAGAACCGTAGAAGTCCCGGTGTGGTGCGGCCTAGCGGGTTTGGGGCGGCTGGTCGGTCCCTGCGTCTACGGACTTGTTGCCGAGGAGCCGCTCGAGCAGGCGCGGGTCGGTGGGCCACGCCGCGAGCAGCGTCCCGCGCGGGATGCTGCGGGCGGCGTACCTCAGCAGGAGCACGACCGCGACCACGTCGTCGAGCGGACCGATCACCGGCAGGAACTCCGGGAGCAGGTCGATCGGCGAGACGACCCAGAGCACGGCCACGAGCAGCGCGACCTTGGCGCGGCGCGGGACGTCGGGGTGCTTGCGCAGGCGGCGCGCGGTGGTGACGCACGCGGGCAGGAACTCGGCGACCTGCTTGAGCATGCCGTCGGGCAGCCGGCGGGCGAAGAGCACCATCGCCGCGCAGGAGAGCGCCCACGCCGCCAGGGCGATGCCGGCGACGACGAGGGCGGTGGTCACGTTCTGACGGTACTCGTCGCCATCGCGACGAATTGGTGGTGATGAGTCTGTCGGATCCGGTCCGTCTCATCCGTGGAGAGGGAAAGAGCGGGTCACAGCAGGTGGCTCGCATCCTCACTCACACGATGGAGACCGAGATGTCCACCACCACCCAGTTCCACCCGGCCGCCACCGCGACCGCGCACGCCACCACCGACCGCCGTCCCGTCTGGAAGCACGGCGTCGCGGCCGCGGCGGGCCGCGGCCACCACCACGGTCCTCGCGGCGGTCGCGTCGGCCGCGGGCGTGTCCTTCGAGGACTCCCACGGCGTCCCGATCCCGTTCCTGGCGTTCCCCCAGCTGACGCTGATCTTCTCGCTGATCGGCGTCGCGCTCGCCGCGGTGCTGGCCCGCAAGGCGCGGCGCCCGCGGTCGACGTTCGTCCGCACCACCGTCGCGCTGACCGCGCTCTCCGTGGTCCCCGACTTCACGTTCGGCTTCGACACCGCGACGGCGTTCTCGCTCGCGACGCTGCACGTGGTCGCCGCCTCGATCGTCATCCCGACGGTCGCGCGCCGGCTGGCCGCGACCCGTTGACCGGCGTACGGGCGGGGCTCACCGTGCCGCGGTGAGCTCCGCCCACTCGCGCGCCATCTGCTTCTCCAGCGCGGGATAGACGATCAGGTACCGGAACGGCTTGATGAAGGCCATGTAGGCCTCGCCGAACCACCCGCGCGGCTTCACGTAGACGGCCATCCGGCCCTCGTACCGCTCGCCGCCGACCGGGATCCAGGACAGGTGGAGCACGCCGTGCACGGTGCGGTTGGAGATCTCGGCCGCGAACTCGGTCGCCGTGCGGTAGACCGGGACGAACGGCAGATCGGTGAACCGGAGGTCGTCGGCGGTCCCCCTCAGGTCGGCCGGCAGCCGCGGCACGATGCTCGTCTCTTCGGCGCCGGGGATCGGGAGCCCGTCCGCCCTGCCGTCGGTCGCGTGGGCGACGTCGCCGAGGTCGAACACCTTCCCCAGCAGCTGGCGCACGCCCCAGACGAAGCGGCTCGCGAGGTTGCCCGACGACATCGGAGAGCCCGAGCGGATCCGCTCGATGACGAGCTCGAAGTCGTCACGGGACCCGGTGACCTCGGGGAGCTGCCACACGTCCTCCAGCCTGAAGTCGCGCAGCAGGTCGTGGACGCGCAGGTCCACGGCCAGGTGCCGCTCGTTGGGGATCCTCATGCCGCCGCCCTTCTATACGGTGCCGTATGGACGACGGTACGGCGCAGCAGCGGGGCCGGTCAATACGGTGGCGTATAGATTTCCGCCATGGCCACCGCGAAGACACCCGCCGAGGCGTGGGTCGACGCCGCGCTGCCGGTGCTCGCCGCAGGCGGCCCCGACGCGGTGCGCGTCGAGCAGCTGGCCAACGGCCTCGGCGTCACCAAGGGCGGCTTCTACTGGCACTTCCCCGACCGCGCCGCGTTCCTCCAGCGGGTCCTCGACCGCTGGGAGCAGCTGGCCGTGGAGAACGTCATCGAGCAGCTCGAGTCACATCCCGGGGCCGCCCGCGACAAGCTGCGCGAGCTCTTCGACATCGCGTTCGCGTTCGCCGTCGCCGACGAGGGCCAGCGCGCGGAGCTGGCGATCCGCGACTGGGCCCGGCGCGATCCCGCCGTCGAGGCCCGGCTGCGTGGGGTCGACGAGCGCCGGATGGCCTACCTGCGCGACCTCTTCGCCCAGATCTGCGACGACCCGCTGGACACCGAGGCCCGCGCGCTCACGGCCTACTCGCTGTTCGTCGGCCAGCACTTCCTGGCCACGGGGCACGACGGCCACACCCGTCACGAGGTGCTCCGCGCGGCCCTCGAGGGGCTTCTGCGCTGATCAGGCGATCGGCTCGACCCGCATCCGTACGGCGACGTGGTCGCCCTCGTCGATGCCCTCGGCACGGCGGACCGCGACCTTGAGGCCGAGCAGGTAGCGCCCGTCCTTGGGGAACAGCGAGGTGGTGAACTCGGTGTCGCCCACCGTCGCCGTCACCGGGATGCAGCCCCAGCCATAGCTGAGCATCGCCTCGTCGGCCTTGATGTCGGCGCTGTCCTCCTCGGGCACGGCGACGTAGTAGAACGGCGCGGGCCCGCGCCACTCGAACACCGGGCCGCTGAACTCGAGCTCCATCAGCTTCTCTCCTGCAGCGCCCTGATCGCCTCGTCGACCGTCTCCGCGACCACGACCTCGTCGCCCGCGAAGGACGGCACCTCGCCCGCGACCACCGCTAACGGCACGGCCGTCCGCGCAGCCAGGGCGACCTCGGACAGCGTGCCCCACGACCCACCGATCGCGAGCACCGCGTCGGCGCTGCGCACGAGCAGCGCGTTGCGCATCTCCCCCATCCCGGTCGGCAGGGCGAAGGCATGGCCCGGGGCGGCGGCAGACCGGTCGGTGCCCGGGAGGATCGCGATCGCCGTACCGCCGGCGGCGGACACGCCCTCGGCGGCCGCGGCCATCACTCCACCGAGGCCGCCGGTGAGCACGACCCAGCCCCCCGCCGCCAGCAGCCGCCCGGCACGCCGGGCATGGTCGAGCAGCGCGGGGTCGGCGTCGGCCGGTCCGCACACGGCGACGTAGCGCATGGTCCCGAGGATAGGACCGGGGAGCCCGGCGGGGTCCGCGGCCGTCAGATCAGGTCGACGGAGAAGTAGCGGGTCTCCTGGAACTCCCGGATCCCCTCGCGCGCGCCCTCGCGGCCGAGCCCGCTCTGCTTGACCCCGCCGAACGGCGCGGACGGGTCGGAGACCAGCCCGCGGTTGATGCCGACCATGCCGGCCTCGACCCGCTCGGCGATCTTGAGGGCGTCCTGGAGGCGGCCCGCGTAGACGTAGGCGGCCAGGCCGTACTCGGTGTCGTTGACGAGGCGGATCATCTCCTCCTCGTCGTGCCAGGTGACGACGGGCGCGACCGGCCCGAAGACCTCGTCGGTGAGGATCTCGGCGTCGGGTGCGACGTCGGTCAGGATGACCGGCGCGACGTAGGCGCCGCCGTCGGGAGCCGTGGCCTGGTGGGCGATCCGGGCGCCTGCGGCGACCGCCGCGTCGACCTTCTCGCGGATCTCGCCCGCGGCCTTCTCGGTGATCATCGGGCCGATCTCGGTCTGCTCGTCCGACGCGGGCCCCACGCGCAGGGCCTCGACCGCCTTGCCGAAGCGGGCGACGAAGGCGTCGGCGACGTCGGCGTGGACGTAGAACCGGTTGGCAGCGGTGCACGCCTGGCCGCCGTTGCGGAACTTCGCGATCATCGCGCCCGCGACGGCGGCGTCGAGGTCGGCGTCGGCCGTGACCACGAACGGCGCGTTGCCGCCGAGCTCCATGCTCGCGTTGACGACACGGTCGGCCGCCTGGTGCAGCAGCCGCCGGCCCACCGGCGTGGAGCCGGTGAACGAGATCTTGCGGACCCGCTCGTCCTCGAGCCACGCGCCCACGACGGCGCCGGAGTCCTTGGTCGTGACCAGGTTGACCACACCGTCGGGCAGGCCGGCCTCCCGCATCAGGTCGACGATCGCGATCGCGGTGAGCGGGGTCTCCGACGCGGGCTTGAGCACCACGGTGCAGCCCGCGGCCAGCGCGGGCGCGATCTTGCGCGTCGCCATGGCGGCCGGGAAGTTCCAGGGGGTCACGAGCACCGCGACGCCCACGGGCTGGTGCGTCACGAACGTCTTGGCCCCGGTCGCGGGCGCGGTCGCGTAGTCGCCCTCCGATCGCACCGCCTCCTCCGCGAACCAGCGGAAGAACTCGGCGGCGTAAGCGACCTCCGCCTTGGCGTCGGCCTGCGCCTTGCCGTTCTCGGCGCTCATCAGCGCGGCGAGGCGGTCGCCGTTGGCGACCATCAGCTCGAACGTACGGCGCAGCACCTCGGCGCGGACACGCGGCGCCGAGGCCGCCCACTCGCCGAGGGCTCCGGCAGCGGCGTCGACCGCGGCGGTGGCGTCGGCCGCCGTACCGTCGGGGACGTGGGCGAGCGGGCTGCCCGTCGCGGGGTCGTTGACCGGGAAGGTGGCGCCGGCGCCGCGCGGCCGGCCGCCGATCCGCAGGCCCCGCTCCGGGTCGAGCTCGGCGATGACGTCGGCGATCACGAGACTCATGCCGTCGACACTACGCGCGCAGCGTCGGTTGCAGCAGGACGAGTTTTGGCCGATGAAGCAACGTGGGGGTGGGGTACGGCGTCCACATGAGAGCGTGAGAGTCGTCTCGCAACGCGGAGGGAGCCACAGTGAAGAGCACCAGCAGTGCCGGACGGGTGATCAACAAGGGTCGTGCCCGGCTGAAGCTGCGCACCCGGCTGCGCGCGTTCGCCCACCCGGCGCCGGCCCACCCGGCCAACGGCGCGCTCCCGACCCTGGACGCCGCCGGGCCCGTCGAGTCGCTGCCCGCGCGCCGGACCGCGCCGGGCTCGTGGACCATCGCGCCGGGCACGGGGTTCATCGACCAGCACCCGCGGTTCCTCGACACGAGCACCACCGCAGCGACGCGGTCGCGGCTCAACCTGCGGCACGAGGCGATCATCACCGACAACAAGGACGTGCTCGAGGGCGCCCGGGTGCTCGACATCGCGAGCCACGACGCCCGCTGGACGTACGCCGCGCTCCGGGCCGGCGCGAGCCACGTCACCGGCGCCGAGGGCCGCCCGGAGCTGGTCGCGCACGCGGAGGAGAACCTCCAGCACTACGGCGTCGACCCCGACCGCTACCGGTTCATCGTGGGCGACATCTTCACGACGCTGGACAAGGAGCGGCCGCAGGCCGACGTCGTGCTCTGCCTCGGCTTCCTCTACCACACGATGCGCTACGACGACGTCTTCCACGTGATGAGCCAGAGCAACGCCGAGTTCCTCATCCTCGACACCCAGGTCGAGCCGTCGCGCGAGGCGATCCTGCGCGTGCGGACCAACGGCGTCGTCGGACAGGGCAGCGCGTTCACCGACAGCCCGATCCACACCGGGCAGGTGCTGGTCGGCCGCCCGTCGGTGCGGGCACTGCGCACGATGGCGTGGGTCTACGGCTACCGGCTCGACCGGTTCTCCGACTGGTCCGGCATCCTCGAGGACAACCCTCCCGGACGGACCGTCAAGGTCTACCGGGCCGGCGCGCGGGCCACGCTGCGCTTCAAGCGCGACCCGTCGCTCGGCACCCCTCCGGAGGAGTAGTCGCGCCGACCTCGTCAGAGGTTGCCGCGGCGCTCCTGCTCACGCTCGATCGCCTCGAACAGGGCCTTGAAGTTGCCCTTGCCGAACCCGAGCGACCCGTGCCGCTCGATCAGCTCGAAGAAGACCGTCGGCCGGTCGCCGACCGGCTTGGTGAAGATCTGCAGCAGGTAGCCGTCCTCGTCGCGGTCGACGAGGATGCCGCGCTTCTGGAGCTCCTCGACCGGCACCCGCACCTCGCCGATCCGCGCGCGCAGCTCGGGGTCCTCGTAGTAGGAGTCGGGCGTGTTGAGGAACTCGATGCCCGCGGCGCGCAGGTGGTCGACGGCGGCGAGGATGTCGGTGGTCGCCAGCGCCAGGTGCTGGGCGCCCGGCCCGCCGTAGAACTCGAGGTACTCGTCGATCTGGCTCTTCTTCTTGGCGATCGCCGGCTCGTTGAGCGGGAACTTCACGCGGTGGTTGCCGCTGGCGACGACCTTCGACATCAGCGCGGAGTAGTCGGTCGCGATGTCGTCGCCGATGAACTCGGCCATGTTCGTGAAGCCCATGACCCGGCGGTAGAAGTCGACCCACTCGTCCATCCGGCCGAGCTCGACGTTGCCGACGACGTGGTCGAGCGCCTGGAACGTGCGCGGGCCGAGGGCCTTGCCCTCGCGGGTGACGTAGCCCGGCAGGTAGGGGCCGTGGTAGCGGCTGCGGTCGACCAGCGTGTGGCGGGTGTCGCCGTACGTCGCGATCGCGGCCAGACGGACGGTGCCGTGCTCGTCGCTGATCTCGTACGGCGCCGCGAGCACGGTCGCGCCCTGCGCCTCGGCGTGCGCGACGCACTTGTCGACGTCCGGGACCTCGAGTGCGATGTCGGTGATGCCGTCGCCGTGGCGCGCGTGGTGGTCGACGACGGGGCTGTCGGGCGCGACGGCGCCCTCGATGACGAAGCGGACCGCGCCGGCCTCGAGGACGAACGAGTGGCGGTCGCGTAGGCCGGTCTCGGGCCCGGCGTAGGCGACCAGGTCCATGCCGAACGCGGAGCGGAAGAAGTGGGTGGTCTGGACCGCGTTGCCGACGGCCCAGACGACGGCGTCCCAGCCGCTGACGGGGAACGGGTCCTGCGACGGGTCGTGGTCGACCAGGCCGACCAGCTGGCGCAACTGGTCGAGGTCGAGCTCCGCGAGGCGCTCGGCGTCGGTCAGGCGGGTGGCGAGCTCGGTCATGGGTTCCTCCCGGGTCGGCGGTCCTGCTACGCGCACAGCCAACCCGGTGGCGATCACCTGCACAACCCGGCCAGCAAGCACTGGTCAAAGTGCTCACTCCGACCGCCCCCGCACCCGTTGGACTAGGCTCTGTGCATGGCTCTGGACCGTCTGGACATCGCGCTGCTCACCGCCCTTCGCGAGCACCCCCGCGCCGGCGCCCTCGAGCTGTCCCGGAGGCTCCAGGTCGCGCGCGCCACGGTGCAGGCCCGGCTGCAACGGCTGGAGGCCTCCGGCGTGGTCACCGGGTACGGCCCCGACGTCGACCTCGAGGCGGCCGGCGTCCAGCTCACGGCGTTCGTCACCCTCGAGATCGCGCAGGGAGCGTTGGACGAGGTCGCGGCCGAGCTGGAGGCGCTGCCGACGATCCTCGAGGCCCACATGACCACCGGCAGCGCCGACGTGGTCTGCAAGGTCGGCGCCAGCTCGCACGCCGACCTCCAGGAGACGCTGCTCGAGCTCAACCGCTCGACGTCGGTCGTGCGGTCCACGAGCGTCGTGGTGCTGGGCACGGTGGTGCCGCCGCGCGTGCTCCCCCTCCTGGCGCGCTCGGCCGAGGAGCGCGAGGCCCGGGCACCCGCCTACCGCAACGACTGAGTCCCTGTTTCAACCCGTCGGGCTGGGTACCTCCCCGTCATGACTGATCAGGAGCGATTGGAAGCCATCCAGGCCGTCGTCGACCGCGTCACGTCGTGGCAGGACGGCGCCACCGAGGGCACCGTCGCCGCGGAGCTGCGGCACGGCGCCGAGGAGGTCGGCGTCGACCTCACCGACGAGGAGATCCGCAAGCTCGCCGACGCGATCGAGGACGAGCACGCCACGGTTCACGCCGCAGAGGTGCTCGGCTGACCTACGCTGTCGCCCATGGCGACCATCCCGGCCGACGGGACCGGGACCGGCGCTCCTCCCGAGCGCCGCACCGAGATGGACGCCCTGCGCGCGCTGGTCGTCGTCGGCCTGGTGTTCTTCCACTCGGCACTCGTCTTCGACAGCGAGGACGACTTCTACGTCAAGAACGACGACACGGCGCCGCTGATGCTGGTCATCGGCGTGCTGGTCGTGTGGGCGATGCCGCTGCTGTTCGTGATCGGCGGCTTCGGCGCCCGCCAGTCGCTGGTGCGGCGCGGGCCCGGCGGCTTCGCCGTGGAGCGGCTGCGCCGCCTCGGCGTCCCGCTGGTGTTCGCGACGTTCGTCCTGCTGCCGCTGCCGCAGTGGCTGCGGCTGCGCGCCGCCGAGTCGAGCTATGACGAGTCGTACGCCGACTTCTACCCGCGGTTCTTCGACGTCCACCTGTCCGTCGACCACCTGCCGTTCGTCGTGCAGGGCGAGCACTTCGAGTCCGGCCACCTGTGGTTCGTCGTGCTCCTGCTGTGCTTCTCGCTGCTCCTCGCCGTCCCGGCGGCGGTGGTGCCTCCCCGTTGGACCGGACGACTGGGCGACGCGGCAGGGCGAGCCGTCGAGCGCGCGCCCGCCCTGGTGCTGCTGCCCGCAGTGCCCCTGGCCGCGGTCTGCGCCGGTCTCGGCCTCGAGGAAGCCTACGGCGGGTGGCACCGCGTCGCCTATCTGCTGTTCTTCGCCGCCGGCCTCTTCCTCGTGGCCGACCGGCGCTTCCGCGACGCGGTGCGCGGCTGCGCGCGGCTCGCGCTGTGGACGGGCATCGCGCTGTTCGTGCTCGGCGCCCCCGCGATGATGAGCGTGGACGACCCGTTCACCGACATGGGCGTGCTCGCCGTGCTGGGTCGAGCGGGGTTCGGCGTGACCGGGTGGTGCGCGGTGGTGGCGATCCTGGGGCTGCTGGACCGCCCGCGCCCGCCGTCGGCCGCTCCCGCCACCGGCCGGCCGCCCACCACGACCCAGCGAGTGTCGACGTACCTCGGCGACGCCGTGCTGCCGCTCTACGTCTTGCACCAGCCGGTCGTGGTGGCCGTCGCCTTCGGCGTCGTCGGCTGGGACCTCGCCGCGCCGCTGAAGTACGTCGTCATCGTGGTCGTGTCCCTCGCGCTCACCGTGGCCACGTACGACCTACTCGTCCGGCGGACCGCCCCCACGCGGTTCCTCTTCGGGATGCGGTGACGGTCAGGACGCCTGCTCCCAGGTGTAGCCGTCCGGGTCGGTGAAGGACCCGACGCCGCTGATGGTGATCCGGTGCGGGCCCTCGGCGTCGGGCACGCCGGCGTCCTTGGCCACCTCGGCGCGGCGCAGGAGCGCGAGCTTCACGCCGCCGTCGGGCGCGAACTCGGCGTACTTCTTGCCGAAGCTCTTGGCGACCTTCAGGCCGCGGTCGACGTAGAACTCCTTGCTGGCGCGGACGTCCTCGACGCCGATGAGCAGGACGATCGCCTCGATCTCGCCGGTCGCCGGGCCCTTGTTCTTCTTGCTCTCCGAGACGAACTTCCAGACCGCGCCGTCGGGCGCCTGCACGACCCCGCCGTAGCCCCACATCGACTTGGTGACCGGCTTGATGACGGTGGCTCCGGCGGCGACGGCGGACTCGAAGTAGCTGTCGGCGTCGGCCGGCTGGGCGACGATCAGCGAGATGCTGTAGCCGCCGAACCCGGTGGCGGGGTCGGCGGACGCCCGCAGCTGCAGGCGGTCGCCGAGGTCGCCGAACGCCGCGGCGTAGAACTCGCGGGCGGCGTCGACGTCGGGGACGTCGAGGATCAGTGACTCGATGCTGGGCATGTCTGCTCCTGGGGTGAGGGGATGCGTTCGTGGGGCTGACGTCGGGCGGAGCGGGTTTGTGACACGGGTGGCGACAGGCCTGCCCGTCGTCGTCAGTGGACGATCCGCACGAGCACGTCGGCCTCGACGCCCTCCTCGTCCAGTCGCTCGCGCAGCTGCCGCGCCACCTCGTCGTAGACCATCCGCTGGAGCATCGACGGCCGCACGCGGTTGAGCAGGCCGGCCGCCCGGTTCTCGCGGACCGCCAGCTCGGCGACGTTGTTGATCACGATCGCGATCTCCCTGGTCGTGCTGGCCGGCGCCTCGTCCCACTCGGCCAGCCGCTCCGCGGAGTCCGCGTCGAGCAGGCTCTCCATCTCGGCCTGCCGGCCGCGCAGCCGCGCGTTCGACCGCATCAGCACGGCGGAAGAAGCCAGGGCGGCGAGCGCGACGACGACGCCCGCGACGGCGACGAACGTGGTCACCGACCCCGCTCCGCGAACCAGTCGTCCCAGGTCTGGGTGCCGACTCGCCACGGCGCCGACGGCACCAGGTGGCCCGCGGTCATCGCCTTGCCGGCCGCGCCGGGCAGCCGGGCAGAGATCACCTTGCCCGCGCCGCGCGCCTTCCCGACGCGGCTCACGAGCTCGGACATCTCCAGCTGCTCGGGGCCACCCATCTCCAGGGTCTCGCCGTGGGGCGTCCCCGCCGCCAGCTCGGCCAGCGCCGCGCCCACCTCCCGCGCCGCGACCGGCGCCGAGAGCATCTTCGGCGCCATCACGACCGGCCCGATCTTCGCCCGCTCGAGCATCTGCTCGGCGAACTCGTGGAACTGGGTCGCCCGCAGGATGGTCGCCGGCCGGCCGCTGTCGCGCACCCGCTGCTCCTGGGCGACCTTGCCGTCGTAGTAGCCGAACGGCACCTCGTCGATGCCGACGATGGAGAGCAGCACGTGGTGCGCGACGCCGGCCTGCTCCTCCGCGGCGAGCAGGTTGTCGCTCGTCGCGGTGAAGAACTCCACGGCCGGCCGCTTGCGGCTGGTCGCGATGTTGAGGCAGTCGATGACGGCGTCCACTCCGTCGAGACGGGCCGCCAGCCCGTCGCCGCTGAGGACGTCGACCCCGAGGCTGCGCGCGAGCGGGACGACGTCGTGGCCCTGGTCGGTCGCGGCCTCGGCAGCGTGGCGGCCGACGACACCGGTCGCACCGGCGATGGCGATCTTCATGGGGGCAGGCTAAGGGGGCCGGGTGTCGCTCAGGTGAGCACGACCAGCTGCTGGGTCGCCCGGGTCATGGCGACGTAGCGGTCGACGCCGCCCTCGATCCCCGCCCCGAGCGCGTCGGGCTCGACCAGGACGACCAGGTCGAACTCCAGGCCCTTGGCCAGCTCCGGCGTGAGCGACCGCACCCGGTCGGTCTCCCGGTAGGCCGGATCGCCGATCACGCAGGCCGTGCCCTCGAGGTGCTCGTCGAGCCACGCCGCCAGGATCGCGTCGCGCTCGGACACCGTCGCGTGCACGACGGGTACGCCGGTGCTGCGCACCGATGTCGGGACGTTGGCGTCGGGCAGCACCGCGCGGATGACCGGCTCCGCCTCGGTCATCACCTCGGCGGGCGTGCGGTAGTTGATGCTCAGCGACGCCATCGTGACGGCGTCGAGGCCGACCCGCGAGAGCCGCTCCTCCCAGCTCTCGAGGAAGCCGTGCCGGGCCTGCGCGCGGTCGCCCACGATCGTGAAGCTCCGCGACGGGCAGCGCGCCAGCAGCGCCTGCCACTCCGCGTCGGTGAGCTCCTGCGCCTCGTCGACGACGACGTGGGCGAACGGCCCGGCCAGCAGGTCCGGGTCGGCGGACGGCAGCGCGTCCTCGTCGACGAGCGCCGCACGGATCCCGTCCTGGCGGAGCTGGGCGAACATGCCCTCCTCGTCGTGACGGATGAGCTCGTCGACGACCTCCTCCATCCGAGCCTCCTCCGCGCGCTGCGCGGCCTCCCGCTGCCGCGCTCGGCGCGCAGCGTCGGGGTCGCCGAGCCGGAGACGAGCGGCGTCGAGCAGCGGGAGGTCGGAGATCGTCCACGCCCGAGGGTCGTCGCGCTGGAGGAGGCGTACCTCGTCGGGCGTGAGCCACGGCGCGCACATCCGCAGGTAGGCCGGAACGTCCCACAGGTCGCCGACGACGTCCTCCGGGTCGAGCACCGGCCAGGACCTGCCGAGCTCCTCCTCGATGCCGCGGTGCGCGAGCAACGCGCGCCGCAGCTGGTCCTCCGGCACGTCGTCCTCGTCCGCGAGCTTGTCGACCAGGATGTCGACGAGCGCCTGTCGCACCTGCGCCCGCGCCTCGTTGTGCGGCGTGCCCGGGTCGGGAGCGCCGAACGCCTCGGCCCAGTCGGCCGTGCTGACCCAGACGTCGGACCAGGGCGTCTCGACCTCCATGCCCTCCTTCGGCGGCTCCTCGTAGAGCCCGACCGCCGGCTCTATCGCGCCGACCATCGCGGCCGTTGCCTTCAGCCGGGCCACCTCGGGGTCCGGCTCCTCGCCGAGCTTGTCGCCGCCGGGCACGAGGTCGCGCAGCGTGCAGGTCTGCACGCCCTCCTCCCCGAGGCTCGGCAGGACGTCGGCGACGTACGAGAGGTAGGGCCGGCTGGGCCCGACGAACAGCACGCCGCCGCGGCGGTGCCCCAACCGCGGGTCGGCGTAGAGGAGGTACGCCGCCCGGTGCAGCGCGACCACGGTCTTGCCCGTGCCGGGGCCGCCGTCGACGACGAGCGCGCCGCGCGACCCGGCACGGATGATCGCGTCCTGGTCGGCCTGGATGGTGCCGAGCACGTCGCGCATCCGCTGCGACCGGCTGCTGCCGAGGCTGGCGATGAACGCCGACTGGTCGTCGAGCGCCGCGTGTCCCTCGAGGCCCTCGGGGGTGAAGACCTCGTCCCAGTAGTCCGTGACCCGGCCCTTGGTCCAGCGGTAGCGCCGCCGGCTCGCCAGCCCCTGCGGGTCGGCGTGCGTGGCGGCGAAGAACGGCTCTGCCGCGGGCGATCGCCAGTCGACGAGCAGGCGCCGCCCGTCCCGGTCCGTGAGGCCGAGGCGGCCGACGTACACCGGCTGCGCGTCGGCGTCGGCCGGGACGACGCGACCCAGGCACAGGTCGAGGGTGTAGCGCCGCAGCGTGCGCAGGCGCGCGGTCAGCCGGTGCACCTCGAGGTCGCGGTCCATCGCGGCCTGTCCGGTGCCGCCGGCCCGCTTGCGCTCCGTGTCGAGCCTTTCGGTGAGCTCGGCGAGGGTCTCGTCGAGGCTGCGCTGGATGGCGGCGAAGTGCCGCTCGTCAGCGGCGATGAGGTCGGGGTCGGACTTGGCGTCGAGGTGGTCGGGCAGCGCGAACGCTGAGGTGCTCACGAGGGCATCGGCTCCGGGTCGGTGGGCCGCGGCCGGTGGACCGCGGAGCGGGGATTCTGCCGCCCCGATGGGGCCTTGCCGCAAGGCCCCCTGTGCGCTATACCTTGGAAGTGGAGAGGCCGCCGGGCCTCTCCTTTCTTGTCTCTGCGCGTCGGATCAGGCCTCGCCGCGGAGGAGCGCGGTGAGGTCGCCGACCGGGCCGAGGTGGCCGAGCTTGTCGGGGTTGATGACGTTGTGCAGCCGCGCGATCCGTCCGTCCTCGACGTCGATCGTCATCACGCCGAGGAGGGCGCCGTCCGCCCCGCGGGTGACCAGTGCGGGCTGGCCGTTGGCGACGGCGTGCTCGAGGAGCACGCCGAACCGCTCGCCGGCGCGCATCAGTCCGAGCAGGAACCGCGCGACGGCGGTCACACCGACCATCGGCTTCTGGATGGCCGGGGCGCGACCGCCGCCGTCGCCCACGAAGACCACGTCGTCGGCCAGGAGCCGCTCCAGGCCGGCCATGTCGCCGCCGGCGACCGCGGCGATGAACTGCGACGCGAGCCGAGCGCCCTGCTCGCGGGTGGCGTCGAACCGCGGGGTCCCGTCGCTGATGCGCTTCCTCGCGCGCGCGAAGATCTGCCGACAGTTGGCCTCGCTCTTCTCGACGACGGACGCGATCTCGTCGTACTCGTAGCCGATCACCTCGCGCAGCACGAAGACCGCGCGCTCCACCGGCGTCAGGGCCTCGAGCAGGACGAGGAACGCGGTCGACACGGTGTCATCGAGCTCGATCCGGTAGGCGGGGTCGAGGTCGTCGTCGTCCACGATGGGCTCCGGCAGCCACGGCCCGACGTACTGCTCCCGGCGCACCCGTGCCGAGCGGAGCGTGTCGATGGCGAGCCGCGTCGTCACCGTCGTCGCGTAGGCCTCGAGGTTGTCGACGCCGTCCGGAGCGCTGCGGTGCAGCCGGAGGAACGCCTCCTGCACCACGTCCTCGGCCTCGACGACGCTGCCGAGCATCCGGTAGGCGATCGAGAACATCAGCGGCCGCAGCTGGTCGTGCGCCTCGGCGAGCGTCGTCATGGGACCAGCATGCCGTCCCGACGCAGGGGCCGGCTCGAGGTTTTTTCCGGGGACTGTCACACGCAGGACGGCTGTCCCGTCGAAGGGGCCAGCAACAACCCCCAACGACGTAGGAGGAGATGGATCATGCGTATCTTCATCGCCGGCGCGACCGGCGCCATGGGAACCCGGCTCGTCGGCCTGCTCACCGAGGCGGGCCACGACGTCTTCGGGTCCAGCCGCAACGACACCGGCCGCGCGGCCGTCGACGCCCTGGGCGCGACGGGCATCGTGATGGACCCGTTCGACGCGGCCAGCGTGGACGCGGCGGTCGCCGAGGCCAAGCCGGACGTGATCGTCCACCAGCTCACGGCGCTCAGATCCATGAGCGGCAACCTGAAGAAGTGGGACCGGGACTTCGCGCTGACCAACCGGCTGCGGACCGAGAGCACCGACCACCTCCTCGCCGCGGCCCGGGCGCACGGCGTTCGCCGCTTCGTCGCCCAGAGCTATGGCGGGCACTGGACCAACCAGCGCACGGGCGGACCGGTCAAGACCGAGGCCGACCCGCTGATCGACGACCCCGGCAAGGAGGCGCGGCAATCGCTGGCCGCGATCAAGCACGTGGAGAGGGCGACGACCACGGCGCCGGGCATCGAGGGCATCGTGCTGCGCTACGGCAACTTCTACGGCCCCGGCAACACGATGTCCCGCACGGGCGAGATGGGCGAGGCCGTCCGGAAGGGCAAGTTCCCCGTCGTCGGCGGCGGCACCGGGGTCTGGTCGTGGCTCCACATCGACGACGGCGCGGCCGCGACGGTGGCCGCGATCGACCGGGCCGCGCCCGGGATCTACAACATCGTCGACGACGACCCGGCTCCGATGAGCGAGTGGCTGCCCTACCTGGCCGAGCAGCTGGACGGCAAGAAGCCGATGCGGCTGCCGGCATGGCTGGCGCGGCCGCTGATCGGCGAGTTCGGCCTGGCCCTGATGACCACCGTGCGCGGCTCGTCGAACGCCAAGGCGAAGCGTGAGCTCGGCTGGGCGCCGCACTGGTCCAGCTGGCGCGAGGGCTTCCGCTCCGGGATCGGCTGAGGTCAGGAGGCGAGCGGCTTGAGCTTGGTCCAGCCGGTCCAGCCGCGCTCCTCGAGCAGCTCGAGGATGCGCGGCGCGACCGGCACGGAGGCGAGGAACGCCTGGTCGAGCAGCGCCGCCAGGTCGTCGGACAACGCCTCCTCCTGCTCCCACGCCTCTGCGGGCACCTCCTCGAGCTGACTGATCATGGTCTCGACCACACCGATCAGCCGCGGGTCGTCGGGCGCCCATCCCGACATGTCCGTGAAGGTCCGGTAGAGCTCGAGCGTGCGCGGGTCCTCGAGCTGCTGGGTCTTCATCTCCATGTAGAACGGCATCTCGTCCGGCAGCTGCGCGGCGATCAGGATCCACGCATCGCGCTCCGCCTCGACCACGACCTCCGGCACGCCGACCGCGCGCATCCGGTCGAGATAGGCAACGGCTTCCGGCGGCAGCGCGAGGCTGTCACCGGCCGCCAGCTGGGCGATCCGCTCCCGGCTTCGTTGCCGCTCTCGGATCTCGGCGCGCAGGCGGCGGTCGATCTCCTCGACCGCCGCCGCGAACTCCTCGTCACTCGCCCCGAGCAGCTCCTGCACCCGCGAGAGCGGCACTCCGGCGTCGGCGAGCGTCCTGATCCGGATCAACGCGACGACGGCCGCTGCGTCGTACCGCCGGTAGCCCGAGTGGTCCCGCTCGGGCTCCGGCAGCAGGCCCTTCTGGTGGTAGAAGCGCACGGCCCGCGGCGTGACCCCGGCGTACGCCGCGAGCTGGCTGATCGTCAGCATGGCGACTCCATGAACGCAGCCTGCCTCAGTCGATCTTGCGGTGGTAGGCACGCATCGCGAAGAAGTAGGCGACCACCAGCAGGCCCCCGCACCAGGCCACGGCGAGCCAGGCGTCGTCGCCGACCGGCTGCTCGGCGTAGAGCGCGCGGATCGCGTTGACGATCGGCGTGACCGGCTGGTTCTCGGCGAACCACCGCACCGGGCCGGGCATCCCGTCGGTGGGGACGAACGCCGAGCTCAGGAACGGCAGGAAGATCAGCGGGGTGCCGAACCCGCTCACGGCGTCGGCCGACCTGGCCGCGAGGCCGGGGATCACCGCGAGCCACGTCATCATCAGCGTGAACAGGGCCAGCAGACCGGCGACTCCCAGCCAGGCCACGACGCCCGCGCCGCTGCGGAAGCCCATCAGCAGCGCGACGAGCACGACGATCACCAGCGCGACCAGGTTGGCGACCATCGAGGTGAGGACGTGGCCCCACAGCACCGAGGACCGTGCGATCGGCATCGACTGGAACCGCTCGAAGATGCCGCCGGAGACGTCCATGAACAGGCGGTACGCCGTGTAGGCAGTGCCGGAGGCGACGGTCATCAGCAGGATGCCGGGCAGCAGGTAGTTGACGTACTTCCCGTCGGCCCCGGTGTCGATCGAGGCGCCGAAGACGTAGACGAACAGCAGCATCATCGCGATCGGCGTCAGCGCCGTGGTGATGATCGTGTCGGGGCTGCGCAGGATGTGGGTCAGCGAGCGCCCGGTGAGGGCGACGGTGTTGCTGATGGCGGTGCTCATCGGGACTCCTCCTTGGTGGTCGAGGAGGTCGCCCCGCGACCGTCACGAGACCCGGTGATGCTCAGGAAGATCTCCTCGAGGGTGGGCTGCTTCTCGACGTAGGTGACCTCGGCCGGCGGCAACAGGGCCTTCAGCTCGGCGAGGGTGCCGTCGGCGATGATCACGCCCTCGTGGAGGATCGCGATCCGGTCGGCGAGGTGCTCGGCCTCGTCGAGGTACTGGGTGGTGAGCAGCACGGTCGTGCCGCCCGCCGCGAGCTCCTTGACGGCGTCCCAGACCTCGATCCGGGCCTGCGGGTCGAGGCCGGTGGTCGGCTCGTCGAGGAAGATCACCGGCGGGTCGCCGATGAGGCTCATCGCGATGTCGAGCCGGCGCCGCATCCCCCCGGAGTACGTCGCGACGCGGCGACCACCCGCGTCGGTGAGGGAGAACCGCGCGAGCAGCCGGTCGGCGACCGCGCCCGGGTCGGGCAGCTGGCGGAGCCGGGCGATCAGCGCCAGGTTCTCCCGGCCGGTCAGGATCTCGTCGACCGCGGCGAACTGTCCGGTCAGGCTGATCGACGCCCGCACCTCCGCGGGCGCGGTCGCGACGTCGTGGCCGGCGACGGTGGCGCTGCCTCCGTCGCCCTTGAGGAGCGTGGAGAGGATCTTCACACACGTGGTCTTGCCGGCGCCGTTGGAGCCGAGCAGGGCGAAGATGCTGCCCGGCGCCACGTCGAGGTCGACGCCGCGCAGCACGTGGTTGTCGCCGTAGGACTTGGTGAGCCCGGCGACGCGGATGGCTGGTGTGGTGGTCATGGGAAGACCTTGCGAGGTTGACGCAGCGTCAAGGTCAAGCCCGATCTCCCAGGATTTCCGACCTCACGCGACGAACCCGGGTGACACGAGCTCGGGCGAGGGTGTCGGATGGAGGGGGCGCCGTTCGTGGCGAGGGTGAGCGGCGGTCAGCGGGACCGCCGGACCGACACGAGGAGCAATGCGATGACGAGGTACCTGATGACCGTCCACGGCCCCGCGGAGCAGGGCGAGTTCGGCGGCTACGGCTCGCGGGAGGAGATGCTCGCGTCGTTCGCCGCCACCGGTGCGTTCAACGAGCGGCTCCAGGAGGAGGGCTACTGGGTCTTCGCCGACGGCCTGGACGACGCGACGAAGGCCGCGGTGATCGACGGCCAGGGCGAGGCTCCCGTCGTGACCGACGGGCCGTACCTGGAGGCGAAGGAGTACATCGCCGGGTTCTGGGTGATCGACGTCCCGGACCGCGACACGGCGGTGCGGCTGGCCGGCGAGGCGTCGAAGGCCTGCCGGGGCAAGGTCGAGATCCGGCCGTTCAACACCGAGCTGCCGACCTGACGGACCCGACCTGACAGAACCGGCCTGCCCGAGGGTCCGAGGGTCAGGCCGTGCCGACGCCCTTGACGTAGCGGTGGCACGGCACGGCGATCGGGCCGTCGGGGCCGGGCGCGGCGTGCTCGAACGGCCCGTCGTCGCGCCAGCCCTGCCGTTCGTAGAACCGTCGCGCCCGCCTGTTGGCCGGGACCACCGCCAGCCAGGCCGTCGGGTGCCCGGCTTCGGCGACCCGCCGCTCGCCGGCGGCCAGCAGGGGCGCGGCGGTGCCGGTGCCGCGGTGCGCCGCGGCGACGTACACCTGGTCGATCTCGTCGCCCTCCACCATCACGAACCCGACGACCTCGCCGTCGGCGACGGCGACGATCGTGTCGGGCACGCGATCGACGGCGCGCCGGTCGAACGACTCCCGTGGGCGCGCGGCCACGAGCGCGTCGGGCACCTTGCCGTCGTGGGCGTCGTGCCAGCCGGCGTGCCAGATCTCGGCGACGACGGCGCTGTCGGCCGCGGTCGCCGGGCGGATGTCGACCATCGGCTCACCCTACGGTCACCGCGATCGCCCCGACGGCCGGTCGCGGCCGACCGGAGTCCGGAATCTTGGGGAACCCGTCATTCCTGACCTCTCGCGGAGGGACACCGGGCGGCCTAGCGTGGGGGAATGGCTCCCCGCCGCGTCCTCGTCGTCGGCTACCACGCCGCCGAGGCCCTCGACATCGCCAGCGTGGTCAGCGCGCTCCAGCTCGCCAACCAGGTGACCGGACGCGCCGTCTACTCCGTGCAGCTGGCGGCACCGGGCGGCGGCACGGTCCACACCGGCACCGGGCTCACCCTGGTTGCCGACCGCGTGCTGGAGCGGACGCGCGGCCCGCTCGACACCCTGGTCGTCTCCGGGGGCATCGGGTACGTCGACGCGATGGACGACGCCGTGGTGGTGGCGCACGTGCGCCGCCTCGCGCGCGACGCCCGCCGGGTGGCCTCGGTCTGCACGGGGGCGGGGATCCTCGCTGCCGCGGGCATCCTCGACGGCCGGCGCGCGGCGACCCACTGGGACCACGCGCAGCTGCTCGCCGACCGGTTCCCGCGGGTCCGGTGGGACCCGGCCCCGATCTTCGTGGTGGACGGCCGCTTCTGCACGTCGGCCGGCGTCACCGCGGGCCTCGACCTGACCCTCTCGTTCGTCGAGGAGGACGCCGGGCCGCGGGTGGCGCGCGACGTCGCCCGCCAGCTCGTGACCTACATGCAGCGG
Organism: Nocardioides thalensis; assembly: GCF_013410655.1. Taxonomy (NCBI): domain Bacteria; kingdom Bacillati; phylum Actinomycetota; class Actinomycetes; order Propionibacteriales; family Nocardioidaceae; genus Nocardioides; species Nocardioides thalensis. Next base: position 4,380,675 of record NZ_JACCFP010000001.1, read on the forward strand.
CCGGGCAACCAGGCCCAGATGAGCATGTTCACCTCGTCGCCCCCCGCGGCGTCGTCCGTCGTCAGCGAGGCCGTCGACCACGTCAAGGCGCACCTCGACGCCGACCTGACCACGGCCGGCCTCGCGGAGCGATCCGGTGTGAGCGAGCGGCACCTCACCCGGTTGTTCCTGCGCGAGCTCGGGATCCCGCCCGGCCGGTTCGTACGACGCGCGCGGTGCGAGGCCGCGGCCCAGCTCCTCGCCACGACCGACCTCACCGTCGAGGCGATCGCCGACCGGTGCGGCTTCGGCACGGACGAGACCCTGCGCCAGGCGTTCCAACGCAGCTACGGGGTCTCCCCGTCGCACTACCGGATGACCCACTCGACGACGCGGCGTGCCGGGGTGCGCGCGTCGGGGTGAGCGGCCACCGACCGTCGGCACACCCGCCGGCTCTCACGAAAGGGAAACGATGGCGGAACTGATGATCGACTACATCACCTCGCTCGACGGCTTCGGCTCCGCCGAGGGCTGGCCGGGCCTGTGGGGGATGGGCGGACCCGACTACTACGACTTCCTCGGCAAGGACGGCGCGTCCGAGTACGCGCTGCTGATGGGCGCGACGACGTACCGGATGTTCCGCGGCTTCGCCGAGGCCGGCGAGGACTTCATCGACGAGCTGACGCGCCGTCCGAAGCTCGTGTTCTCCTCGACCCTCGACGAGCCTCTCGACTGGGAGAACTCCACGCTGGTGTCGGGCGATGCGGTCGAGGCGGTGGGGGAGCTCAAGCGGGACGGGGACCTCCCGCTGCGCACCATCGGCAGCGTGAGCCTGTGCCGGTCGTTGCTGACCGCCGGCCTCGTCGACCGCTACCGCGTCGTCGTGTTCCCCGTCGTCAACGGAGCGACCGGCGCCGACCGGATGTACGACGGCTGGCCGGACGTCCGGCTCGACCTGATCGAGGCGCGGACGCTCGACGGTCGGCTGCAGCTGCTCGAGTACGCGCCCACCGTCCTCGACGGCCCGCCAGGCACGGAGTAGCCACGACCCCTCCGTGATGCTTCCCGCGTCCGATCAGTCGTCGGGCGTGTCCTCGGCGTACATCTCCTCGATGACGTCGGCGTACTTCGCGCCGATCGGCTTGCGCTTGAGCTTCATCGTCGGTGTCAGCTCGTCACCGCCCGGAAGCCAGTCGGTGGCGAGGATCCGGTGCTTCTTGACCTGCTCGACGCGCGACAGCCGGGCGTTGGCCGTGGCGATCGCGTCGGCGACCTGCTGCTGCACGCCCGGGTCGTCGGCCAGCGCCGCTGCCGATCCGTCGGCCAGGCCGGCCTGCTCGGCGTACGCCGCGCACACGTCGGGGTCGAGGACGACGAGCGCGACGTTGTAGGGGCGCCGGTCGCCGACCACGACCGCCTGGCCGATCAGCGGGTGCGCGGCCTTGACGGCCTGCTCGATGTTGGCCGGCGACATGTTCTTGCCGGCGGAGTTGATGATCAGCTCCTTCTTGCGGTCGACGATCGTGACGTAGCCGTCGTCGTCGATGGTGGCGATGTCGCCGGTGTGCAGCCAGCCCTCGCCGTCGATCACCTCGGCGGTCTTCTCGGGCTGGTTGCGGTAGCCCCGCATCAGCTGGGCACCGCGCACGAGCAGCTCCCCGTCGTCGGCGAGCCGGACCTCGAGGCCGGGGAGGGCCTTGCCGACGGTGCCGATCCTGACGGCATCGGGCGGGTTGACCGTGCCGCAGCACGAGATCTCGGACATGCCCCACAGCTCGCAGATCGGGATGCCGAGCTCGGCGAAGTAGGTCAGCACCTCGGGCGCGATCGGCGCCGCCCCCGACACGGTGTAGCGGACGTCGTCGAGACCGATGAGCTGGCGGACCACCGTGCGGGTCTCCTCGTCGAGCGCCGCGGGGTCGGTGACGCCCTTCGCCTCGAGGCCGGCCTTGAGCTTCTCCCAGATGCGCGGCACCCCGCCCCACACGGTCGGCCGGACCTCGCCGAGCACGCCGACGACCGCCTTCGGGTCGGTGACGTAGGTGATCGTGCCGCCGAAGACCATCGGCGAGTAGTGGGCGCCCCAGCGGTCGGCGATGTGGGCGGCCGGGAGGTACGACGTGCCGCGGTCGCCGGGCTTCGCCTCCAGCACGGCGTTGATGCCGCGCAGCTGGGCCAGCATGCTGCCGTGCGTCAGCTCCACGCCCTTGGGCGGGCCGGTGGTGCCGGAGGTGTAGATCAGCGTGAGCACGTCGTCGGGCCCGACCGCGCGCCAGGAGGACTCGAAGTCGAAGTCGTCGGCCCCGGCCGTCTCGACGTCGTCGAGCGAGATGGTGCCCTCGCCCCCGTCGATGCTGATGATCGTCTCGGCGCCGGTCTCGGCGGCGCGGATCTGCGGGAGGAACATCTGCTCGGTCACGACGACCTTGTTGCCGGCGTTGCCGAAGAGGTAGGAGATCTGCTCGGGCGAGGACGTGTTGTAGATCGAGAACGGGATCGCGCCCAGGTGCAGCGCCGCGGTGTCGCCCAGCGCGAACTCCGGCCGGTTGAGCAGCATGAACCCGACGGTGTCGCCGGGCCCGACGCCGAGCGCCGCCAGTCCGGCCGCGATCCGGCGGACGCGGTCGCCGTACTCCTGCCAGGTGATCTCCTGCGCGCCGCCGGGCGTGCGGAGGGCGACGTCGCCGCCGCACCGCGCAACGGTGTTCTGGAACGCCTCGCACATCGTCGCGACGTCGAGCGGGTCGGTGGTGGTCGTGTCCGGGGTGGCGTCGGTGGCCGTCATGCGTCGATGGTGGTCGGTGTGACCCGGATCACGCAACGGTGGCCGGCCGATGTCCCACGGGTTGTCCATCGGAGCGGTGGCGCTTCGTCGTACCGACAAGAGCCGCCACCCGAAGGAGAGCACGACATGGTGAAGAGCAACGCCTACCCCGAGATGATCCTCGCCTCCGCGCGCGAGCGGATCGCGGCCCTCGAGCGCGAGGCCGAGCGGCGCGAGCGGCGAAGGTCCGTGCTGCGCCGTACGCTCGGCCGCGTGACCGGATCCGGGCGTGAGCGCCGATGAGGTACCTGATGCTGGTCTGCGGCGACGAGGACCTGGAGCTCACGCCGGAGGAGCGCCGGGCGCTCGACCAGCGCGCCGCGGCGTGGGTCGAGGAGATGACGGCCCGCGGCGTGCGCGTCGACGGCAACCGGCTGGCGCGCGCCGACACCGCGACCACCGTGCGCGTCCGGAACGGCGAGATGCTCGTCTCCGACGGGCCCTTCGCGGAGACCAAGGAGCAGGTCGGCGGCTACGACCTGCTCGAGTGCGCGGACCTCGACGAGGCGCTCGAGGTCGCTGGCCAGCACCCGGTCGCGGAGATCGGGACGCTCGAGCTGCGCCCGCTCCACGTCCCGTGATGCCGCGGTGACGACGGCCGGCGACGCGGTGGCGGCCGCCTTCCGCGCGGAGTGGGGGCGCGTCGTCGCGACGCTGATCCGCGTCACCGGTGACTGGGACCTCGCCGAGGAGTGCGCCCAGGAGGCCTTCGCCCGCGCCGCCGAGCGCTGGCCGGTCGAGGGCGTGCCCGACCGGCCGGGCGCCTGGCTGACGACGGTCGGGCGCAACCGCGCGATGGACGTGCTGCGCCGTGCCCGGACGGAGGCGGCCAAGCTGGAGGAGCTGGGTGTGATGGCCGAGCGCGAGGCGTCGTACGACGGCAGCGGTCCGGGTGCGGCTGTCGGAGCCGACGAGATCCCCGACGACCGGTTGCGCCTGGTCTTCACCTGCTGCCACCCGGCGCTGCCGCTCGAGGCGCGGGTCGCGCTGACGTTGCGGACCCTCGCCGGCCTCACGACCGCCGAGATCGCCCGCGCGTTGCTGGTCTCGGAGCCGACCATGGCGAAGCGGCTGGTGCGGGCCAAGCACAAGATCCGGGCCGCGGGGATCCCGTTCCGGGTGCCGCCCCCGCACCTGCTGCCCGAGCGGCTGGGCGGGGTGCTGGCGGTGGTCTACCTGCTCTTCAACGAGGGCTACTCCGCCAGCGCCGGTGACGACCTGGTCCGCCGGCACCTCAGCGACGAGGCGATCCGGCTCGCGCGGCTGGTGGTCGAGCTGATGCCCGAGGAGCCCGAGGCGGCCGGTCTCGCTGCCCTCCTGCTGCTCCAGGACTCGCGGCGCGAGGCACGCCTCGACGCGGAGGGACGGCTGGTCACGCTCGAGGCGCAGGACCGGGCGCGGTGGGACCGTGCGGCGATCGCGGAGGGACTGGCGCTCCTAGCGTCCGCGACGGCCGACGGGCCCTACGTCCTCCAGGCGCGGATCAGCGCGTGTCACGCCCTGGCCGCGACCCCGGCCGAGACCGACTGGGCGCGGATCGCCCGGCTGTACACCGCCCTGCGGGCGTGGACCGACTCGCCGGTGGTCGAGCTCAACCGCGCGGTCGCGGTCGGGATGGCGGACGGGCCGGAGGCGGGCCTCGTGATCGTCGACGCGCTAGATGCCGACGGCCGGCTCGCCGGCTACCACCTGCTGCCGGCCACGCGGGCCGACCTGGAGCGCCGGCTCGGCCGGCACGACGCGGCGCGGGCGTCGTACGGCGAGGCGCTGGCGCTCGCGCCCACCGAGCCGGAGCGGGAGTTCCTGGCCCGCCGGATGTCCGAGCTGTGATGGCCCAGACTGAGGGCTCAGACGTTGCCCGCCAGCCAGTCGGCGCCCACCTCGTGCTCGGTGTCGAGGCCCTTGCCGGTCAGGTCGCACACCAGCGCCTCCAGCTTCTTGCCGACGATCGGCACGCCGCAGCGGACGTCCAGGTCGTAGGTGACGACGGTCGACCGGCCGCTCTCGGCCACGGTCGCGCTGCCGGTGATGGAGATCGGGCTGCCGGGCGTGTCGATCACGTAGTCGGCCGCATCGCCCCGCCAGGTCTGGCGGATGATCGCCCGGGTGGTCTCGCCGACGAACTTCTTCGCGAACGCGGGCACGCCGACCACCTTCTGGTCCTGCTCGGTCACCACCTCGATCGTCTCGCCGGCCTCGGTGACCTGCGTCGATGACGACGTCGCGCCGGTCGCCCGGGCGACCCGGTCCCAGAAGCCCGGGTAGCGGAGCATCGCCAGGACCTGGCCGGCCGGGGCGTCGTAGATGAACGTTCGGGTCAGCTGCATGGGCGCATCCTCGCTCAGAGATCCAGGTGGTGGGAGAGGTCGCCGGTCTGGTCGATGAAGATCGTCCGCGACGCGAAGCACCACGCGCCGTCGACGACGTGGAACGTGTCGTGGTACCGGCCGGTGACGATCGGCTGGAGCGGCAGGTCCGGGGTCGCCTGCAGCACGCAGTAGCTCGAGCGGCTGCTCGCCGTACCCGCCTCCTCGTCGACCTCGATGATCGCGTTGGTGGTCAGGTGCTTGGTCCGGGGCGTGCCGTCGTCGTGCCGGCGGGTGGTCGTCTCGTAGAGCCTGCGCACGGCCTCGGCGCCGTGGAAGCGGGTCTCGGGCGGCCCGTCGGGGACGCCGTGGATGGTGGCGTGCGCGAACAGCTCGGCGACACCGTCGAAGTCGCCGAGGTCGACCCGCTCGGCGTAGGTGTAGAGGAGGTTCTCGATCGCGCGGCTCGCGTCCACCCGCGACAGCATAGGGGGCCTCCTAGAACACGTTCTATTCGTGCCTGTCGGCGGAGCCGCCTACCGTCTCCGGCATGGCGACCTTCGACGACGTGCGCGAGCTCGGCGACGAGCTGGAGCGGTCGTACGTCGCCCAGGTGCGCGGCCGGTGGCGGTTCCGCGTCGGGCAGATCGTCTACGCCGCCTTCTCCCTCGACGAGACCGTCATGGGCTTCGCGTTCCCGAAGGAGGAGCGGGCGGGCCTGGTCGACGGCGAGCCGCACAAGTTCCACCTGCCACGCGAGTCGGAGATGCGGTTCAACTGGGTCGAGGCCGACCTCGGCGCACTCGAGCCGGCCGAGGCCAGGGAGCTCGTCGTCGAGGCCTGGCGGATGGTGGTGCCGCAGAAGGTCGCGCGGGCCTACGACCTGGCGCACCCCGACGGGCCCGGCTGAGGCCCCGCCGGGCCCGGTCCGTCAGCTGGCAGGCTGGGTGAGGATGAGCCGGGCGAGGCCGCGGACGAGCTCGACCTCGCGACGGCCGGGCGGCTTGCCGGCCTGGAGGCTGCGACGCACGACCGCGAGCGGCAGCTCCAGCATGGCGAACACGATCTGGTCCGCATTCGCCCCACTCGATGCCTGGACCTGGGCGACGATGCGGCCGATGTCGCGGCGCAGGTGCTTGTCGGTCGTGTCGGCCGCCCTCGCCTCGGGCGGCCACTCGTCGCGACCGAGGGCGCGGGCGCCGGCCTGCAGCACCTGGGCCTCCGCCACGTGGGCCCGGCACCACTCCACGACCCAGACCGCGGCGTCCACGGCGCTGTCGGCCGACGGCTCGCCCAGCGTCTCGCGGTAGCCGGACGCGAACCGGTCCGACGTGCGGAGCCACACCGCCGCCAGGAGCGAGGGCCGGTCGGGGAACCGGTGGTAGATCGAACCGTTCGCCGCACCGATCGACTCGGCGACCGCGCCGAGCGTCACCGTCCGGATCCCGCCTTCGGCGTACAGGGCGATGGCGGCGTCGATGAAGTCGTCGGCGCTGTGCTTCGGTGGCCTTCCCACAGATATGGAGTATATGCTCCAATAATTGTGGAGCGATCGCTCCACAATCTTGAGCTCGAGGAGTCGCCGTGGTCACGCTCGAAGAGAACCTCCCTGCGTACGTCCTGGTACGGACGGCCGACCTGCAGGTCGGCCCGGAAATCGGGGAGTACGTGCGGTCGGTGGACCTCTCCCTCGAGGCGTACGGCGCCGAGATCCTCGTGCAGAACTTCCCTGCGCGGGTGCTCGAAGGCGAGTGGGACGGCTTCGTGACGCTGCTGCGCTTCAGCGATCGCGAGGCGGCCCAGCGCTGGTACGGCTCGCCCGAGTACCAGGCGATCCGGCACCTGCGGACCGACAGCTCCACGCCGACCTGCATCCTCGTCGAGGGCGTCCGGTCCGGACATCGATCCGCCGACCTCGCGCAGATCTTCGGTCTCGACGGGCCGCCGCCGGCGGGCGACCTGGCGCGCGCCTAGCTGTCGGGCTGACCTTCCGCGGTCGCGAGCGTGGTCTCCAGCTCGATCCACGGGATCGTGTCCTCGGGCCGCAGGTAGCGCTCGGTCTCGACGAAACCGTGGTCCTGGGCGAAACGGAGGCCGTCGGTGTTCGAGGCCAGCACGACGGTGCCCAGCCTCGTCGCACCCAGGCGGCGCGCATGTGCGACGGCACGTCGGTAGATCTGCTCGCCGTACCCGCGTCGGCGGTGGTCCGGCAGCACGCGAGCGATCACCCGTGCGACCGGGATCTCGGCCGACGGCGGCCACACCGTGCTGTTGCCGACCAGCACGTCATCGACGTACGCGAGCTCGAGGTGGTTGCGGGTGCTGCGCTCGCGCACCTCCTCGAGCGACAGCGGCGCGGTCGGGATGATGACGTTGTGGACGTGGCGCCACTCCTCGAGGAGGGCGTCGGTCGCAGGCGTCTCGAACCGGATCGCGGGCATCCCCCGATTCAACGAGCGCGGTGCCGCGAGGTCAACGCGATTTGCGGTGGATCGCATTGGCCGTCAACGGCCGCCGGCCACCCTGATCGTCGTGGCGGTGACGTACGACGCGGCGTCGCTCATCAGCCAGGCGACGGACTCGGCGATCTCGGCCGGGGCGGCCGGGCGCCCGAGCGGGATGGTCGGGGCCATGGCTGCGAGCCTGCCCGGATCGCCGGTCGCCGCGTGCAGGTCGGTGTCGACGAGACCGGGCGCGACGGCGACGACGCGGACGCCCTGGCGCCCGACCTCGATCCCGAGGCCCTTCGTCATCAGGTCGAGCCCCGCCTTGGCCGCTGCGTAGTGGACGTACTCGCCCGGGGACCCGAGCGTCGCCGCGCCGGAGGTGATGTTGACGATGACCCCGCCGGCCCCGCCCGCATCCGTGCTCAGCGCACGGACCGCTGCCTGCGCGACCAGCACCGGAGCGGTCAGGTTGAGCTCGATGACGCGCCGTACCTCGTCGGGAGGCGTGTCCGCCAACGGCGCGTAGCGGTAGGTCGCACCGGCGTTGTTGACGACCCCGGTGAGGCGGCCCAGGTCGGCGGCAGCGCCGAACAGCGCCTCGATGCCGCCGTCGTCGAGGAGGTCGGCGCGAACGGTCGCACACCGGACCCCGGCCGCGCGCACCTCTGCCGCGGTCGCCGCGGCTGCTTCCTCGTCGCGCGCGTAGCCGAGCACGAGGTCGTGGCCGTCACTCGCCAGGCGCGTGGCGATCGCCGCGCCGATCCCGCGCGTGCCGCCGGTGACGATCGTGAGGCTCACGGCAGCGAGTCCCCCGGGAAGCCGTGGCAGGGGTGCACGTCGCACGTCATCATCCCCGCCTGGACGCACGGGTCGTCGGCCATCACCGCACGCGCCTCGTCGGCCGGGACGGTCATGATGGCGACGCCGCACACGGTGTCGGACGCCACCGGACACAGCACCGCGATGACGCCGGCGGCGCGCAACGAGACCATCCGGCGCTGGTGCGCGCGCTCGATCTCGTCGGCTCCGGCCTGCTCGCGCCGCGGACCCCACGACAACAGCGCCACGCTGTAGGGCTGCGCCGTCGCGGCGAGCTCCTGGACCTGCTCATCGGTGATGGTGCTCATGGATCCTCCCTGTGCTCACGGCTCGGCGATCACCCGCTGCGGTGGGCGGCGACTGCTGCCGCCACGGCCGAGCGCCATTGTCGTCCTTGGTCTCCCCGGTAGAGGTCCCGGCTGAAGTACGGCGAGTCGCCCCGGTACGGCGCGCTCATGTGGATCGCGGTCGCGAGCTCGCTGATGTGGTCGCGACCGCCGGCCCGGTAGGCGGCGACCTCCTCCGGGTCGAGCTCGACCAGGGCGGAGTCGTCGATGACCGCGCTGTAGCTGTAGCGGGCGTCCAGGTAGAGGCGTCCGTCCTCCTCGAGCAGGAACCAGCCGCCGGAAAGCTCGTCGATGACCTTCATCTCGGCAGTGTGTCGGATCGGGCGCTGTCTGTTCGTGGGATGGGTGAGGGGCCGGTACGGCGGCCCACCTGACGCAGGAGCGGATCGCGATGTCGAACGGGTCGGACAACTGGAAGCGGAACGTGCTGGTCTTCCTCGGAGGCCAGACGGTCTCGTCGCTCGGGTCGATGATCGTCAGCTACGCCGTGATGTGGCACCTCACGATCGAGACGGGCTCGGCGGCCGTGCTGACGACGAGCGTCGTGGCCAGCATGCTTCCGCAGGCCGTGGTCTCGGTCTTCGGTGGCGTCTGGGCCGACCGGCACTCGCGCAAGCTGCTGATCATCGGCGCTGACTCGACGATCGCCGCGGTCACGCTGCTGCTCGCGCTGCTGATGCTGACCGGGTCCGGCGACCTGTGGATGATCTACCTCGCGCTGGCGGCGCGCTCGGCCCTCGCGGGCGTCCAGTCGCCGGCGGTCAACGCGATGCTCCCCCAGATCGTGCCCAAGGAGCACCTGATGCGGGTCAACGGCATCCAGCAGTCGATCAGCTCGGGGATCATGCTGTTCGCGCCGGCGCTCGCGGCCGCGGTCTACGCGAGCGCGGGCATCGTCACGGTCTTCTTCATCGACGTGGTGACCGCCGTCGGGGGCGTGCTCCTCCTGACCCTGGTGCCGACCACGCGGGTGGTCCGCTCCGGTGAGCAGCTGTCCTACTTCGGTGACCTGGTGGCCGGCGTGCGGTACGTGCGCGGTCACGCGTCGGTCCGCTGGGTGATGACCCTGGTGGCGGTGGTGATGTTCATGGCCGGCGCGCCGGCGCACCTGACGCCGCTGATGGTCTCGCGCAGCTTCGGCGACGCGGTGTGGATGCTCAGTGTGAACGAGCTGTTCTGGAGCGTCGGGATGCTCCTCGGAGGCGCGGCGATGGCCACCGTCGGGCCCAAGGTGAAGCGGCCGATGCGGCTCATGGCTGCGGCCTCGGTCGTCGTCGGCGTGCTGGTGGTGGGGCTGGGTGTGTCGGCCAACTTCTGGGTCTTCTCCGTGCTGGGGCTGGTCATCTGCCTGGGGTTCCAGGCGCTGCTCGTGCCGGCGACCACGGTGCTCCAGGAGCGGGTCGAGGAGAGCATGAGCGGGCGCGTCTTCGGCTTCTACGGGATCGTGATCTCGGTGGCGATGCCTCTGTCGATGGTGGTCTTCGGGCCGCTCGCGGACCGGATCGCCGTCGAGTCGGTGATGGTCCTGGCCGGCGTGCTGCTGCTGGTGGCGGTCCTCGGGATGCTGGCCGCCGGCGCGCGCAAGCCGCGTCCCATGCACCCGCACACCGGTGAGGCGGTCGCGTTGCAGCCCGCCGCTGCTGCGTGACCGAGCGTCACTGGCCCGGTTCCGCGGCCGTCCGGAAGCCCACCCGCAGGTGGCTGCCGTCGCAGAACGGCTTCCGAGCCGAGGCTCCGCAGCGGCAGAGGTAGGCCGACGGCCGATCGCCGAGGTCGTGGGTCGTGCCGTCGGGGTCGACCACCCGGAACGCCCCCTCGACCTGGAGGGGCCCGTCGTCGAGCGGGGTCACGGTCGCGAGGTCGGCTGCGTCGCCGGCAGGTCGGGGCAGTGGAGTGGACATCGAGGTTCCTTCCGAGGCGAGCGGGCTTCTCGGCAGCGTTGTCGACCTCCTCCACGCGTCCCTGTCGCGGAGCCGCAACAGGTCCGGAATCCTGGCAGGGAGGGCCGCCAGCAGCGGTGCCTCGAGAGCGAGCCGGACATAGGGTTCGAGCGTGCTGCCTGCTCCCACGCCGCGGCTGCGGTTCCGCGAGATGACCGAGGCTGACCTGCCGGACATCGCGCGGCTGGAGATCGGTGGCACACGGGGCCCCGAGGGCTGGATCGACTGGACGCGCCGCAACTACGCCGAGTACGGCTTCGGACTCTGGGTGGTCGAGACCCACCAGGGGGAGTTCGTGGGCGACTGCGGTCTGACCATGCAGGAGGTCGAGGGAGAGCAGTTGCTCGAGGTGGGGTGGCACGTCCACGCCCCACTCCGGCGCCGGGGCTACGCCGCCGAAGCAGCGGCCTCCGTTCGAGACTCCGCGTGCGACGCAGGGGCCGAGCACCTCGTCGCCATCATCAGGCCCGACAACGTCGCCTCGCAGCGGGTGGCGGCCAAGATCGGCCTCGTTCTCGAACGTGAGGTCCACGCCCACGACGGCCCGGCACTCGTCTTCGGGGCGGACCTGCGCGCGGTCCCCGGCACGTCCGCGAGTGGCGGCTCGTGACGCCGGGGCGGGGGGTCGGCACTGCTGTCCCGGACTCCGAGGTCGTGGTCCGGCTGCTCCGCGAGCAGGCTCCGCACCTGGCCGAGCTCCCGGTCCGAGAGGTCCGCGCGGCGGGGAGCAGCAACTGGGTGTTCCGCGTCGGCGACGATTGGGCGATCCGCCTGCCGCGATCCGACGAGTACGTCGCGGACCTGGCCAACGAGGTGCGCTGGTTGCCCCGCCTCGCGCCGCATCTTCCGGTCGCGGTCCCCGAGGTGGTCACCGTCGGCGAGCCCGGCCCTGCGTTCCCACGGCCATGGGCCGTCGTGTCGTGGGTGCCGGGCGACCTCCCCCTTGCACTGGATGCCACCCAGCAGGCTGCGATGGCGGAGTCCCTGGGCACCTTCGTACAGTCACTCCACGCGAGCTGCCCATCGTGGTGCGCCAGGATGTTCTCCACGGAGAGGTCGGTGTGCACCCAGCAGGGCGCCTCGGTAGCCGCGGGGACGTCGCGAACGCGGCGCCACGCCTCGCGAACGCTGTCGGGGTCGAACAGGTCCCGCAGCTGTGCTGCCGCCTGGTCGGCCCAGCGGTCGATCGTGTCGGTCACCGGCTCACCGCAGCGATAGCCCCACTTCTCGGACCCGGCCGGAATGTCGGCGGCGCTGACACCGGAGTGATCGACTTCGGCGGGCTCGGTGTCGGGGACCGGTCCGTAGACCTGCTCTACGCGTGGAGCATGTTCGACGCGCCAGCTCGCGAGGTGCTCCGCGTCGCGGCCGCCGCCGACGACGGGACCTGGGCCCGCGCCCGTGCGTGGGCCTTCGTCGGCCCCGGGCTGCTGACCATCGCCGACTATCGCCACACGATGCCGTCACGAATGGATCGCCTCACCACGATGGTCGAGACGATCGCAGCCGAGGTAGGAGTCCGGCTCCGGTGAGGGCCTCCGTGGGTCACGGCGTCGTCGCGGTCGTGCGTTGCAGTCGCAGGCGCAGGAAGAGAGCGATCGCCCCCACGCCGGCGAGGACCAACAGCTGGATCCAGTCGCCGTCCCGACCGCCGTCGGCGCGGTCCGCGAAGTGGTTCTGCGCGTGGAAGAGGTTCGTGAAGACGAAGCCCGCCAGGCCCACCGTCAGCGCGTCGCGGCACCACAGCCCGAGAGCCATCATCAGTCCGATGGCGATCTGGAAGACGCCCGCGTCGTGCAGGAAGTGCTCGTGGTTGGGCCACCCCGCCCATTCGGCGAAACCTGCTGGGTCCACCCGGCACCACACGCCGACGAGGATCATGGAGGCGGCTCCGAGCAAGACGAGCGCGGAGATGATGCGCATGCGGGCCATCGACCTCTCTTTCTGTTTCGAGACTCTTCGGACGGCCCGGTCGACGAGATGACACGGCGATCTGTGACAGCCGGGCGCCGCTGGTGCTCTCGGCATGACGTCCGCGGTGTCGTTTGGCCAGTTCTTGCCCGCGTTGGTGGCGCCCCATGAGTCGACGGGCCTGGATCGCAGCCGCCGTTGCAGGCGCCGCCGTGCTCGGTCTTGCGTGGTGGCAGCCGTGGCGTGACGTGGCCGAGGACGGCCAGATGGTCGCCATCTCTGGCCTGGACGGCGGCGACTCCGGTCTCGAGGTCGCGCACCGCGTGGAGGTGCGGATCCCGACCGCGGTGCTGGAGGTGACGATCGGCGAACCGGTGGAGCGATTGCCGCGCGGATCCAGGGGCGGCGACCGGTCATCGGAGGACGGCGGTGAGCTCCATGCGCCCGACGGGAGCGTCTTCGTCCCGATCGAATGGGGTGGTAGGACGACTGCCGGCACGGCCCTCGCCACGGCATACGGAGCATCCGAGGAGGACCCGGCACAGGCCTTCGAAGCACTGGCCGCAGAGGGTGCCGCGGTCGTGCTTCGGGTCGGCCAGGAGGAGACCGAGCTCGGGGAGGTGACCACGGAGTCCTCGGAATGGGGTCAGCCCGGCGCCTTCGTCGTGGCCGACGAGGACCTCGCCGAGGCGACCTGGGAGGTCACCTTCGACGGTGTCACCCAGCGCGTGAGCCTGGAGACGGGCGAGCTCGAGATGGGCGTCGCCGAAGGGCTCTACTCGACGCCGGAGCTCGCGCGAGCCGGCAGGAGAACCGTAGGAGAGGTCGACCTTCCCACGAGATTCGCACGCCGCCCCGGTGTCCTCCGACCCACGCTGGCTCACGCGAGGCCGCACACGGCGGCGTGGCTGCCGGACCGTGGCTGGGTCCGCGAACCGGGCCAGGCGTGGGTCATCGTCAGTGGACGGGCCGGCGTCGAGCCGACCCTCTGGAGTCGCGGATCGCGGCCCGGCCTCGACGAGGTGACGCATGAGGCGGAGGCGAGCTCCGCCTCGGTCCTGCTGGGCGGTGCGCACCCGCTCGACCGGGTGCCGGTCGAGCCGGACCGCGCCGCGGTGGACTTCGTGGCCGTGTGGTTGGTCGACGACGCAGCCAGCCCACCCACCGGCCTCGAGATCCGCGTCGAGTACGACCTGGTGCCTCTGGCGCCCTACGCACGGCGGACGGGGGACGACAGGGTCCTCACCGGTGCCCTCTACGGCACCCTGGACCTGGCAGCCTCCTGAGCACGAGGCATCTGCCAGGTCCTGGAGCCCGTTAGGAGGAGTCGAGGACAGACCCAGGTGCTCTCAGTGGGCCATGTCGACGAAGCGGCTGTAATGGCCCTGGAAGGCCACGACGATGTCGCGGGTGGCGCCGTTGCGGTGCTTGGCCACGATCAGGTCGGCCTCGCCGGGGCGGGTCGACTCCTTCTCGAAGACGTCATCTCGATGCAAAAGGATGACCATGTCCGCATCTTGTTCGATACTGCCCGATTCGCGAAGATCCGACATCATCGGCCGCTTGTCGGCACGCTGCTCGGGACCACGGTTGAGCTGCGAGAGCGCGATGACCGGGATCTCGAGCTCCTTCGCGAGGAGCTTGATCTGCCGCGAGAACTCGGAGACCTCGAGCTGGCGGGACTCGACCTTCTTGCCCGACGTCATCAGCTGGAGGTAGTCGATGACCATCAGCTTGAGGTCATGGCGCTGCTTGAGCCGGCGCGCCTTCGCGCGGATCTCCATCATCGTCATGTTGGGGCTGTCGTCGATGAAGAGCGGCGCCGAGGAGACCTTCGCCGTGTGGCGCGCCATCCGGTCCCACTCCTCCGTCGACATCTTGCCGTTGCGGATGTGGTTGAGCGGGACCCGTGCCTCGGCCGAGAGCATGCGCATCGTGATCTCGGAGCGCGTCATCTCCAGGCTGAAGAAGGCGCTGGTCAGGTTGTGCTGGATGGACGCTGCGCGGCACAGGTCGAGAGCCAGCGTTGACTTTCCCATCGCGGGGCGCGCCGCCACCACGATCATCTGGCCGGCGTGCAGGCCGTTGGTCAGGTCGTCGAGGTCGGCGAAGCCGGTGGGCACGCCGTAGATGCCGGCCTCGCGGCCCTCGATCGCCTCGATCTCGTCGAGGACGGCGTCCATGATCTCGCCGATCTGGACGTAGTCCTCGGCCTTGCGGCGGTCGGTGACCTGGTAGACCTCGGCCTGCGCGGCGTCGACGATGTGGTCGACCTCGCCCTCGCCGGCGTAGCCGATCTGGACGATCTTGGTGCCGGCGTCGACCAGCTTCCGCAGGATCGACTTCTCGCGCACGATCTCGGCGTAGAAGCCGGCGTTGGCGGCGATCGGCACGTTGGCCGCGAGGGTGTGGAGGTAGGGGGCGCCACCGACCCGCTGGAGCTCTCCGCGGCGCTGGAGCTCGCCGGCGACGGTGATCATGTCGGCCGGCTCGCCGCGACCGTAGAGGTCGATGATCGCGTCGTGGATCGCCTCGTGGGCCGGGCGGTAGTAGTCGACGCCGCGGACGGTCTCGATGACGTCGGCGATGGCGTCCTTGGAGATCATCATCGCGCCGAGCACGGACTGCTCGGCCGCCATGTCCTGCGGAGGCGTGCGGCCGGTGGAGTCGCGCGGGGCCTGTCCGGGCTCGTAGGGAGCCGGCCCGTCGCCCCAGTCGTCGGGCGGGTAGTCGGTCACGTCCTCCGCGAGACTCACTGCTGTCCCTTCCGCACTTGCTCATCGATCCGCACCCGGAACGGCACCTAACGGGGCACCCCCGACACAACCCCGCCTCGCCCGGTGGAGCCGGGCCGAGGGAGACTCGAGTCGCGAACCTACGTGGCGCGCAGGGCGCGGGAAAGCCCGTTGTTCACAAGCCTTGGGGATAACCCGGGGTCGGAGGTGGACGACACGCGTGGCGCGTGTGCAGTGGTTGGGGACGAGGCTGTGGAGGCAGGTGTGAGAAGACCGGCGAACCGCGCTCTGACCTGCGCAGACACGAGTCCACAGGTGTGGAGCGGAAATACCCGGCAGATTTCCTCGTTCACCCGGCCGACATGTGGACGCCTCCCGGTGGACGGCCACCAGCGAGCGGCGCGTCCTCGATATCCACAGGTCCAGACCAGTTATCCACCGGCTGGGACGAAGGGCCCGTGACGGCGCCCCTGGCGCCGCGCGGGCGCGGCCGTGTGCGGCTGACGAGCGACGACCGGGAGATCGGCCGGCTGGCGATACCTGCGTTCCTCGCCCTCGTCGCCGAGCCGCTGTTCCTCCTCGGAGACGCCGCCGTCGTCGGCCACCTCGGCACCCCGGAGCTGGCGGGCCTCGGCATCGCGGGCACGATCCTGCAGACCCTCGTCGGCCTGTGCGTCTTCCTCGCCTACGGCACCACGGCCGGCGTCGCGCGCCAGCTCGGCGCCGGGCGGCGCGGCGACGCCCTCACCCAGGGCGTCGACGGCCTCTGGCTGGCGGTGGCGATCGGCGTGCCGGTGACGGTCGCGGGCGTGCTCCTCACCGAGCCCCTCGTCGCGCTGCTCGGACCGGGGGCGGACGTCGCGGGGCCGGCGGCGACGTACCTCCGGATCGCCATGCTCGGCGTCACGCCGCTGCTGCTCATGCTCGCGGCGACCGGAGTGCTCCGCGGCCTCCAGGACACCCGGACCCCGCTCGTCGTCGCGGTCGCCGGCAACGTGCTCAACCTGCTGCTCAACGTGCTCCTGGTGTACGGCGCCGGCGCCTTCGACGGGCTCGGCATCGCCGGGTCGGCCCTCGGCTCGGTGCTCGCGCAGCTGGCGTGCGCGGGCGTCCTCGTCGCCGTCGTCGCCCGCTCGGCTCGCCGCGAGGGCTCGTCGCTGCGGCCGCACCTGCCCGGCATCCGCAGCGCCGCGCGGGCCGGCGTACCGCTCCTCGTCCGCACCCTGACCCTGCGCGCCTCGCTGCTGGTCACGACGTACGCCGTCGTCGTGGCCGGGCGCCACGGCGGCGACCCGGCGGTCCCGATCGCCACCCACCAGCTCGCGATGACGATCTGGGGCTTCCTCGCGTTCACCCTCGACGCCATCGCGATCGCGGCGCAGGCGATCACGGGGCGCTACCTCGGCGCCGGTGACGTCGAGGCCGCCCGGAGCGTCACCCGGCGGATGGTCGGCTGGGGCGTGGTGTGCGGGGTCGTCACCGGCGTCGGCCTCGCCGCGACCAGCCCGTGGCTCGGGCCGTTGTTCACCTCCGACCACGCGGTCCACGACGCGCTCGTCCCGGCCCTGCTCGTGGCCGCGCTCGCGCAACCCGTCGCCGGGGTGGTGTTCGTGCTCGACGGCGTGCTCATCGGCGCGGGCGACGGGCGCTACCTCGCGGTCGCCGGCCTCGTCGTGCTCGCCGGATACGCTCCGCTGGTGCTCCTCGCCGCCGCCGTGCCCGACGCGACGCTCACCTGGCTGTGGGCGGTCTTCTGCCTGGTCTTCATGGGCGGCCGGCTGGTGACCCTCGTCCGTCGTGCGTACGGCGACCGCTGGCTGGTGACCGGGGCGAGCCGGTGAAGCCGCTCTACGCGATCGCCCTCGCCGTGGCCGTCATCCTGCTCGAGACCCCGACGCTGCGGTTCGACCTCTACGCCAACCCACTCGGGTGGCTGCTGCTCCTCCTGGCCCTCCGCACGCTGCGCGACGATCCGCCGTACCGCTTCAACGCGGCGCTCTGGACGCTCGGCCTGCTGGCGCTCGTCACCGACTCGGTCCTCTGGTTCCCCGGGCCCTCCGAGTGGCTCGACGACGCCGAGCCGGCGCTGGCGTGGGCGGCGGGCCTGCCGCGCTTCGGCTGCTTCGCGCTGCTGTGCCACCGGCTCGGCTCCGCGGCCGTCGAGGACTCCCGCGTCGCGGCCGGCCTCTTCCAGTGGACGGCGGTCGCGATGGCCGCCGTCATGGTCGGTCCGGTGCTCGTCTACGGCGGCGGCATCGACGAGGTCGAGGACGTCGTCGGCACCCTGGTGCCGCTGGCGCAGCTCGCGTTGATCGTGCTGAGCCTGGTGTTCGCGGGGCGGGAGTGGGCGGCGGCTCGGGAGACGCCGCCCGGCGATCAGCCCAGCTTGCCCACGACCACCTGAGCGAGCCCGATCGTCTGCATCTGCGGGTCGCCCTCGTGCTGGTAGCCCTCCTCGAACTCCAGGGTCAGGTCGAACACGTAGTCGGCGGTGCACACCCGCAGCGAGCCCTCGAAGGGCTGGCCGTCGGAGACCTCCCAGCTCGCGGAGTCGGCGCCGGGGACCTTGACCTTCTTGACCGTCGACGCCACGTCGGTCTGCAGCGGGCAGGTGAAGCCGGCCGGGAAGTCGTCGGGGCCGGCGAGCGCGAGCTCGAGCTCGAAGAAGTCCTCGGCCTCGAAGTCGCAGTTGTCGGTCTGCCACTCGACGTCGTTCTCGCTGTAGCCGCCGCCACCGATGGAGCCCTCGCCCGGCGTCGCGCCATAGGCGGTCGCCACGTCGATCGGCGCGATCACGTCGCACGCGGCCGGCAGGCCGGCGGCGGTGGTCTCGGACTCGGTCGGGCTGGTCTCGACGGGGTCCACGCTCTCGGTCGGCGTCGCGAGCGACTCGCTGGGCTCCTCCGACGCCGCAGAGGTGGCCGGGTCGTCCGCCTGCTCCTCGGGATCGTCGTCGCCGCACGCCGCCAGCAGCGGCGAGAGGGCCAGGACACCGGTCACGGACAGGATCCAACGCTTCGATCGCATGCGGCCGACCCTAACGATCAGAAAGGACGAAGCGGCCGCCCCCACGCAGGGGACGGCCGCTTCGACGTACTGGTCTCGATACGCCCGAGCCCCAGGGGGCTCGGGCTACTCGACCAACCTGTCAGATCAGGCAGGGATGACGTTGAGCGCGACCGAGGCCGACACGTCGTCGAGCAGCTTGACCGAGACGGCGTGGTTGCCCAGCGTCTTGATCGGGCTGCCGAGGACGATCGTGCGCTTGTCGATCGACTCGCCGGTGACCTCACCGAGCGCCGAGGCGATGTCGGCGACCGTGACGGCGCCGAAGAGGCGGCCGCCCTGGCCGGCCTTCACCTTGACGTCGACCGGCGCACCCTCGAGCTTGCTCTTGATCTCGGCGGCGTGCGCCTCGTCGCGGACGGCCTTGGCCTTCACGGACGCCTTGATGGCGTCGGCCTCGGACTGGGCGCCGCGCGTCCAGCGGATCGCGAAGCCCTGCGGGAGGAGGTAGTTGCGACCGTAGCCGCTCTTGACCTCCACGACGTCGCCGGCGGCACCGAGGCCGTCGACCTCCTGGGTCAGGATGATCTTCATCTCAGCTCTCCCTTCCCGCTCAGCGACCGGCCGAGGTGTACGGCAGCAGCGCGAGCTCGCGGGCGTTCTTGACCGCGGTCGCCACGTCGCGCTGGTGCTGGACGCAGTTGCCGGTCACGCGACGCGCGCGGATCTTGCCGCGGTCGGAGATGAACTTGCGGAGCAGCGCGGTGTCCTTGTAGTCGACACCGGTCGCCTTCTCCTTGCAGAACTGGCAAACCTTCTTCTTCGGCTTGCGGATGACTGGCTTCGCCATTGTGGTGCTCCTCCTTCAGAAGCCCGGCCGCTCAGTCACGACGGCCGGAATGGTTGATGTGGAATGTCGGTGCCGGGGTCTCGTGACGGTCGCGGGGCGACCTCCTCGACCACCGGCGGTGGATCAGAAGGGAGGCTCGTCCGAGCCGACGCCCGGAGCCGCCCACGGGTCGTTGCCGCCTGCGGGAGCAGACTGCTGCGACTGCGCGGGAGCGCCCTGCGAGGCCCACGGGTCGTTGGCCGGGGCACCGCCCTGACCGCCTCCCTGGCCACCGCCGTAGCCGCCGCCACCGCCCGAGCGCTGGGCCCGGGTGACCTTGGCGGTCGCGTAGCGCAGCGCGGGACCGACCTCTTCGACGTCGATCTCGAAAGCGGTCCGCTTCTCACCCTCGCGCGTCTCGTACTGCCGCGACTTCAGGCGCCCCTGGACGATCACGCGCATCCCCTTGGTGAGGGACTCCGCGACGTTCTCGGCGTACTGCCGCCAGACGGCGCACGACAGGAAGAGGGCCTCGCCGTCCTTCCACTCGTTGCTCTGGCGGTCGAAGGTGCGCGGCGTCGACGCGATCCGGAAGTTGGCCACGGCCGCACCCGACGGGGTGAAGCGCAGCTCCGGGTCATCGACGAGGTTGCCGATGACGGTGATGACGGTGTCGCCTGCCATTGCGTGTCTCCCTAGAGATCAGATGCGTGGTGTGTTGGTCCATCGTGGCCGTGACCTCCGACAAGCGGAAGGCGCAGTCCACAAGGACCTGCCGGACTCAGGCCGGGCGGAGCACCTTGGTGCGCAGCACGGCCTCGTTGAGACCCAGCTGGCGGTTGAACTCGGCGACCGTCGCGGGCTCGGCGGACAGGTTGATGACCGCGTAGATGCCCTCGGCGTTCTTCTTGATCTCGTAGGCCATCCGGCGGCGACCCCAGACGTCGACCTTGTCGACGGTGCCGCCGTCCTTGCGGATGACGTTGAGGTACTTGTCGAGCGACGGCTCGACGGTGCGCTCGTCGAGGCTGGGCTCGAGGATCACCATGACTTCGTAGGCGCGCAATGCACCCACCTCCTTCGGTCTCAGCGGCCACGGTCCTTCCGTGGCAGGAGGAACCCGCCCGTTGGATCCGGGCGAGCAGCGGCCAAGGCTATCAGCGGTGTACGGCGCCGCGGGAATCGTCGTGCCCCGCGGCCGCCGTACGACTGCGCTGTGTCGGTCCGTGTGTCGGTCCGTGTGTCGGTCCGTGTCGGTCAGCCGAAGAAGACCGGGTTGTCGACCCCCGCGTCGCCGACGACCATCACCGCGTTGAGACCCTCGAGCTCGATCGGGATCTCGATGGTGATCGAGACGCAGATCGTGTCGGGGCCCTGGTCCCAGGTGCCCTGCAGCGGCTCGCCGAGCTGCTTCTTGCCGTTGAGCGCCCAGAACTGGATCTCGAACGGGGTCCCGTCGGGCACGCCGGTCACGTTGTACTCGGCGTAGACGGTGCCCGGGATCTCCGCGCCCGTCAGGGTCTGCGGGTTGTCGGGCGTGCTCGGGGTGGCGCAGGTCGCCGCCCCGTCGAGCGACCAGCCACCCGACTCCAGCGTCACGCTGGCGTCGTCGGGCGTGGGCGGCTCGGGCACGTCCTCGAGGTAGGGGGAGACGTAGGACTCGTCGCCGCCGGCCTCCGCGATCTCGAGGATGTCGGCGGCGAGGTCGACCGGGCGGATCAGCGCGGAGCCGCCGGTGAACTCCCCGGCCTGGCCCTGCGAGGTGCCGGCGGTGACGACGGCCGAGTTGATGCCGACCAGCTCGCCGTCGTCGTTGATCGAGGCGCCGCCCGAGTTGCCGGAGCCGATCCGGATATCGCTGTCGATCCAGGCGCGGTCGCCCACGCCCTCCTCGGCGTTGAACGTCGACACGACGCCGCGAGTCACCGTGAGGCCGCGGTGCGACGGGTCGTCGAGGGTGATCGCCGCGAGGCCCGGGAACCCGAGAGCGCGGATGTCGTCGCCGGTCTCGACGTCGCCGCTGGTGCCGAGCGGCATCGGCTCGGGCAGGTCGAGGTCCTCCGGCGCGATCGCGTTGCCGTCCTTGTCGCCGGTGATCTGGAGGACCGCGAGGTCGAGCACGCCGTCGGCGACGAGCGGCTCGGCGGCGTACTTCACCTCGACGGCACCGTCGAGGTTGTCGGCGGGCGGGAACGCGACGAGCAGGCCGGCCGGGTCCTCGGCAGGGGGCTCCTGGCCGGGCGCCGACGGCTTGCCGACGTGGGCGTTGGTGAGGATCAGGCCGTCCTCGCTGATCAAGCTGCCGGACCCGGTGTAGATCGACTCACCGGCCTCGTCGACCGCGATGATCCAGACGCTCGCGGCCTTGGCCCGGTCGAGCTCGGCCTCGGTGAGCTCCTCGCCCGCGGTGGTGGTGCCCGAGGGCTTCGGGTCGTCCTTCCACGGCTGGGCCACGCCGACCGCGATGCCACCGGCCACCACGAGCACGGCGACCGCGGCGGCCGCGATGACCAGCGCCCTGTTGCGCTTCTTGGCGGCCAGCTGCTTCTGGGCCTGGCCCGCGGCGACGATCGGGATGATCTCGACCTCGACGCCCGCCGTGGGGTGGCCGAGCATCAGCGTGACCGGCTCCTCGAGCCGGCGCTGACCGACGCGGTCCTCCTCGTCGAACGTGCCGGCCGTCGAGCGGTCGAAGAACCACCAGCCGTCGGCGCGCATCTCGACCGTCGCGTGCAGCCGGGACACCGACGGGTCGTCGACCGTGACCTCGCCCTGGGGGTCGCGGCCGATCCGCACGATGGTGCCGGGCGCGAACCGCTTGCCCTCGCCGCCGACGCGCACCAGCACGCCCGGGCCGCCACCGAGACCGGGCATCGCCGGTCCGGCGCCGGGCACGATCGTCTGGTCGAGGCCCGGCGGGATGCCCGCGGCGGGGCCGGCCGGATGACCGGGTCGCGGCGGCGCCGGCTGGGCGCCCACGACGGTGAGCCGCATCGGCTCGCCGTCGACGGCACCGAAGCGGACCTCGGTCTGCCCGGTGAGGCGCACCTCGGTGACCCGGGTGCCGTTGAGGTAGGTGCCGCTGCTGCTGCCGACGTCGACCAGCACCCAGCCGTTGCCGTCGGAGCGCAGCTCGGCGTGCCGGCGCGAGGTGGACGCGCCGGTCAGCGCGACGACGCTCGCGGGGTCGCGGCCGATGGTCACGACCAGCGGCTCCTCGAAGGTCCACGACCGGCCGCCGGTCTCCACGGTCAGGGTGCTCATGGCAGGGATCGTAGGCCGCGGCGACCCCGCCTAAACGGAAGTCTCGGCAAGTTCATCCTGAGGGAGGGCGTTGTCCCTGCTCCCTCCTATGGTGGTCCGCATGAGCGCCATCGCCATCGGAGCCCACGTCGACCAGTCCGACCCGATCGCCGAGGCGCAGGCCCGCAACGCCCCGCTGGTGCAGTTCTTCCTGGGCAACCCGCAGAGCTACAAGGGCCCCGTCCTCGCCTACGACGGCGGCGCGGCCGCGCTCCGGGCGGCGGCCGAGTCGGCCGGCGTCGACCTCTACGTCCACGCGCCGTACCTGATCAACGTCGCCACGACCAACAACCGCCAGCGGATCCCCAGCCGCAAGCTGCTCCAGCAGCACATGGACGCCGCCGCCGAGCTCGGCGCGAAGGGACTGATCGTCCACGGCGGCCACGTGCAGGACGACGACGACCCCGCCAAGGGCTTCGACAACTGGCGCAAGGCCGTCGAGGCGACCGACATCAAGATCCCGCTGCTGATCGAGAACACCGCCGGCGGCACCAACGCGATGACTCGCTACCTCGACCGCATCGCCGGCGTCTGGGCCGCGATCGAGTCCGCCGAGGGCGCCGACATGGTCGGGTTCTGCCTCGACACCTGCCACGCCCACGCCGGCGGCAACGCCCTGGAGACCGTGGTCGAGGACGTCAAGAAGATCACCGGCCGCATCGACCTCGTCCACTGCAACGACAGCCGCGACGCCTTCGACTCCGGCGCCGACCGCCACGCCAACTTCGGCCAGGGCCAGATCGACCCCGACCTCCTCGCCTCCGTGGTCCGCGACGCCGGCGCCCCGGTCATCTGTGAGACCCCCGGCCCCGCCGACGCCCACGTCGCCGACTTCGCCTGGCTGCGCGAGAGGCTCTGAGCGGAGCGTCCGGAGGTTTCGAGGCTCGGCCGCGGGCGGCCTCGCACCTCAACCACCGGACGCGGGCTGGTCGACCGGCGGCGACGGACGGTCCGCTCCCGGCGATTTCGCGACGACACGCCGGCGCCCCGAGCACTGCGGCGCGCAACCGCAGAGCGCCGTCGCGCGGCGGAGCGAGCAAGCCGGGAGCGGGCCGGCCGGCGCAGCCGGTCGCCCAGCCCCAGGACCCCGGCCCTGCCCGGCCACCACCGGCCACCGTTAGCCTGTCGGGCATGCCGAGCGTGCGCCCGATCACCCCGACCGAGCACCGCGACCACCTCGCCAGCCTCCCGTCGGCGAGCTTCCTCCAGACCCCGGGTTGGGCCCAGGTCAAGAGCGAGTGGCGCAGCGAGTCGCTCGGCTGGTTCGACGACTCCGGCAAGCAGCGGGGCGCCGCGCTCGTGCTCTACCGCAAGCTGCCGAAGCTCAACCGCTTCCTCGCCTACCTCCCCGAGGGCCCGGTCATCGACTGGGACAGCGACTGCCTCCGCGACTGGCTGGACCCGATGGTCGCCCACCTCAAGCGGCAGGGCGCGTTCGCCGTACGCATCGGACCGCCGGTCGTCACCCGCCGTTGGACCGCCGCCCAGGTCAAGGAGGGTGTCGCCGACCCGGACGTGAAGCTGCTCGGCCAGGTGCCGCCGGAGGAGCGCTCGGCCGCCGGCGCCCGGGTCGTCGCCCAGCTGCACGACCTCGGCTGGCGCCACCAGGCCGCCGAGGGCGGCTTCGCGGCAGGGCAGCCGCAGTACGTGTTCCAGGTCCCGCTGCGCCACCCCGACGGCACCGCGCGCACCGAGGACGAGGTCCTCAAGGGCATGAACCAGCTCTGGCGCCGCAACATCAAGAAGGCCGCCAAGGAGGGGGTCGAGGTGAGCGCGGGCACCCGCGACGACCTCAAGGCGTTCCACGACCTCTACGTGCACACCGCCGAGCGCGACCACTTCACCCCGCGCCCCCTCCCCTACTTCGAGGTCATGTGGGACGCGCTCAACGCCGACGCGCCTGATCGGTTGAAGCTCTGGCTGGGCCGTCACCAGGGCGACCTGGTCGCGGCCACGCTCGCGGTCCGCGTGGGCGAGCACTACTGGTACTCCTACGGCGCCTCGTCCACCGAGAAGCGCGAGGTGCGCGGCTCCAACGCCGTCCAGTGGGCGATGATCCAGGACGCCCTCGCGTCCGGCTGCGCGGTCTACGACCTCCGCGGCATCACCGACACCCTCGACTCCGACGACTCCCACGTCGGGCTGATCCAGTTCAAGGTCGGCACCGGCGGCGAGGCGGTCGAGTACGCCGGCGAGTGGGACCTGCCGATCAACCGGGCGCTCTACAAGGCGTTCCAGATCTACCTCGCGCGGCGCTGAGCCGGAGGAGCACGATGAGCCTCACCCTCACCGTCGACGGCCCGCGCTGGCGGGCCCACCTCGAGGACGTCGCCCGCACCCACCCCGGCCTGGTGCCGGTGGCGAAGGGCAACGGCTACGGGTTCACGCTGGGCAGGCTCGCCCGCAAGACGCAGTGGCTCGCCGACCGCGAGCACGACGTCACGACCCTGGCGGTCGGCACGTACGACGAGCTGCCCGAGGTCGCGTCGCGCTGGCGCGGCGACGTGCTCGTGCTGACGCCGTGGCGGCCGTTCGTCGAGCCGGTCGACCCCGCCCTCGCCCGGCGGGTGGTCCACACCGTCAGCAGGTACGACGACCTCCGCGCCCTGCTCGCCGCCGAGCCCGAGGCCCGGCTGGTGCTCGAGCACGCCACCTCGATGCGGCGGCACGGCATGACCGGCCGCGAGCTGTGGGACGCCGGAGCGCTGCTGCGCAAGCACCCCGGCGCCCGCGTCGAGGGCGTCGCCCTCCACCTCCCGCTCCAGCAGGGCTCCCACCTCGGCGAGGTCAACCGGATCCTGACCTCGACGGTCGCCGCCGACGCCGGGCTCACGACGGCCTGGGTCAGCCACCTCACCGACGCCGAGCTCAAGTCGCTCTCCGCGAGCTGGCCGGACTTCACGTTCCGCCCGCGCATCGGCACCAGCCTGTGGCTCGGCGACCGCGGCGCGCTGAAGGTGACGGCCACCGTCCTCGACGTGCACCCGGTCGAGCGCGGCGACGTGTTCGGCTACCGCGGCCGCACCGCGCCGAAGTCGGGGCACGTCCTCGTCGTGAGCGGTGGCACCGCCCACGGCATCGGGCTCGAGGCGCCCACCGGCGACCAGTCCGTCAAGGCGCGCGCGGCGACGCTCGCCCGCGGCGGGCTCGACGCGATCGGCTTCGTGCGGTCGCCGTACTCAATCGAGGGCAAGCAGCGGCTCTTCGCCGAGCCGCCGCACATGCAGGCGTCGATGCTGTTCGTGCCGCAGGGCGCGCGGGTGCCCGAGGTGGGCGACCAGGTCGACGTGCGGGTGCGCTACACGGCGACGACGTTCGACCGGATCGTGGTCGAGGGCTGACCTACGAGCTCAATCGGTGAGCGGGGGTCGCAGCTACGCTCGCTTCGCTCACTCCGCTTCGCTGCTCCCCCCGCCTGCCTGCGGTTGGGGACTCCGCCACCGGGTCGTGCTCCGGGCGGAACATGTCGCGCACGATCACCGCGCACAGGTAGAGCTCGGCCAGCACGCGCACCACGATGGCGACCCAGTAGAAGCCCGGCTCACCGTCGCCCGGTGAGCTGAGGTAGCCGCCGAGGTACCACCACACCGAGCAGAAGTAGAAGATCTCACCGGCCTGCCAGACGATCTGGTCGCGCCACCGCGGGCGCGCCAGCACCGCGAGCGGCAGCAGCCACAGCACGTACTGCGGCGAGTAGACCTTGTTGACGATCAGGAAGCCCGCCACCACCAGGAACCCGAGCTGCGCGAGGCGCGGGTGGTGGCCGTGCGCGCGGGTCGCGGTCATGCCGAGCGCGAACACCCCGACGCACCACGCGCCGAAGAGGATCCACGACCACACGTTCACCGTGTGCGCCGTGATGCCGAGGTCGCCGGCCTGCTCGGCCACCAGCCACAGCGACCCGAGGTCGGGGCCGCGCTCGGCGTTGAAGCTCCAGAAGACCTCCCACTGCTCGCGGCCGGTGAGGTAGCCGGGGGCGTTCGCGAGCGCCCACGCACCGGCGGCGCCGAGGAACGCGAGCGCGCCGGCGCCGTACCTCTTCTGGCGCAGGACCAGGATCAGCACGCCGCCGAGCAGGAACAGGGGGTAGAGCTTGGTCGCGGTCCCGAGCCCGATCAGGATCCCGGTGAGCAGCGGGCGGTCACGCGCCCAGGCCAGCAGGGCTCCGGCGACCAGCGCGACCGCCATCAGGTCCCAGTTGATGAGCCCGGTCAGCAGCAGCGCCGGGGACAGGGCGTACGCCGCCGCGTCCCACGGTCGGCCAGGGTTCACCCGGGCGAGCAGCCACACGCTCAGCAGCGCGAGGGCCGCGAAGCCGACGGCGTTGACGAGCACGAAGATGTTGGTCTCGCGCCGCACGTCGTCGAGGCCGTAGAGGCCGTCGACGGGCATCCGATAGCGCTCCTCGACGTCGGGCGACCCGTTGAGCAGGTGCGTCGCCCACGCCGTGCCCCACGCCCAGTAGGCGATGGCCGCCGGGTACTCCATGACCTCGTAGCGCTCGCGGGTCTGGTCGTCACCGGAGTAGGGCCACGCGTGCTCGGCGAGCCCGCGCCCGACGTACAACGGCCGCAGGTCGGAGTAGCACATGTGGGAGTAGGTCCAGTTCTGGTCCTTGCCCTCCGCGAGCGAGCACGGGGCCTTCTGCACCATGCCGAGCGCGAACACCACCGCCGTCATCAGCAGCAGCACCCGGGTGGGCGTCCACCAGGGGTGCCGTCCGGCGTGGTCGCCGAGCGGCCCGCCCACGCCCTCGCTGACCGCGGCGACCACCCGGTCGTCGCGGGTCGGGTGGACGCGGGTCACGCCGCGAGACTAGGACACGTCCGGCTGGACCGGCCGCCGGCGTCGCCGCGTCGTCGTCCGCTGTGCGGCCGTTGCGGGGCGTCCGTCGCCGCCACCACCGCCGCCGCCGCCCGGGTTGTCCGGGTTGTCGGGGTCGTCTCCGCCGCCGCCGCCATCGCCGTCGTCACACAGGTTCAGCGGGTCGTTCGGGCACGGGTCGTCGCTGTTCGGGATGTCGTCGCCGTCGCTGTCCGGCTCCTCGGTGCACGCGTCCTGCGGGTCCTGGGGGCACGGGTCGGAGTCGTCGGGCGTGCCGTCGCCGTCGCTGTCCTGCGGCCCGCTCTGGTCGCCCACCTCGCAGTTGCCGTCGGGGTCGGGCGAACCCGGGATGTCCGGGTTGTCCGGGCACTTGTCCCGGTCGTCGGGCACGCCGTCGCCGTCGCTGTCCTTCGGCTCGGGGTCCGGCTTCTTGGTCTTCGGCGGCGGCGGGGGCGGGGTGTACGGCGCGTGGCCCTCCGCGGGCGCCTCGCCGTCGACCCAGGCCGGCTCCGGGAAGTCCTCGATCGGGAGGCCCTCCATCGCGCCGTTCATCACCGCGACCCAGGTGTCGAGCGGGAACGCGCTGCCGAAGAACTCGGGCAGCCACCCGTCGATCTGGTCGGCACCGTCACCACGCACGTAGGTCACTGCCGTGGACAGCTGCGGCGTGTAGCCGGCGAACCACGCCGAGACGACCTCGCCGTCGTCGTTGGTCGCGGTGCCGGTCTTGCCAGCGGCCGGCCGGCCGATCGCCTGGGCGCCGGTGCCGGTGCCGACCTCGACCACCTGCTGGAGGGCGTACGACGCGTCGGCCGCGATGTCCTCGCTGAGCACCCGCTCGGAGTCGACCTTGTGGGTCCAGGTCTCGCCGTTGGGCTCGACGACCTTCTCGATGATGTAGGGCTCGGCCATGACGCCGTTGGCCGCGAGCGTCGCGTAGCCGTTGGCCATGTTGATCGGGCTGACCGTCTGCGAGCCGAGCGCGACCTGTGCGTTGGCCTGGAGGCCGCGAGTGTCGGTCGGGAAGCCGTACTTGTCGCTGCCGGGCTTCTCCGGCGGGATGCCCATCTCGTTGGCGGTCTCGATGATCCGCTCCGGGCCGTTGGGCGTCTCGAGGGTCATGTCGACGAACGCCGTGTTGACCGAGTCCTCGGTCGCGGCGAGCAGGCTGACCGCGGAGCCGTAGTCCTGGTCGCCCTGGTTCTCGAAGTCGTTGCCGTCGGGCGCGATGTAGGGGGAGTTGCCGTCGAACGTGTCCTTGAGCGACCAGCCCTCCTTCAGGGCGGCGGCCACGGCGAAGGCCTTGAACGTCGAGCCGGCCTGGCCCCCCTCGATCGCCCAGTTCAGCTGGGACTGGAGGTAGTCCTGGCCCGCGTAGAACCCACGGACCGCCCCGGTGCCGGGCTCCACGCTCGCGACGCCGACGTGCAGCTCCTTGTCGCTGAAGCCGTCGGGCCTGGCCGCGAGCACGCCGTCCTCGGCAGCGGTCATCGCCTGCTCGGTGAACGTCGTGGTGACCTCGAGGCCGCCGCCGTCGATCTCCTCCTCGGTGTAGCCGAGGCGGAGCAGCTCCTGGCGCACCATCTGGAGCATGTGCCCCTTCTGCCCGCCGTAGGAGTCCTCGCGCGCCTCCTCCTCGACCTTCGGCAGCTTGTTGCGCGCCTTCTCGCCCCGGCTCGAGTCGATCTCCTCCATCTCGACCATCGAGTCGATGACGTACTGGTAGCGGCCCTTGAGGTCGCGCTTGGCGGCGCGGCCGTTGTCGGGGTCGAGGTCGTTGGGGTCGTTGAGGATCGCGGCGAGCACGGCCGACTGCTTGAGGTCGAGGTCCTTGGCGTCGATGCCGAAGTAGGCCTGCGCGGCGGCCTGGATGCCGTAGGCGCCGCGGCCGAAGTAGATGGTGTTGAGGTAGCCCTCGAGCACCTGCTCCTTGGAGTACTGGTTCTGGATCTTCAGCGACAGGATCGCTTCCTTGAGCTTGCGCTTCCAGGTGCGCTCCTGCGTGAGGTACAGGATCTTCACGTACTGCTGGGTGATCGTCGACGCCCCCCGCGTCGTACCGCCCGAGGCGTTGTTGAACGCGGCGCTGAGGATGCCCTTGGGGTCGATGCCCTCGTCGGTCCAGAACGACTGGTTCTCGGCCGCGACCACGGCGTCCTTGATCGACTCGGGCATCTCGTCGTAGTCGATCGCGTCCCGCTCCTGGATCGCGAAGCTGCCGAGGTCGGTCTTGCCGTCGGCGAAGTAGACGTGGGTGGTCTCGGTGAGGAACTCGTCGTTGGGGTCCGGGATGTCGATCATCCGGTAGGCGACGAAGAAGCCGGCAGCGGCGATGAGCAGCATGACGAGACCGCCGATGAGTCCCCACTTGAGGAACCAGAGGATCCGCTGCTTGGCGGTCTTCGGGGTCTTCGGGGACTTCGCCGTCTTCGACCGGGATGCTGCCGCGCGCTTGCCTGCCACGGGGGGTCAGCGTACGTGTCGGGCGGATGAGCCTCCATTCGACGGACGGGAGACCCACCCCGGAGGCGGCCCTGGGTACGCTCCGACGACACCTGCGATCCATCGGATGTTCGCATTCCGCGGATATATCGGTACGATAGATCGCATGGCACGGCGTGGCGACACCATCGAGCTGGCGGTCCTCGGACTGCTGCACGAGGGACCCATGCACGGCTACGAGCTGCGCAAGCGGCTCAACCTGATGCTCGGGTGGGGGCGGATCCTGTCCTACGGGTCGCTCTACCCCGCGCTGAAGAAGATGCTCCGCAACAACCTCATCGAGGAGCTCACCGGCTCGGCCCAGCCGACGTCGCGGCGGCAGCGGATCGTCTACCAGGTGACCGAGAAGGGCACCGAGGAGTTCTCGCGACTGATGTCCGAGGTGGGTCCTGCCGCGTGGGAGGACGACAACTTCGACATCCGGTTCCGGTTCTTCAGCTCCACCGACATGGAGATCCGGCTCCGCGTCCTCGAAGGGCGCCGGTCCCGGCTCCAGGAGCGCCTCGACCGGGTGCAGCGCGAGCTCGCGATGACCCAGCGCGAGGTCGACCGCTACGCCGCCGAGCTCGAGCGGCACGGCGTCGAGTCGGTCGAGCGCGAGGTCCGCTGGCTCTCCGACCTGATCAACGCAGAACGCGGCACCGACACCAAGACAGCAGCAGCTGAAGCAGAGACGACCAAGGAAGGGCTCCCATGAGTTCCGTTCGAGTAGCGATCGCCGGCGTGGGCAACTGCGCCACGTCCCTGATCCAGGGCGTGCACTACTACCGGGACGCCGACCCCAACGGCACGGTGCCCGGCCTGATGCACGTCCAGTTCGGCGACTACCACGTGGGTGACGTCGAGTTCGTCGCCGCGTTCGACGTCGACGACAAGAAGGTCGGCAAGGACCTGTCCGAGGCCATCAACGCCTCGGAGAACAACACGATCCAGATCGCCGACGTGCCCACCCTCGGTGTCGAGGTCCAGCGCGGCCCGACGCTCGACGGCCTCGGCAAGTACTACCGGCAGACCATCGAGGAGTCGGCGGCCGACCCGGTCGACGTCGTCCAGGCGCTCAAGGACGCCGAGGTCGACGTGCTGGTGTCCTACCTGCCGGTGGGCTCGGAGGAGGCCGACAAGTTCTACGCCCAGTGCGCGATCGACGCCGGCGTGGCCTTCGTCAACGCGCTGCCCGTCTTCATCGCCTCCGACCCCGAGTGGGCCAAGAAGTTCGAGGACGCGGGCGTCCCGATCGTCGGTGACGACATCAAGTCGCAGGTTGGCGCGACCATCACCCACCGGGTGATGGCCAAGCTGTTCGAGGACCGCGGCGTGGCGCTGGACCGCACCTACCAGCTCAACGTCGGCGGGAACATGGACTTCAAGAACATGCTCGAGCGCGAGCGCCTGGAGTCCAAGAAGGTCTCGAAGACCCAGGCCGTGACCTCCAACCTCGAGGGCTCGCTCGCCGGCAAGATCGACGACAAGAACGTCCACATCGGCCCCTCCGACTACGTCGCCTGGCTCGACGACCGCAAGTGGGCCTACGTGCGCCTCGAGGGACGCGCGTTCGGTGACGTCCCGCTCAACCTCGAGTACAAGCTCGAGGTCTGGGACTCGCCCAACTCGGCCGGCATCATCATCGACGCCGTCCGCGCGGCCAAGATCGCCAAGGACCGCGGCCACGGCGGCCCGATCATCCCGGCGTCGGCCTACCTGATGAAGAGCCCGCCGGTGCAGATCGAGGACACCGAGGGTCGCGCCCAGCTCGAGGCCTTCATTCGCGGCGAGTGATCGCCCCACCTGTGTGAAGAACGCCGAGTCGGCTCGTGATCACGAGCCGACTCGGCGTCATTTTTGCGTGAAGACGCGCCGACTCGATCAGGACTCGAGCTCGGCCTTGATCCGCGCGAGCGTGGTCTCCATGCCCGCCTGGACCTCGCGGTCGAACTTGTCGAGCCCGCCCATCATCACGCCCTGCAGCTTCGCCGAGATCGGCGAGAGGCCGTCGGGCGCCGTACGTGTCAGGCGGACGTGGGTGCCGGCGGCCGTCGGGGTCAGCTCGTAGGTCCAGTGCAGCCAGTTGTCGGCGACACGGAACGAGATCCGCTTCGCCGGCTCGAAGACGGTGACCTTCGACTGGGTGGGCCACACCTTCCAGCCGCTGCGGTTGATGTTGATCGCCTTGGCGCCCTCGCGCACCTCGCCCCCGCGCACGATGGTCCGCACCACCTGCGGGCTCCAGCTCGCCATCCGCGGCAGGTCGGAAACGAGCTCCCAGACCTGCTCCGGGGACGCCGCGATCTCCGTCTCGGCCTCGAGCATCCGGGCCTCGTGGGTTGTCGTCATGAGCCGTGACCCTGCCACGGCGCCCACCGGGCCCACGTCCTGCTGCGGTAGTAACTTCAGGTGGCCCCGGTCACAGCGCTCGAGGCGAGTCTCAGGGTCCGGCCTGGAGGGACCGCGGCAGCGGCTTGGCGCACGAGCCGCCCTTGCAGAGGCGCAGGTCGCGGAGGTACTTGGCGAGGGCCGCGACGTCATCGGCGTAGGCCGGGAGGTCGACGACGTTCCTCACCTGCGCCGGGTCGCTCTCCATGTCGTAGAGCTCGCGGAAGCCGTCCGCGTGCTCGACGTACAGATAGCGAGCGGTGCGTACGCCGGTGCTGTAGCTGAGCGACTCGCGATCGCCGCGCCGGAGCTGGAGCGGCGGGCCGGACTCGTCGAGATTGGCGATCACGTTGCGCGGCCCGGTCTCGGTGAGCACGCCCCGACGCCAGCCCTGGTCGCCGTGCCGCGCGACCTCGAGGAGGGAGACGCCGTCGAAGGGCCAGTCGACGTCGACGCCGGCCGCGGCGAGCAGCGTCGGCGCGAAGTCGGTGGTCGTGAACGGGTCACTGCGCACCTCGCTCGCCGGGATGCCGGGGCCCCGCACGAGGAGCGGCACGTTGAGGGCGGGCTCGTAGGGCAGCGTCTTGCCCTGCCGGATCCGGTGCTCGCCGAGGAAGTAGCCGTTGTCGGAGGTGAGGACGACCAGGGTGTCGTCGAGCTCCCCGCTCGCCTCGAGGGCCGTGATCGTCCGGGCGACCGCCTCGTCGGTGGCGCCGAGGGCTTCCGCGCGCTGGCGCGCCGTCTCGAGGAGCCCCGCCTGCTCGGCGTCGTTGAGCGGCGGCAGGGTGCGGATGAAGAACGGCTTGTCGCTGACGTCGTCCTCGCCCGCTGCGCCCGGCGCGACCGTGAGCTCCTCGTCGAGCGTGTTGCGCCACCGCGGCGGGCGGGCCGTCGTCTGGAAGTCGGTGACCTTGCCGTCGTCGCGGGTGATCGGGGCAGGGTCGTCGGCCTCGCCGGGTTGGCCGTGGTGCGGGGCGACGTAGTTGGCCCAGAGGAAGAACGGGCCGTCCGCCGCCGCCTGCTCGGCGACGATCGTCTCGGTGAGGTTCGCGAACGCGTCGGACTGGTAGACACCCGGCTGGAGCGCGAACGTGCCGTTGTCGTTGAGCGTGGTGTTGAAGAACCGGTAGGTGCCGCCCGCGAGCGGTTCCCCGGGCCCGGGCCCACCGTCGAGCGCGCCCTGCCAGTCGCTCCAGCCGGGCGGGATGTAGCGCCGCGAGTCCGCCGCGCTCCCGTCGGGGGCGGGCTGGACGCCGTACCCGTTGAGGTACTTGCCGAAGAAGACCGTGTCGTAGCCGGCGTCCTGGAGCCAGACCGGCAGCGCCTCCGCGTCACGCAGCGTCTTGAACCCGTACGGCTCCAGGTGCGACCACACCTCGTGGTTGTGGGCGTGCTGGCCGGTGAGGAACGACGAGCGGGCCGGGCAGCACAGCGGGTAGGACGAGTAGGCGTGCTCGAACGTCACTCCCTGGTCGCCGATGAGCGCGCGGGTGCGGGGCATCCACTGGAGGTCGTCGGCGCGCATGTCGTCGAGGGTGATCACGACGATGTTGGGCTTGGTCGCGTCCGTTGCGACCTGGGCAGACGGGCGTCCCGTCGCCGGGACGGCGGCGAGGGTGGCGGCGAGGAACGCGAGCAGCACGCCGGTCAGGGCGGCGACGACAGGGCGGCGGGACATCGGACCTCCGAGCAGGCGGGATGATGCCGCGCAACCTAACCCGCGGGCGGACGGCCCTCCGAGCGTTCTGCCCACCATGCAAGTAATGCGGCCTTCGCCTCGTCGGGGGACTTCGGGCCCTCGTCGAGCCGCAGGTCGAGCAGGAACCGGTACGCCTCGCCGACCTCGGGGCCGGGCTTGATGCCGAGGATCTTCATGACCTGGTTGCCGTTGAGGTCGGGCCGGATCGCCGCCAGCTCCTCCTCCTCGGACAGCCGCTCGATGCGGGCCTCCAGGTCGTCATAGGTACGGCGCAGCCGGTCGGCCTTGCGCTTGTTGCGGGTGGTGCAGTCGGCCCGGGTCAGGACGTGCAGGCGGACGAGCTCGTCGCCGGCGTCGCGCACGTAGCGCCGTACGGCGGAGTCGGTCCACTCGCCGGTGCCGTAGCCGTGGAACCGCAGGTGCAGCTCGACCAGCTTGCACACGGCGTCGGTCTCGTCGCCGGAGAAGCGCAGCGCCTGCATCCGCTTGCGGGTGATCTTGGCGCCGACGACGTCGTGGTGGTGGAACGTCACGGTGCCGTCGTCGAGGAAGCGGCGCGTCTTCGGCTTGCCGACGTCGTGCATGAGGGCGGCGAACCGGGAGACGAAGTCGGGCTTGCCGCCGAACCTCGCCTCCTCCTGCTCGATCGCCTGCTCGAGCACGGTCAGCGAGTGCTCGTAGACGTCCTTGTGGCGGTGGTGCTCGTCGCGCTCGAGCTTGAGGGCGGGCAGCTCGGGCAGCACGATGTCGGCGAGGCCGGTGTCGACGAGCAGCGTCAGTCCGAGCCGCGGGTGGGGCGCCATGATCAGCTTCACGAGCTCGTCGCGGATCCGCTCGGCGGACACGATCGAGAGCCGCTCCGCCATCTCGGTCATCGCGCGGACCACGTCGGGATCGACCGAGAAGCCCAGCTGCGCGGCGAACCGCGCCGCCCGCATCATCCGCAGCGGGTCGTCGGAGAAGGAGTCCTCGGGGCGGCCGGGGGTGCGCAGCACCTGGTGCGCCAGGTCGACGACGCCGCCGAACGGGTCCTCGATCTCGCGGCCGGGCACCCGCACCGCCATCGCGTTGACCGAGAAGTCGCGCCGCCCGAGGTCGCCGGCCAGGGTGTCGCCGTAGTCGACGTCGGGCTTGCGGCTGTCGGGGTCGTAGGTCTCGGAGCGGTAGGTCGTCACCTCGACCACCCAGTCGCCCTTGCGGCAGCCGATGGTCCCGAAGCTGCGGCCCATGTCCCACCAGGCGTCGCCCCACCCGCGCAGGATCCGCTCGGTGACCTCGGGCCGGGCCGACGTCGCGAAGTCGAGGTCGTTGGAGCGGCGGCCGAGCATCGCGTCGCGCACCGGGCCCCCAACCAGCGCCAGCTCGTGCCCGGCGTCTGCGAACCGGGCGCCGAGGTCGTCGATCACCGGCGCGATCCGGTCGAGCTCCGCGGTCACCGCCTGCTGGACGTCGACGAGCCGCAACGGCTCGGACGCGGGGCGGTTCTGGTCGGACACGAAGGGTGAGTCTAGGAGTGCAGCGCGCCCCGGTCCGAGTCGGTATGGCGCGGCACTACCCTCGTGGCGTGGTCCGTCGCTGTCGTCCTGCCCTCGTGCGTGGGGCAGTGGTGGCCGCACTCGCCGGCGGCGGGCTGACGACGGCCTCGGTGGTCGCGCCCGGGCCGGCGCGCGCAGCCGCGGAGGAGGCGCCGTACGAGCCGGCGCTGACGCTCACCATCGACGAACTGGCTCCCGGCTACGTGCCCGAGAGCGGACCGATCGAGATCACCGGGACGGTGACCAACACCGACGTCGTCGCGTGGGAGGACGTCACCGTCTACCCGTTCTTCGACTGCTCGGCGGACCCGGCGTGCGGCGCCGGGTTCGACCAGAAGCCCATGACCACCGCCGCCGAGCTCGCGGAGGCCGCGCAGGCCGACCCCGAGGAGGTCGTCGGCAACCGGATCCTCACCGAGGGCGTCGAGGACGAGGTCGGCGACATCGACCCGGGGGAGTCCGCGTCGTACTCCCTCACCGTCCCGCGCTCGGAGCTCGCGCCGTTCCTCACCGGCCCGGGCGTCTACTGGTTCGGCGTGCACGCGCTCGGGAGCAGTGAGGCGACGCCGTACGACTCGAACTCCGACGGGCGCGCACGGACCTTCCTTCCCTACATCGGCCCGCGGATGGCCGAGGACCGCACCGTCGACGCGGCCGTCGTGATCCCGCTGCGGCGGCGGATCACCCACCTGCCCAACGGCGCGGTCGGCCGCCGGGGCCTGTGGGACCAGGCGCTCTCCGCCGATGGCAACCTCGGCCGGCTGCTCGCGTTCGGCAGCGCGTCGGTCGACGACCCGGTGAGCTGGCTGGTCGACCCCGCCGTCCCCGACGCGGTGCGCCAGCTGGCCCGCGGCAACAAGGGGCGCTCGATCGCGCCGACCGGCCCCGCGCCCGGCGAGGACGGCCAGGAGGAGGGCGAGGGCGTGGACCCCGAGGCCACCGACACCGCCGTCGGCGAGGACGCCGGCGAGGAGGAGTCGGCCGAGCCGGCGAACCCGGAGGCGCAGGCCTGGCTCGACGACCTCGAGGACGAGCTCGGCACCGGCCTGTCCAACGGCCAGGTGCTCGCGCTGCCGTACGGCGACCTCGACGTGGCCGGTGCGGCGGAGAGCGACCCGCGGCTCTACCGGCGGGCGCGCGAGCAGACCTCGATCCTCGACGACTGGGGCATCATCACCACGCCGGTGCTCGGGTCGCCGGGCGGCTACCTCGACGCCAACGGCTTCCTGCTCGCCGACGACTCCTCGGCGGTGCTGCTCACCGACCGGATGTTCGGCCCCGAGGCGTTCCCCGACGGCCCGCCCCGGGTGGGCAAGGTCGGGCAGCACCGGGTGGTCGTCACGTCGTACGCCGCCTCGACCGGCGGTCCGGGCCCCGACCCGCGGCTGACCGGGCTCCAGCTGCGCCAGCGGATGCTGAGCGAGGCCGCCGTCCGCCTGCTCTCGCCGGACCCGGCGCCGCTCGTCGTCGTGCTGCCCGGCTCGGTCGACCCCGCCGACGCCGGCGACTTCTGGTCCGGCCTCGATCCCCGGTGGCTCGACGTCGGCACCGTCGGCCAGGTGGCTGCGGGCGCGACCGAGGAGATCGGGCTCGACGACCTCGACTACCCCGAGGACCAGGAGGACTACGAGCTCCCCGACTACCTCTTCGACCAGGCGCGCGGGCTCGCGGACGCCGGCGACACCCTCCAACGCATGCTCAGCCGCAACGACACGGTCGGCGACCAGGTCCGCACCGAGGCGCTGACCGGCGCGTCGTACTCCGCCCGTCCCGACCCGAGCGGCACCGCCTCGATGCTGTCGGCGTCCGAGGACTGGATCCGCCGGGTGCAGGCGCGGGTGCGGATCAGCGCGCCGCCCGGGGTCACGCTGTCCAGCGCCGACGGCAGCTTCGCCGTCACCGTCAGGAACCAGCTCAAGCAGCCGGTCACCGTGCGGATCTCGGCCGACACCGAGGACGGCATCGCCATCGAGTCCGGCGACCCGGTCGAGCTCGCCCCCAACAGCCGCACCACCGTGGTCCTCGACGCCCACACCGACGCGCTCGGCGTGCACAACGTCCGGCTCGCGGTGACCGACATCGAGGGCAACTCCCTCGGCGCGACCGCCGTGGTGCCGGTGCGCTCGGGCCAGGTCGGCGAGATCATCTGGTGGTTCATCGGCGGCGGGTGCGGCATCCTCTTCGTGGCGATCGCGATCCGGCTGGTACGGCGCATCCGCGGCACGGGTGGGAGCGAGGACGAGCCCGACGGGGGCACCGCAGGCGAGGACGCCACCGCGCCGGAGCCGGCCGGCGCCGCACCCACCGAGGCCCCGACGAGCGGCGCATGAGCGACCCGATCGACCCGGCCGGGCCGTCGACACCGGCCTCGCCCGCCGCCGAGCCGGCCGGTGAGCAGCGCCGGATCCTCGCCAACAGCGCGGTGATGGCCGCCGGCACCGTGGTCTCGCGGTTCAGCGGGTTCATCCGCTCCACGCTGCTCGCGGCCGCGCTCGGGGCCGGCGTCGGCGCCGACGTGTTCACGGTCGCCAACACCGTGCCCAACATGCTCTACATCCTGCTCGCCGGCGGCGTCTTCAACGCGGTGCTCGTGCCGCAGCTGGTCCGGGCGATGAAGGGCGACGCGGACGGTGGGGCGGCGTACGTCGACCGCATCATGACGCTCGCGGTGCTGTTCCTCGGCGCGGTGACCGTGCTGCTCGTCATCGCGGCGCCGACCGTGATGGACGTGATGCTCGACGCCGACTACCGCGACCCCGAGCTCGCGGCCCAGCGCCAGTCGGCGATCGACTTCGCGCGGTTCTGCCTGCCGCAGGTCTTCTTCTACGGGATGTTCGTGCTGGTCGGCCAGGTCCTCAACGCGCGCGGCCGGTTCGGCCCGATGATGTGGGCGCCGATCGCCAACAACGTGATCGCCGTCAGCGTGCTGGTGATCTACCTGCTCGCGTTCGGGCCGGCGTCCGAGCCCGAGCAGGGCGGGCTGTTCACCGGGGGTCAGGAGGCGCTCCTCGGCATCGGCTCGACGGTGGGGATCCTGGCCCAGCTGGTGATCCTGGTGCCGTTCCTGAGCGCAGCCGGCGTCAGCTACCGCCCGCGGTTCGACTTCCTGCACACCGGGCTGGGCGCGACGTTCCGGCTCGGCGTGTGGACCGTGCTGTTCGTCATCGTCAACCAGGCGGCGTACGTCGTCGTGGTGCGGCTCGCCTCCGGGGGCACGGCCGAGTCCGACGACGGCACCGGTGTGTTCGTCTACTCGAGCGCCCAGCTGGTGACGATGGTGCCGCACTCGATCATCACGGTGTCGCTCGCGACCGCGATCCTGCCGCGGCTCGCCGCCCACGCGGCCGGCAGCGACCTGCCCGCGCTGGGGCGGACGCTCACCGACACGATCCGCGCCGCGCTGGTGGTGCTGGTGCCGTTCGCGCTGCTGCTGCCCGTGGTCGCCGACGACATCGCCCAGGTGATCTGGGGCCACGGCGCCACGGCCGCGAAGTACCACCTCTTCGAGACGCCGCTCTCGCTGTTCGGGGCCGGAATCGTGCTGTTCACGATCCACTACCTGACGCTGCGCGGGTTCTACGCGCTCGAGCTCAACCGCACGGTGTTCTTCATCCAGTGCCTGATCGCCGCGGTCAACGTCGGTCTGGCCGTGTGGTTCGTCGGGATGTCCGACGCCGGCAACACCGCACCGGCGCTGATCCTCGCCTACACCGGCGCGTACGGCGTCGGCGCCGCGGTGTCGTTCGCGATGCTGCAGCGGCGGATCGGTAGCAGCGGCCTCGGGACGCTGGGAGGCTTCGCGCTCCGGCTCCTCGTGGCGGCCGGCGTCGCGAGCGCCGTCGCGGCGATCGCGGCCTGGGTCGTCGGCGGCGCAAGCGACCAGCTCCCCGGTGCGGACAGCTGGCCGTGGGCACTGCTCGAGGGGGTGCTGATCACGGCCGTCGACGTGGTCGCGTTCGTCGTGCTGGCGCGCCTGCTGGGGCTGCGTGAGGTGACGTCGGTGCTCGCCACGGTGACCGGCCGGTTGCGACGCGGTTGAGGGCTCGGTGCGGTTCGGCGGCGGGCCGCGGCGTACCCGCACATCGCCGGTGCGAGCGGCCTACGATGAACGAGGGACACGGAAAGGACTGGGGTGGCTCCCGTGGCACAGTCGACGCGGCCGGGTGACGTGCTCGCCGGCCGCTACCGCTTGGTCGACCTGCTGAGCGAGAGCGGGAGCGGCCGGTTCTGGCGCGCCCACGACCTGGTCCTCGAGCGCCCCGTCGCCCTGCACGTGCTCGCCGAGGACGACGAGCGGGCGCAGCCCCTGCTCGACGCCGCGAGCCTCTCGGCGCAGGTGCTCGACGCCCGCATCCTGCGCGTGCTCGACGCCGACCACCGCGACGGGCTCTGCTACGTCGTCAACGAGTGGGGCACCGGCATCTCGCTCGACATCCTCGTCCGCCAGACCGGGCCGCTCGGCCCGCGGCGCTCGGCATGGCTCACCGCCGACGTCGCCGGCGCGATCGCTCGGGCGCACGCGGCCGGCGTCGTGCACGGCCGGCTCAACCCCGAGAACGTGCTCATCGACCGCTACGGCGCGGTCCGGCTGATCGGCCTGTGCGTCGACGCGGCGCTGCACGGCATCACCGGGAGCGACGAGGCCACCGACCGCGCCGACCTCGCCGGCCTGCTCTACTGCGCGCTCACCGCGACCTGGCCCGGCCCCTCGACGTCGGCCGTCGCGGCGGCGCCGGTCGCGCACGGCGAGGTACTGTCGCCGCGGCGGGTCCGCGCCGGGGTACCGCGACCCCTCGACCAGCTGTGGCTCGACCTCACCGCCCACCGCTCCGGCGAGGGCCGGCTCCGCTGGGCCTCGAGCGCCTCCGCCGACCTCGAGACCGTGCCCGCGATCCAGCAGCGGCTGCTGGACTTCCTCGGTGATCCCACCGGGTTGCCGGAGGCACTCGCCGCGTCGGTGCCGCCGGTCAACGAGGTGCGTCCCGTGGTCCTGCCCACGGTCGACGACCCGTTGCCGCACGAGCGCGACGACACCGACGGCATACCGACGGTCCGGCCGGTCGCGCAGGCACAGGCCGCGCCGGAGCGGTCGGCCGGCGAGAGTGCCGCCGCGGCGGACCCGCCGGCCACGCAGCGCATCGCGACGCTCACCGCGTCCTCCCCGAAGCCCGGCCCGGCTCCCGACGGGGACGAGCCCGAGACCCGGCTGGTCGACGCCGACGCCGAGGCCGACGACGAGGACGACGATGAGGACCTTGACGTCGCCGCTGACGCCGAGCCAGAAGCCGACGCCCGCAGCGACGCCGATGCCGACACTGATGGGACAGCGGCGCCGGCCGTCGTGGACCTGCCGACCGAGGCCGGCATGCCGGTCTTCGGCGACGGCGACGACGTCGCCTGGCTCCGCGCCCGGGCGACCCCGCCGCCCCCGCCCCCGCCGTTCGAGGAGCCGCCGGAGCGCCCGCTCTTCGCGCCCGACCCGGTACGCCGGCCGCGGGACGACGTACCCCGTCCGGCGCCGGTGTCGATGCCGCCTCCGCCGCCCGCCGAGGGCAAGGAGTACTGGCCGTGGACGGCCGACACCGACGGGTTCGGTCCGGCGACCGGAGAGATCGGCGAGGACGACGCCGTGCCGGGGCGGAGCTGGCTGCGCCTGGCGATGGGCATCTCCGCCGCTCTGCTGCTGCTGCTCGCGGTGATCGTCGCGTTCAACCTCGGCCGCGGGCGCACGCCGCTGGGCGCCGAGCCCGACCCCACGCCGTCGCGGTCGGCCAGCTCCCCGGCCGCCGCGCCGGTGCGCCAGCTGACCGGCCTGACCGCGTCGGACCTCGACCCGTTCGGCGACGACGAGCACCCCGACGAGGTCTCCAACGCGATCGACGGCGACCCGGCCTCGACCTGGCCCACCGACACCTACGAGCAGCAGTTCGGCCCCGGCGGGCTCAAGCCCGGCGTGGGGCTGGTCCTCGACCTCGGCGACGCCGCGACGGTGCACTCCGCCGACCTGACCTTCCTCGGCGCTCCGACGACGGTGCGCATGTACGTCACCGACACCGCGCCCACCGGCGCCCCGACCGGCGACCCCGTCGCGGAGGTGGAGGCGACCGGGCCGACGGCCTCGCTCGAGCCGGAGGAGCCGGTCGACGGTCGCTACGTGCTGCTCTGGATCACCTCGCTTCCGGAGGTCTCGGGCGGCTACCGTGCAGAGCTGGCAGAG
Organism: Nocardioides thalensis; assembly: GCF_013410655.1. Lineage (NCBI taxonomy): Bacteria > Bacillati > Actinomycetota > Actinomycetes > Propionibacteriales > Nocardioidaceae > Nocardioides > Nocardioides thalensis. The sequence continues at coordinate 4,422,268 of NZ_JACCFP010000001.1, forward strand.
GTGGTGGTCCGTGGCGACTGAGCGCACAGTGCGCACCGACGAGCGCACCGACGCCGAGCTCCTCGCCGCCCACGTCGCGGGCGACGCCGAGGCGTTCGGCGAGCTCTTCGCGCGCCACCGCGACCGGCTGTGGGCGGTGGCGCTGCGCACGATGGGCGAGCCCGAGGGGGCGGCCGACGGTCTCCAGGACGGGATGATCGCCGCGTTCCGCCGGGCGGGCTCCTACCGCGGCGACGCCGCGGTCACCTCCTGGCTGCACCGGGTGGTGGTCAACGCCTGCCTCGACCGCCTGCGTGCGGCGAAGGTACGACGCGCCGACCCCCTGCCCGACGACGTCGACGAGACGGGCCGGGGCTCGCTCGACACCGCCGCGTCCGGGACCGACGAGACGCTCGACCCGGCCGAGCACTCCGCGCGCGCCGACCAGCGCCGCCAGGTGCTGGCCGCGCTCGGCGAGCTGTCGGCGGACCAGCGGGCGGCGATCGTGCTCGTCGACATGGAGGGCTACTCGGTGGCCGAGGCGGCGGCCATCCTCGACTGTGCGGAGGGCACGGTGAAGTCCCGCTGCTCCCGCGGGCGGGCCCGGCTCGCCGAACTGCTGCGGCCGCTGCTCGACGACACCGACACCAGCGCCGACGCGGCGGCCGTCACACCGGTCACGGGGAACCCGCCGTCCGGACCGGACGTCGGACCCACATCCCCTCCGCGCGGCCCGCCCGACGAGGACCGCGCCCCCTCCCGACTATGAGTCACTGACTCCCGAGCACAGGACAGCCATGACCTCCCCCACCGACGACGAGCGCCAGGACGGACCCGCCTCCGCCGCCGACGACGCGGCCGTGCGCCGGCTGCTCGCCGACGCCCGGGCCGCCGGTCCGGTGCCGCCCGAGGTCGCGTCCCGGCTCGACGCCACCCTCGCCGGCCTCGTCGCCGACCGCGAACAGGAGGCCGGCCCGGCGGACGGCACGACGGACGACACGGAGGACGACCGCACCGCCGCGGTGGTCCCGCTCGCGAGCCGGCGGCGCCGTACGGCGGCCGGGCTGCTGGTCGCCGCGGCGGCCCTCGTGGTCGGCGGCGTCGCCGTGGGCCAGTACCTGGACCAGTCGTCGTCGCCCGACCAGGCGAGCGCCGGCGCCGACGCCGATGGCGGTGCGGTCGACCGCGGCGAGGCCGAAGCCGCCGACGACCTCGGGTCGGCGAAGGCCCCCTCCGACGGCACCGGCCCGGGCGAGATGGTCCTCGGCAACGAGGACCGCCCGGCCCTCCGAACGCTCCGGATCAAGGCGCCCGCCACGACGCCGCAGGTCCGGACGGGCCACCTCAAGGCCGACCTCGAGTGGCTCCAGATCGAGAAGCTCGACGGGGTACGACGCGGCTACTACCTCGGATCGTTCGTGGTGCTTCCGCGTGGGTTCCAGTGCGCGCCGGCCGCCTGGGGTCCCGGCATCCACTTCGGCGTCCGCTACGACGGGCGCTCGGCGATGGCCGCCTTCCGCGAGCCGCAGGGCGACAACCAGGTCGTCGACGTGCTCCAGTGCGACACCGCCGACGTGCTGCGGTCGACGACGCTGCCCTCGCGGGCGCGCGGCGGCCGCTGACCGTCCGGCGGGCGGGCCTCGGGCCGGGGAACATCCCGGCCTACGATCGGGTTGACACCACACGGTCCCACCAGCCCCCCCCTGCCCTCCCGAGGAGCACTCCGCACATGTCCGACACCGGTTTGAGCACCGCCACCGAGCCGCGCAACGTCATCATCATCGGCTCCGGTCCCGCCGGTTACACGGCCGCCGTCTACAGCGCGCGGGCGAACCTGCACCCGCTCGTGTTCGAGGGCTCGGTGACCGCCGGCGGCGCGCTGATGAACACCACCGAGGTCGAGAACTTCCCAGGCTTCCGCGACGGCATCATGGGCCCGGCCCTGATGGACGAGATGCGCGCCCAGGCCGAGCGCTTCGGCGCCGAGCTGGTGGCCGACGACGTGGTCGAGGTCGACCTGTCCGGTCCGGTCAAGGTCGTCAAGACCGCGACCGACACCTACACCGCTCACACGGTGGTGCTGGCGATGGGCTCGGCCTACCGCAAGCTCGGCCTGCCCAACGAGGAGACCCTCTCGGGCCGCGGCGTCTCCTACTGCGCGACGTGTGACGGGTTCTTCTTCCGCGAGCAGCACATCGCGGTCATCGGCGGCGGCGACTCGGCGGTCGAGGAGGCGACGTTCCTCACCCGGTTCGGCTCGAAGGTCTCGCTGATCCACCGCCGCGACGAGCTGCGCGCCTCGAAGATCATGCAGGAGCGCGCGTTCGCCGACCCCAAGCTCGAGATCGTCTGGAACGCCGAGGTCGACTCGATCAACGGCACCGATTCTCTGGAGTCGATCACGCTCCGCGACACGGTGACCGGCGAGAAGCGCGACATGGCCGCGACCGGCCTGTTCATCGCGATCGGCCACGACCCGCGCTCGGAGCTGCTCACGGGCCAGATCGACCTCGACGACGACGGCTACGTCGTCGTACAGCCGGGCTCGACCGCGACCAACCAGCCGGGCGTGTTCGCCGCCGGCGACCTGGTCGACCGCCGCTACCAGCAGGCGATCACCGCTGCCGGCACCGGCTGCGCGGCCGCGCTCGACGCCGAGAAGTACCTCGCCGAGATCGCGCACGCAGCCGCCACCGCCGGCGTCTCCTGACCGGGAATGCCAGCGGGGAGGCGTACGTTCTCCTGCTAGACGTTTCGTTCACTTTCCAGATCCGAAGGGTGGCCCTCCGTGGCTGACAACATCTCCGCCGTGACCGACGCCGAGTTCGAGGCGCAGGTCCTCAAGTCCGACAAGCCCGTCCTCGTGGACTTCTGGGCCGAGTGGTGCGGCCCGTGCCGCCAGGTCGCCCCGATCCTCGACGAGATCGCCGGCCAGCACGGCGACAAGATCGAGTTCCGGAAGATGAACGTCGACGAGAACCCGGTCACCCCGGCGTCGTACCGCGTCACCGGCATCCCGACCATCAACGTCTACCAGAACGGCGAGGTCGTGAAGACCATCGTCGGCGCCCGCCCGAAGGCCGCGATCCTCAAGGAGCTCGAGGACCTCATCAGCTGACGAGGCCGAGCGCCTGACTAGTACGGCGCCCGCTTACCGCTCGCGGTGGGCGGGCGTCGGCCGTTTTCTCGGGTCCCGGGACCTTCCCCGGGGGTCCCGGGACCAAGGTCTCGTTGTCGTCCGTCTCGAGGATGAATCTCGAGCGCCCCGGCACGCGGGGTGCCGCCGACGGCGCAGCATCGGCACATGCGAAGCCCCGTCCCTGCCGCCGTCGTCGCCTACGTTGCCGTCCTGTCGGCCGTCCTCGCGGGCCTCGTGCTCGTCGCGGCTCCCCCCGCGCCGGCCGAGCCGGGCAGGATCGGGTCGGAGTCGCGGCGGGCGTCGGGTATCCGGCTCGCGGCGCCCCACGCCGTACGCACCGGCACCCGGGTGCGTCTCACCGCGACGGTGCGCCCCGTGCGGCGGGGCCGGCCGGTCCGCCTGCAGGTGCGGCGAGACGGTCGGTGGCAGACCGTGACGGGAGCGGGCCAGCAGCGCCGGCAGGTCGTGCTCGCCACGACGGTGGGACGGACGGCCCGTTATCGCGCCGTCGCGCCGCGCTGGCGGGATGCCGGGGCGATGCGGAGCCGGGCGGTGACCGTGGTCGCCGAGGATGCTCCCCACGGCAGCACCCCGTGGGTGACCGGCTACTACGCCGGCTGGTTCTGGGACCAGATGTATCCGCCGGAGGTCGTCGACATGGACGCGATGACCCACCTCGTGTTCGGTCGTGTCGCGCCGGGTGGCGGGTCCTTGGGCGGTCGGCCCGGCACGGTGGTCCCGGGCGCCGGCACGGCCCACGACCCAGGACTCGCTCCGGACGGCCGCGGCGACTCGGTCGAGGACTACCTGGTGCGAAGGGCTCACGCTGCCGGGACCGCGGCCCTCCTGATGCTCGGCGGGGACGGTCTGGACGGGCGCGGGTTCGTCGCGTCGACGAGCGACGCGCGTCGGCCGGCGTTCGTCGAGGCCGTAGCCGACTACCTGGTCGCCCACGACTACGACGGGGTGGACCTCGACTGGGAGAACTGCCTGGGCGGCGAGGCGGGCTGCGGCGTCGGTGCGGCCGAGGCCCGGCGCCGTCTTCGAGCACTCATCGCTGACCTCCGCACCGAGCTCGCGAGCCGCCCGCGCTACGACCGGACGCCCGCTCTCATCACGTTCCCCGGCTATGCCGTCAACATCAACTTCCTCCGCCCGGGCGGCAAGGTCGAGCAGTGGCAGGCCGACGTCGCCAACGCGGTCGACCAGTACAACCTGATGACGTACGGCGTCGGCACCACCTGGTGGGGTCACGGCACCGGGTGGCACTCCTGGTTCTCCGGTGCCCTGACCGGCGCCGGGCCCGACCACCCGGTCGACATCTCGTCCAGCATCGCGGCGTACGTCCGCACCGGCGTGCCCGCGGCCCGGCTCGGCATCGGCATCGGCTTCTACGGCATCTACTACGGCCCGGAGATCGACGGTCCGCGCGAGTACGACGCCGGCAACGACATCTTCGAGGTCCAGGACGCCGCGCTCGGCTATGCCGAGCTGGTCCGCAAGGGCTATCTCTCCCACGGATCGCTCCACTGGGACGCCGCGGCGCAGTCGACGTACCGGCTCTACGACGGCGGCGGCTACGTCCCTGCGGTCGATCCCGCGGCAGCACCGGCCGGCATGCTGTCCTACGAGGACGAGCGCTCGATCGGCGCCAAGGGTGCGTGGGTGCGCGAGCACGGGGTCGGTGGCACCATCCTGTGGACCCTCAACTACGGCTACCTCCCTGGCGCGGGGACCAACCCGCTCCTCGACGCCACCGCGGAGGCCTTCCTCGCCCCCTGAGCGCCAGGGGGGTCAGCGCGTCAGTTGAGGTCGCGGTGCGCGGGCGTCGGCCGCTTCTGCGGCTGCACGACGCCGACCAGCTTCTCGATCGCGGCCTCGACCTCGTCGCGCCACGTGACGATCGACCGCAGCTCCATCCGCATCCGCGGCGTGCGCGGATGGGCGCGATGGGTCTTGAACCCCACCCGCGCCAGGAACTCCGCCGGCACCACGCACCCCTCGCCGCTGCGCAGGCGCCCCGTGGTCGCGAACGCCTCCACCGCCCGCACCCCGTCGCCGCGCCCGATCAGGTCGCGCGCCATCCCCTGCACCAGCAGCCGGCCGATCCCCGCGGCGCCGTACTCCTCCCGCACCCGCGCGGTCGTCAACAGCACCGCGTCCGGCGACACCGGCGCCGTCGGGAACGCCGCCGCCCCCGGCAGGTACGCCGCCGGCGCATAGACCAGGAACCCCACCGGCACCCCGTCCACGAGCGCCACCCGCCCGCACGACCCCCACTCCCGCAGCACCTCGGAGATCCACGCCTCCTTCACGTCGGCGCGCTCCCCCTCCGCCACCGCGTCCCGCCGCACCGGGTCGAGCTCCCAGAACAGGCACGCTCGACACGGCCCACCCAGCTCATCGAGGGCGGCCACGTGATCCAGCGTCAACGGAACGGTGGTCCGAGCCACACCACGATGGTACGGCGAGCGGCGACCCGCGATCGACGTGGCGACCACGACAACCAGCGGCACCAGGGATGCCGGCGGAGCCGGGACGGTGCCGCTCCCGGCGATTTCGCGACGACGCGCCGGCGCCCCGCACCGCGCGGCGCGCGACCGACGAGCGCCGAAGCGCGGCGGAGCGAGCAAGCCGGGAGCGGCAGCGGGCCGGCGCAGCCGGCGTCCCTGGGGTCACCCACCGGGATCACCGGCAGACAACCGGGAGGCACCCCCGCCGTACCGCCTGCGACAATGAGCCGTGCGCAAGATCCGCCAGAGCCAGAAGCTGCGAAACGTCCGCTACGACGTCCGAGGCCCCATCCTCGTCGAGGCACAGCGCCTCGAGGCAGAAGGCCACCGCATCCTCAAGCTCAACATCGGCAACCCCGCACCGTTCGGCTTCGAGGCCCCCGAGGCGATCCTCGCCGACGTCACCCACCACCTGCCCGAGTCCCAGGGCTACAGCGACTCCCAGGGCATCTACTCCGCGCGCACCGCGGTCGCGCAGTACTACCAGTCCCGCGGCCTCCGCGAGACCGAGGTCGAGGACGTCTTCATCGGCAACGGCGTCTCCGAGCTGATCTCCATGGTGCTCCAGGCTTTCCTCGACGACGGCAACGAGATCCTGGTCCCCGCGCCCGACTATCCGCTGTGGACCGGCGCGGTCACGCTGTCCGGCGGCACTCCGGTCCATTACCGGTGCGACGAGGAGAACGGCTGGATGCCGGACCTCGACGACATCGAGTCGAAGATCACCGAGAACACGCACGGCCTGGTGATCATCAACCCCAACAACCCCACCGGCGCCGTCTACAGCAAGGAGATGGTGGCCGCGCTCGTCGACATCGCGCGCCGCCACCAGCTGGTCGTCTTCGCCGACGAGATCTACGAGAAGATCCTGTTCGACGACGCGGTGCACCATCACGCCGCCGAGGCCGCCGGCAGCGACGTGCTGTGCCTGACCTTCAGCGGGCTCTCGAAGGCCTACCGCGTGTGCGGGTATCGCGCCGGCTGGGTGATGATCTCCGGCCCCAAGGAGATCGCGGAGGAGTTCCTCGAGGGCCTCACCCTGATCGCCAACATGCGGATGTGCGCCAACGTGCCCGCCCAGCACGCGATCCAGACCGCCCTCGGCGGCTACCAGTCCATCAACGAGCTGATCGTCCCCGGCGGCCGCTTCTACGAGCAGTCGATGCTGGCCGACCGCCTGCTCAACGAGATCCCCGGCGTCACCTCGGTGCGCCCGCGTGGCGCGCTCTACTGCTTCCCCCGCCTCGACCCTGCGGTCTACCCGATCGAGAACGACGAGCAGTTCGTGATCGAGCTGCTGCGGGCGAAGAAGATCCTGGTCACCCACGGCACCGGCTTCAACTGGCCCGAGCCCGACCACTTCCGCCTCGTCACGCTGCCCGACGTCGACGTACTCGAAGAGGCCATCGGCCGGATCGCTGACTTCTTGGCCACGCGACGCTAGCCACCCCCCAGTTTTTGTTCGCTGGGGACAATTCCAGTCGCGGATTCTGCGTCGCACGGTGTCGCGGTCATTCCGCGCGCCTGTCACACTCGAACGATGCTGGACATCACCTACCCGCCCGTCATCGTCGCCGCCAAGGTGCTGTTCAAGCTGATGCGCCAGCGGGTGGTCGTCACCGGCTCCGAGCACATCCCCAAGAAGGGCGCCGCTCTCCTCGCGATCAACCACACCGGCTACGTCGACTTCATCTACGGCGGCGCCGGCGCCGAGCCGCAGGGCCGCCTGGTCCGGTTCATGATCAAGAAGGAGATGATGGACAAGGCCGGCGTGGGCCACCTGCTCCGCTCCTTCCACCACATCCGCGTCGACCGCGCCAACCCCGACCAGGCCCTGGTCGACGCCAAGTCCTACCTCGAGTCCGGCGAGATCGTCGGCATCTACCCCGAGGCCACGATCTCGCGCTCCTTCGAGATCAAGGAGCTCAAGACCGGCGCCGCCCGCCTCGCCGCCGAGACCGGCGTCCCCCTCATCCCGGTGATCGTCTGGGGAGCCCACCGGCTGATGACCAAGGACCACCCCAAGGACTTCTCCCGCAGCCCCAAGACGATCATCGTCAAGGTCGGCGAGCCCCTCTACCCGACGGGCGAGGATCCGGTCGCCGAGACCGCAGAGCTCCGCTCCGTCATGCAGCGCATGCTCGACGAGGTCCTCGACGACTACCCCGAGGACGAGAAGGCCCCCGGCACCTGGTGGACCCCCGCCCGCCTCGGCGGCTCCGCCCCCACCCCGCAGAAGGCCGCCGAGATGGACGCCGCCGAGCTCGCCGAGCGCGCCCGCAAGAAGGCCGAGCGCGAGGCGCAGTCACCTACCGATTAGCCGCTTCATCTCTTGATCGACAAGTCGCCACATCGATAAGTCGACATTTGACACGGGTCGCCGCTCACCACATGCGTTCGCCGGGGTCGTGGGTGACCGCGCCGGAGCCGCCGGGGTCCGTCCCGGCGATTTCGCGACGACGCGCGGCCGCAGCCCACCACGTGAAGTCGGGTGCGGTCGTGGCGGAGCCGCCGGGCTCCCTCCCGGCGATTTCGCGACGACGCGCCGGCGCCCCTAGCCACGCGGCGCCCGACCGAAGAGCGCCGTAGCGCGGCGGAGCGAGCAAGCCGGGAGGGCGCCCGGAGGCGCAGCCGCGGCCGCGCCCGACGGCGCGAACCACCACCCCCCCGGAGGTTTCGAGGCTCCTCGCTGCGCTCGTCGCGCCTCAACCACCGGTGGGCTCAGATAGGCCGATCCGACCGATTCCGAGGATCGATGATCTCCACGAGCCGCTGCAGGTCCCCCGTGTTGGCGAACTCGATCGTGATCTTCCCCTTGCGCTGACCCAGGTCGACCTTGACCCGCGTCTCCAGCCGATCCGCGAGCCGGTCGGACAGCTCCGCCAGCCCCGGCGCGGTCAGCTTGGGACGCTTGGTGCGCTTGTTCTTGCTGAGGTCCCCGACGGAGATGATCTCCTCGAGGCCGCGCACGCTGATGCCCTCGGCGACGACCCGCTGGGCGAGACGGTCCTGGGCGTCCTGGTCGTCGAGCGCGAGCAGCGCCCGCGCGTGGCCGGCCGACAGCACGCCGGCGGCCACCCGCCGCTGCACCGCGGGACCCAGCTTCAGCAGCCGGATCGTGTTGCTGATCTGCGGCCGCGATCGCCCGATCCGCTGGGCGAGCTCGTCGTGGGTGCAGCCGAAGTCCTCGAGCAGCTGGTTGTAGGCCGAGGCCTCCTCGAGCGGGTTGAGGTCCGAGCGGTGCAGGTTCTCCAGCAGCGCGTCGCGCAGCATGTCGGTGTCGTCGGTCTCGCGGACGATCGCCGGGATCGTCTCGAGCCCGGCTGCCTGGGTCGCGCGCCAGCGGCGCTCGCCCATGACCAGCTCATAGGCCTCCGGCCCGACCTTGCGCACGACGACCGGCTGGAGGAGGCCGATCTCCTTGATGGAGTGGACCAGCTCGGCCATCGCCTCCTCGTCGAACACCGTGCGCGGGTTGACCGCGTTCGGCCGGATCTGGCCGACCGGCAGTTCGGCGAAATGAGCGCCGTCGACGGGCGCCAGATCGGGATTTTCGATCTGCGGGCCGTTCTCGGTTTCGGTGGACCCCTGGTCCGCCGAGGCGCTGGCAGGCCCCCTCGCGGCAAAGTCCGGATCGTGGGCGTCGGAGTTGACAGGGGGAGCGGTGGGGATGAGCGATCCGAGCCCTCGCCCCAGGCCCCTGCGCGACGGGGTGCTGCTCACTCCACGCTCCCTCGGGTTGCGATCTCGCGCGCGGCCTCCAGATAGCTCAGCGCGCCCGGCGAACCGGGATCGTAGGTCATGACGGTCTGGCTGTACGACGGCGCCTCAGAGACCCGGACCGAGCGGGGGATCGCGGACTTCAGCACCTGGTCTCCGAAGTGCTCGCGCACCTCGGCGGCGACGCCCGCAGCGAGACGGGTGCGGGCGTCGTACATCGTCAGCAGGATGGTCGAGACGGCGAGCGACGGGTTCAGGTGCGCGCGGACCATGTCGACCGTCGACAGCAGCTGGCCGAGGCCCTCGAGCGCGTAGTACTCCGCCTGGATCGGGATCATCATCTCGTCGCCGGCGACGAGGGCGTTGAGCGTGAGCAGGCCCAGCGACGGGGGGCAGTCGATGAAGACGTAGTCGAACCGCTCGTCCCCGGCCTCGGCCGCGGTGCCGATCTGCGGGTGCGCCTGGAGGGCCTTCTTGAGCCGGCCCTCGCGCGCGACGACGCTCACCAGCTCGATCTCGGCGCCGGCGAGGTCGATCGTCGCCGGCACCACCGCGAGGTTCTGCGCGTCGGGGCAGTACTGGACGACCTCGGAGAGCGGGGCACCGTCGACGAGCACGTCGTAGGTGGACGCGGTGCCGCGGTGGTGGTCGATGTTGAGTGCGGTCGACGCGTTGCCCTGCGGGTCGAGGTCGATCACCAGGACCCGCTGCCCGAGCTGGGACAGGGCGGCCGCGAGGTTCACCGTCGACGTCGTCTTGCCGACGCCGCCCTTCTGGTTCGCGACGACGAACACCCGCGTCTCGGTCGGTCGGGCGACGGCGGGGTGGGAGATCCCGGAGCGGACGAGCACGGAGTGGTGTGCGGCCCGCGCCAGCGGCGTCTGGTCGTCCTCGAGCGGGGCGCCGTACTCGGCGAGATCGGCCGCCGTGCGAACTGCGAACCCGGGCGTTTCACGTGAAACGGACTCGGTGGTTTCACGTGAAACCGCGGCCTCGGCACTCACGGGCGCTTGTGGAAAACCACTGGGCTCCTGTGGATGCTCACGCTCAGAAGGCGCGTCGGCGTCGGTGGAAAACTCATTCCCGGACAAAGAATCCCCCTGGCTCTCGGACGTGGTCTCGTCACCGTTCATGCCTTGTCTCCTCGCCTCCGCGACTGCTGTCGCGAGCGATCCGTACCGCGCCGCCGGTTGTGGGAACCGGTGCCGGGCCGCCGTCCAGCGGCGCCCGAAGTCGGCAACTCTACTCGCGCCGCGGCCGGTCCTCGGACCCGATCCCGCCAGCCCACGCGGACCACCCGGATCGGCTCGACGGAGGCATCTTCCTCCGCCAGCTGCTCGCCGTACACCTCGATCACCGGCTCTCCACAGCCGAGCCGGGAGAGCACGGTCGCCGCGCCCGCCACCTCCTCCTCGACCGAGGTGCCCTTCATCGCCACCAGCTCACCGGTGGGGGAGACCAGGGGCATGCACCAGCCCAGGAGCCGCTCGAGCGGAGCCACCGCCCGCGCCGTCACGACGTCGAACGTCTCGACCCCGTGCAGGGCGTCGGCACGGTCGCGACGGACCGTCACGTTCTCGAGCCCGAGCTCTTCGACCGCCTCCTGCAAGAAGGTCGTCCGCCGCAGCAGCGGCTCCGCCAGCGTCATCGAGATGTCGGGCCGGGCGATCGCCAGCACCAGCCCCGGCAGTCCGGCGCCGGATCCGATGTCGGCGACCCTGGCCCCGTCGGGCAGCGCAGCGGACATGAGGGCGCAGTTGACGAGATGCCGGCCCCACAGGCGGGGCGCCTCCCGCGGCCCGATCAGCCCACGGACGACGCCATCGGTTGCCAGAAGTCCGGCGTACGCCGAAGCGACCTCGAGACGATCACCGGGGAAGAGGCGCTCCGCCACCCGCGGCGGGGCGCCGGGGCCGGGCGGGGGAGCGGAGTCGTCGGGTCCTGGTTTCACGTGAAACGACGACGCGCGAGGGTCAGTCGGCCGCGGGCGGCAGGACGACCACGTAGCGACGCGGCTCGACGCCCTCGGACTCCGAGGTCAGACCGGCGGCGGCGACGGCGTCGTGCACGATCTTGCGCTCGAACGGGGACATCGGGTCGAGGGACACCGGCTTGCCGGACGCCTTCACCTCGGCGGCCGTCTCCTCGCCCAGCTTCGTCAGGCGGGAGCGCTTGTCGGCGCGGAACCCGGAGATGTCGAGCATGAGCCGCGAGCGCTCGCCGGTTTCCCGGTAGACCGCCAGACGGGTGAGCTCCTGGAGGGCCTCGAGCACCTTGCCGTCGGGGCCGACGAGCTGGCTGAGGTCGGCGCCCACGATCGAGACCGCGGCGCGGTCGGCCTCGACGTCCATGTCCAGGTCGCCGTCCAGGTCCGCGATGTCGAGCAGCTCCTCGAGGTAGTCGGCGGCGATGTCGCCCTCCTGCTCGAGACGCTCCACGAGCGACGTTCCGCCGTCCTGGTCGGCAGCGGAGTCGGTGGTCTCGGTCGTCTCGGCCTCGGTGGTGTCGAGCTCGGCGTTCACGGGGTGCCTCCATCGGTCTTGGGCTTGCCGCCCGGGTTGTTCTGGTTCGCGGGGCCGCTCTTGCGCTGGGAGCGGGACTGCCGCTTGGGCTGCTGGCGGGTCGCGGGGCGCCGGTCGGTCTCGGTGACCTCGGTGCCCTCGGCCGGCGCCTCGTACGCGGCGTACTTCTCGGGGTGCTTGGCGGCCTTCGCCTTGTCGCGGTCCTGCTTCGCCTTGAAGGCAGGCGTACCGGGGGCCGGGTTGTTGCGGATCACGTAGAACTGCTGGCCCATGGTCCACAGGTTCGACGTCGTCCAGTACAGGAGGACACCGATCGGGAACGCTACGCCACCGAGGCCGAACGCCACCGGGAGGATGTAGAGCAGCATCTTCTGCTGCTGCGCGTACGGGCCCGTCAGTGCGTCGGCCGGCATGTTCTTGGCCATCAGCTGGCGCTGCGTGGTGAAGGTCGTCGCGGTCATCGCCAGCACCAGGATCGCCGCCACGATCATCACGGCGACGTTGTCGGCGCCTTCGCCCATCGGGCTCGCCGCCCAGAACGAGCGGGCGAGGCCGATCTCACCGAACAGCTCGGAGTTCCCGAACTGCGTCGCGAGCTCCTTGGTCAGGAAGCCGTGCTCCTTCTGGTGCTTCGCCGCCTGGTCGAGCAGCCGGAACAGCGCGAAGAAGATCGGCATCTGGAGCAGGATCGGCAGGCAGGAGGCGAACGGGTTGGTGCCGGCCTCCTTGTACAGCTTCATCGTCTCCTCGGCGAGACGCTGCCGGTCGTGGCCGTACTTCTTCTGCAGCTCGCGCACCTTCGGCTGGATGAGCTGCATGTTGCGGCTCGACTTGATCTGCTTCACGAAGAGCGGGATCAGTGCAGCGCGGATGACCAGCGTGAGGCCGACGATCGACAGCGCCCAGGCGGCACCCCCGGCGGGGTCGAGACCGATCAGGTCGAAGAGCTTGTGCCAGCCGATCAGCACCGCCGAGATGATGTAGTACAGCGGCACCATGATGAAGTGGCCGATGTCGCCGATGATCCCCACTCAGACTCCTAGGTCAGGGTTGGTTGCTGCAGGCTTGGTGGCTGCGCCGGCGGAGGCCGTGCGGAGCGGTGGAACTCGAGGTGGAACATGGTCGACCCCGCCAGGGGCCCACGGGTGGCAACGACCGAGGCGCCGTACGGTCAGCCAGCTCCCCTTGATCGCGCCGTGCCGGTCGAGCGCCTCGACCGCGTAGTGCGAGCAGGAGGGGTAGTAGCGGCAGACCTGGCCCAGCAGCGGGCTGAGCGTGAACTGGTAGACCCGCACCAGTCCGATCAGGACCCACTTCACCGGGGCGCTCGCTGCTGCGTCACCTGTTGGAGGCAACGGTCGAGGTCGGTGCCCAGTTCCTCGTACGACGCCGCGGCCGACGCCGGGAGCGCCCGCACGACGAGTCGCGAACCCGCGGGCAGCTGGTCGAGGCGCGCGCTCGCGGCATGACGGAGCCGGCGCTTCACGCGGTTGCGGACGACCGCGCCGCCCACCTGCTTGCTGACCACCAGGCCCACCGCCACGCCGGACTCCCCGGGCGCGAGATGCGCCACCAGGGTGCGCGAACCAGCGCGCCGACCCTGGCGGGTGACGCGCTGGAAGTCGGCCGATTCCCTCAGCCGGTGGGCGGCAGGCAACACGAATGCCCGGCCTCCGCCTCAGACGGCGAGGCTCTTGCGGCCCTTCCGGCGGCGGCTGGACAGGATCGCGCGACCGGCGCGGGTGCGCATCCGCAGTCGGAAGCCGTGCGTCTTGTGACGACGACGGTTGTTCGGCTGGTACGTCCGCTTGCTCACGATGGGCCTCTCAGGTTTCGTTCGGGAAGGGCCACCCGGTCAGACCGACTCGGTTCGACTTCGGCTGGCACCGCGCACTCACGGGCGTGGAAGTCCGTGGGCATGCGGCACCGGTCGACACCGGATGACCGCCCAACGGTACGCGGGCGCGAGGAACAGGGTCAAACCGACGGATCACCTCGGTCCGCCGCTGCCGGGAACCAGTTCACCACAATTCCGCACGCCCTGTGGATAGCGGGTTGATCCACAGGCGCGGCGGCGGTTAGGTTCGACCCATCCGGGATTCCCCGCCGCTTGTCGCGACGTGGCACAACAGACGAGGCCGCAGCCTCGGCCGAACTCTCCGGACTGGGGGGCTGACCTGCGGAAACTCGTCGTTGACCGCTTCACGCATCGGCCTCGGGCAGGCGCCGTCGACGTCGACGGCCCAGTGTTCACAACCTGTGGACAAAGTTGTGGAGGTGCCCGGCCGCCCACCGGCGGGCGAGTCCCTCCGAAGCGTGACCGTTCGCCCCCGCGACCGGCCACGACCCGAGGTCGAGAGCAGGAGAGGAATGCCCGTGGACGGGACGTCGGACGAGGGCCGCATGCAGGCCGGCAACGAGGGGCAGTCGCCCGCCACCACGGCGGCGACCACCGAGTCCGGTGACGCGACGGCCCGCCTCGAGACCGCTTGGCGCGCGGTCATCGACGAGCTCCAGGCCCACCAGCGCGCCTGGCTCCAGGCGAGCAAGCCGGTCACCATGCACGGCACCACCGCGATCGTCGCGGTCCCCGACGACTTCACGCGCAAGCGGCTCGAGGGCCGCCTTCGCGGCCAGCTCGAGGACGCCCTCACCGAGCAGTTCGGCAACGAGGTGCAGCTCGCGGTCACCGTCGACGCCAGCCTGCACAGCGATGCGCCGGCCGAGCCGGTCTCGTTCGACGACACGACTCTCCCGGGCCTGTCGGCCGAAGGCGACTTGTCGACAAATCAACAGGTCGACTCGTCGACTTATCCATCCGGCGCCCCCACGCCCCCGTCGTACGACGCCGCGGATCCGAGCCGGCCCGGCACCGCCAACGAGGCGCGGCTCAACCCGAAGTACACCTTCGAGACGTTCGTCATCGGCTCGTCGAACCGGTTCCCGCACGCGGCCGCCGTCGCGGTCGCCGAGGCGCCCGGGAAGTCCTACAACCCGCTGCTCGTCTACGGCGACTCCGGGCTGGGCAAGACCCACCTTCTCCACGCGATCGGCCACTACGTGCGCAGCCTCTACACCGGGGCGAAGGTGCGCTACGTGAGCTCGGAGGAGTTCACCAACGAGTTCATCAACTCCATCCGCGACGACCGGCAGGACCGTTTCAAGCGTCGTTACCGCGAGGTCGACGTCCTGCTCATCGACGACATCCAGTTCCTCGAGGGCAAGACCCAGACCCAGGAGGAGTTCTTCCACACGTTCAACTACCTCCACAACGCCAACAAGCAGATCGTCCTCACCTCCGACCGCCCGCCCAAGCGACTCGAGGCGCTCGAGGACCGGCTGCGCAACCGGTTCGAGTGGGGCCTGATCACCGACGTCCAGGTCCCCGACCTCGAGACCCGGATCGCGATCCTCCGCAAGAAGGCCGCGATGGACCGGCTCACCGCGCCGCCGGACGTGCTCGAGTTCATCGCCTCGAAGATCCAGACCAACATCCGCGAGCTCGAGGGCGCGCTGATCCGGGTGACGGCGTTCGCCAACCTCAACCGGCAGGAGGTCGACCTGACCCTCGCCGAGATCGTGCTCAAGGACCTCATCCCCGACGGGGGCGAGCCCGAGATCACTGCGTCGCTGATCATCGCCCAGACGGCGAACTACTTCGGCCTCTCCATCGACGAGCTCACCGGCCCGAGCCGCGGGCGCCACCTGGTGATGGCCCGCCAGATCGCGATGTACCTCTGCCGCGAGCTCACTGGCCTGTCGCTGCCGAAGATCGGAGCCCAGTTCGGCAACCGCGACCACACGACCGTCATGTACGCCGAGCGGAAGATCAACCAGCTGCTCGGCGAGCGGCGCGCCGTGTTCAACCAGGTCAGCGAGCTCACCAACCGGGTCAAGATGCAGGCCCGCCAGGGCTGACCCCCTGCTGGTCACCACGCCCGCCTGTGGACGAAACCCCGAATTACCTCCGAACTACACGGGGAGGATTCGGGGGACCGACCGGTGCGTGTGATTCACAACCGCGCCGGGTCCACACCGCGCCCCTCGTCGTACACGACTCGTCCACAGCCCCTGTGCGCACCCACACCCGGTCTGACCAGCGCCGATGCCGGTCGTCCACAGATTCCACCGACGCTATGACTCCTACGAGAATTCCTACGCACCCCAACGACGTCGAACTCCGACCGGCCCTCTCCCTGTGGAAACGACCCCTCCCGCCCCGCTGCGAGCCGCACCACCCGCGTGGCAGGATGCTCCCCACCACCACACCCGTGTCATTCCCTGCCGGGACATGAGTGCGACGCCCGGACGCTGACGCCCCAAGAAGGACACCACTGTGAAGTTCCGAGTCGACCGCGACGTCCTCGCTGACGCTGTCGCCTGGGCGGCGCGCAGCCTGCCCGTCCGTCCCAGCGCACCGGTGCTCGCCGGCCTGCTCATCGAGGCGGGCGACGACGGCCTCGTGCTGTCGACCTTCGACTACGAGACCTCGGCCCGCGCCACCCTCACCGCCGAGGTGAGCGACGAGGGCACCGCCCTCGTCAGCGGCCGGCTCCTCGCCGACATCTGCCGCGCGCTGCCGGGCAAGCCGGTCGACGTGTCGCTCGAGGGCGCCCGGGTCTCCATCACCTGCGGCTCCTCGCGGTTCTCGCTCCAGACGATGCCGGTCGCCGACTACCCGACGATCCCGGAGATGCCCGCCGCCACCGGCACGGTGCCGAGCGAGACGTTCGCGCACGCGGTCGGCCAGGCGGTCACCGCCGCCGGCCGCGACGACATGCTCCCGGTGCTCACGGGGGTGCGCATCGAGATCGAGGGCGACACCATCACGCTCCTCGCCACCGACCGCTTCCGGCTGTCGATGCGCGAGCTCGGCTGGACGCCCGGCACCCCGGACGCCTCGCTCGCCGCGCTGGTCCCGGCCAAGGTGCTCGGCGACACCGCGAAGTCCCTCACCGCCGGCCCGGAGATCACCATCGCGCTGTCCGCGTCGGGCAGTGGCGACGGGCTCATCGGCTTCGAGGGCAGCGGCCCCGGCGGGGTCCGCCGTACGACGACCCGCCTGCTCGACGGAGAGTTCCCCAAGGTGCGGGCGCTCTTCCCCAGCGAGCGGCTCACCGTCGCGACGATCGACAAGGCCGCGCTCATCGACTCGGTCAAGCGCGTCGCGCTCGTCGCCGAGCGCAACACCGCGGTGCAGCTGGCGTTCAAGGACGGCGCCCTGACGCTCGAGGCCGGCTCCGGCGACGAGGCCCAGGCGGCCGAGTCGGTGCCCGCGACCATCGACGGCGAGGACCTCGTCACCGGCTTCAATCCGCAGTTCCTCCTCGACGGCCTCACCGCGATCGACGAGGCGGTCGTCGAGCTCGCGTTCACGCAGGCGTCCAAGCCGGTCGTCATCAGCGGCACCACCGAGGACAGCTCCGAGGCGGGATTCAAGTACCTGTTGATGCCCCGGCGCTTGTTGAGCTAGTCGCTGAAAGGGTCTCGACTCGGCGTCGCGACCTCGCAGGCTCGGTCGCGGCCTCGCTCGACCTGCCTCGCCACGCGGCCGCTCCTTCGTCGCGCCCGCTAGGCTCCCCATATGCACATCGGACTCGTCGGCCTCGGGAAGATGGGCGGCAACATGCGCACCCGGATGCGCAACGCGGGCCTCACCGTGGTCGGCTACGACCGCAACCCCGACGTCAGCGACGTCGACAGCCTGGCCGCGCTGGTCGACGCGCTCCCCAGCCCCAAGGTCGTGTGGGTGATGGTGCCCTCCGGCGACCCGACCCGCTCGACCATCGCGGAGCTCAAGGAGCTGCTCGGCGAGGGCGACCTCGTGGTCGACGGCGGCAACTCCAAGTACACCGACGACGCGGTCAACGCCGCCTCGCTGGCAGAGAAGGGCATCGGCTTCGTCGACTGCGGCGTCTCCGGCGGGGTGTGGGGGCTCGAGAACGGCTACGCCCTGATGTACGGCGGCGCGGCCGAGGACGCCGCGAAGGTGATGCCGGCGTTCGAGGCGCTCAAGCCGGGTGACACCGAGGACGGCCTGGTGCACTGCGGGTCCGCGCCGGGTGCCGGCCACTTCGCGAAGATGGTCCACAACGGGATCGAGTACGCGATGATGCAGGCCTACGCCGAGGGATGGGAGCTGCTCGAGAAGTCCGAGCTCGTCGAGAACGTGCCCGACATCTTCTCCTCCTGGCGCACCGGCACCGTCGTCCGCTCCTGGCTGCTCGACCTCCTGACCGAGGCGATCCGCGAGGACGAGCACCTCGACAAGCTGCGCGGCTACGCCGAGGACTCCGGCGAGGGCCGGTGGACCGTCGAGGCGGCCATCGAGAACGCCGTCCCGATGCACGTCATCGCCGCGTCGCTCTTCGCGCGGTTCACCTCCCGCCAGGACGACAGCCCGGCGATGAAGGCGATCGCCGCGATGCGCAACCAGTTCGGCGGTCACGCCGTGCACACCGAGCCGCCCCCGGGTGGCGAGGCCAACCCGGACGTCTGAGGGATGATGGTCGGGTGCACGTCAGCCACCTGACCCTCCACGACTTCCGGTCGTACGGCGAGGTGGACGTGCCCCTCGAGGCGGGGGTCACCGCGTTCATCGGGCGCAACGGCCAGGGCAAGACCAACCTGGTCGAGGCGATCGACTACCTCTCACGGCTCTCCTCGCACCGCGTCGCCACCGACGCGCCACTGGTGCGGGCCGGTGCCGAGCAGGCGGTGGTCCGCGCGGCCGTCGTACGCGACGGGCGCACGGCGGTCCTCGAGATCGAGCTCAACCCCGGCCGCGCCAACCGCGCCCGCGTCAACAAGTCGCCGCTGCCGCGCGCCCGCGACCTGGTCGGCCTGGTGCGCACGGTCGTCTTCAGCCCCGAGGACCTCACCCTGGTCAAGGGCGACCCGTCGGACCGGCGGCGGTTCCTCGACGACCTGCTCGTGCTGCGCACGCCGCGGCTCGCGGGGGTCAAGGCCGACTACGACCGGGTGCTCCGGCAGCGCAACACCCTCCTCAAGACGCTGTACGCCGCCCGCGGGCCCGCGCGCGAGGGCGCGCTCGCGACCCTCGCCGTGTGGGACGACCAGCTCGTCGCCACCGGGACCGAGCTGCTCGAGGCGCGGGAGCGCCTCGTGGCCGACCTGGCGCCGTACCTGGGCAAGGCCTACGAGGCGGTGGCGCGTGGGGCGTCGCGCGACGACGCCCGCATCGCCTACGAGCCGTCGGTTCCTCTGGTGGTCGAGGAGGCCCGCACCGGCCGTCACGAGACCTTCCGCTCCGAGCTCGCCCGCCGCCAGTCCGACGAGATCCGTCGCGGCATCACCCTGGTCGGCCCGCACCGCGACGAGCTGGTGATGACGCTCGGGCCGGGCGAGGACCAGCGGCTGCCCGTGAAGGGCTACGCCTCCCACGGTGAGTCGTGGTCATTCGCGCTCGCGCTGCGGCTCGCGTCCTACGACCTGCTGCGCGCCGACGGCGACGACCCGATCCTGATCCTCGACGACGTCTTCGCCGAGCTCGACACCGAGCGACGCGCCCAGCTGGCGGCGCTGGTCTCGGGCGCGGAGCAGGTCCTGGTCACCGCCGCCGTCGAGGCCGACGTGCCCGAGCAGCTCTCGGGCGCGGTGTTCCACGTGGCCGGCGGCGAGGTCACCCGTGCCTGACCAGGAACGCCCCGACGACCCGGAAACCCCCACCAGTGCGGGCAATTCTCCCGAGCCGGGCGACGACGACCACCGTCCCGAAGGGCTCGACCTGGCGCGCGCGATCCTCCGCGGCACCGCGGGCGGACGGAAGTCGGATGTGCCGCGGCGCCGTACGAGCAAGTCCGGCGGGGGCAAGGACAACCGGCTCTGGCGGCGGTCCCGCGCGCAGGACGTGCCCACCAGCGGGGCGCACCCCGGCGAGCGCGACCCGCAGCTGCTCGGGTCGGAGGTGGCCCGGATCATCGAGGAGCGCGGCTGGGGGCTCGACCTCCAGGTGCGGGCGGTCTTCGCACGGTGGGGCGAGATCGTCGGTCCCGAGATCGGCGCCCACTCCACGCCCGAGGCGCTCACCGACGGCACCCTCGTCGTGCGCACCGACTCCACCGCATGGGCGACCCAGCTGAAGCTGCTCGCGGCGTCCCTCGTCAAGCGGCTCAACGCCGAGCTCGGCGACGGCACGGTGACCGTCGTCGAGGTGCTCGGGCCGACCGCGCCGAGCTGGAAGCACGGCCGGCTCGGCACCCGCGACGGGCGGGGCCCGCGCGACACCTACGGGTGAGCGCGACGGCGAGCGCGAGGACGCCGATACGGCGCCCGAACGCCCGCGGCGCCGTATCGGGACCCACCCGCACCCCTGCGCGGCGCTGCTAGAGGCCCTTCCGGCGCGCTCAGGGCCCGAACTTGTCCACAGACGCCCCCCGCGGCGGGGTGCCTACGTGCCTGGAGGCCCGTAAACGGCTATCATGGCGATCGGGCCGGGCGCGCATCCTCACGGCTGTTGCGCATCGGCCTTCGTCGTGCCTCCACCTCCCGAAAGAGGACCTCACTTGTCGACCCAGGACGAGCCCACCACCCCGACGAACGGCCAGGCACCCCTCGGTGACTACGACGCGTCGGCGATCCAGGTCCTCGAGGGGCTCGAGGCGGTCCGCAAGCGGCCCGGCATGTACATCGGGTCCACCGGCGAGCGCGGCCTGCACCACCTGATCTGGGAGATCGTGGACAACGCGGTCGACGAGGCGCTCGCGGGCTACTGCGACACGATCCAGGTCACGTTGCGCGAGGACGGCTCGATCAGCGTCACCGACAACGGCCGCGGCATCCCGACCGACACCGCTCCCGGCCAGGAGCTGCCGGCGGCGACGCTCGCGCTCACCGTGCTGCACGCCGGCGGCAAGTTCGGCGGCGGCGGCTACAAGGTCTCCGGCGGTCTGCACGGCGTCGGCTCGTCCGTCGTCAACGCGCTGTCGACCCACCTCCGCCTCGAGATCAAGAACCGCGGCTACCTCTGGGAGCAGGACTTCTCGCTCGGCATCCCCGACTACCCCCTGCGCCAGGTCCGCGAGCTCGAGGAGGGGGAGGGCACCGGTACCACCGTGATCTGGACCGCCTCGCCCGACATCTTCGAGACCACGACGTACTCGCTGGAGACCATCACCACCCGGTTCCGCGAGATGGCGTTCCTCAACAAGGGCCTCAAGATCGTGCTGCGCGACGAGCGGCCGCAGTCCGGCGACATCGCCGAGGCGGTGGCCGACGAGACCGTCGCCAACGAGCTCGACCAGGCCGACCCCGACGCGATCCACGCCGACGGCCACGCGCTGGAGCAGGTCTTCTGCTACGAGCGCGGCCTCGCCGACTACGTCGACCACCTCAACCGGCGCAAGGCGACGCTCTCGTCGATCATCGCGTTCGAGGCCGAGACGCCGCAGGACGTCGACAACCCGATGAGCCTCGAGGTCGCCATGCAGTGGCAGGCCTCGTCCTACAACGAGTCGGTCCACACGTTCGCCAACACGATCAACACTCCCGAGGGCGGCACCCATGAGGAGGGCTTCCGCGCCGCGCTGACCTCGCTCATGAACCGCTGGGGCGAGGAGTGGGGCCTGATCAAGAAGAAGGAGGACCGGCTCACCGGAGACGACATCCGCGAGGGCCTGACCGCCATCATCAGCCTCAAGCTCGGCGAGCCGCAGTTCGAGGGCCAGACCAAGGCCAAGCTCGGCAACACCGAGGCCAAGGGCTTCGCCCAGGGCGTGGTCAACGACCAGCTCGGTGCCTGGCTCGAGAAGAACCCCGTCGAGGGCAAGGACATCATCCGCAAGGCCCAGGCCGCGGCGTCTGCGCGCATCGCCGCCCGCAAGGCGCGCGACCTTGCCCGCAACCGCAAGGGCCTGCTCGGCGGTGGCGGCCTCCCCGGCAAGCTGTCCGACTGCCAGTCACGCAACCCCGAGGAGTGCGAGGTCTTCATCGTCGAGGGTGACTCGGCAGGCGGCTCCGCCCGACAGGGCCGCGATCCGCGCATCCAGGCGATCCTCCCGATCCGCGGCAAGATCCTCAACGTCGAGAAGGCGCGCATCGACAAGGTCCTGGGCAACCAGGAGGTGCAGTCGATCATCTCCGCACTGGGCACCGGCATCCAGGAGGAGTTCGACCTCGACAAGCTGCGCTACCACAAGGTCGTGCTGATGGCCGACGCCGACGTCGACGGCCACCACATCAACACGCTCCTGCTGACGCTGCTGTTCCGGTTCATGAAGCCGCTCATCGAGCACGGCCACGTCTTCATGGCGCAGCCGCCGCTCTACCGGCTCCGCTGGAACAAGCCTCACGAGCACGAGTTCGTCTACTCCGACTCCGAGCGCGACGCCCTGCTGCGCGCCGGCACCGAGGCCGGGAAGAAGCTCCCGAAGGAGAACCCGGTCCAGCGCTACAAGGGTCTCGGCGAGATGAACGCCAAGGAGCTGTGGGAGACCACGATGGACCCCGACCAGCGGCTGATGCTCCAGGTGACGCTCGACGACGCCGCCCACGCCGACGAGATCTTCTCGATCCTGATGGGGGAGGACGTCGAGCAGCGGCGCTCCTTCATCCAGCGCAACGCAAAGGACGTCCGATTCCTCGATATCTGACGATCTAGCAGATCCCTTAGAAATCGTTAGAACGAGCCAGAAAGAGCAATCGTGACTGAGACGACCAGCAACCTCGGCGGCGGCGAGGGCGGCGGCCCCGGCGGGCGGATCGAGCCCGTCGAGCTGCAGACCTCGATGCAGCGGGCCTACATCGACTACGCGATGGCGGTCATCGTCGGCCGGGCGCTGCCCGACGTACGTGACGGGCTCAAGCCGGTGCACCGCCGGGTGCTCTACGCGATGTACGACGGGGGCTACCGCCCCGACCGCGGCTTCTCCAAGTGCTCCCGTGTCGTCGGCGACGTGATGGGTCAGTACCACCCGCACGGCGACACCGCGATCTACGACACCCTGGTCCGGCTCGCCCAGCCCTGGGTGATGCGGGCGCCGCTGGTCCACGGCCAGGGCAACTTCGGCTCCGCCGGCAACGACGCGGCCGCGGCCATGCGTTACACCGAGTGCCGGATGGCGCCGCTGGCGCTCGAGATGGTCCGCGACATCGAGAAGGACACCGTCGAGTTCCAGCCCAACTACGACGGTCGCTCCCAGGAGCCCGTCGTCCTCCCGTCGCGGTTCCCCAACCTGCTGGTCAACGGCTCGGCGGGCATCGCGGTCGGCATGGCGACGAGCATCCCGCCGCACAACCTCCGCGAGGTGGCGGCCGGCGCGATGTGGTCGCTCGAGCACCCCGACGCCACCCGCGAGGAGCTCCAGGACGCGCTGATCGAGCGGATCAAGGGCCCCGACTTTCCCAACGGCGCGCTGATCGTCGGCCGCGACGGGATCGAGCAGGCGTACCGCACCGGCCGCGGCTCGATCACCCAGCGCGCGGTGATCGAGGTCGACGAGGACAGCGGCGGCCGGACGATCCTGGTGATCACCGAGCTGCCCTACATGGTCAACCCCGACAACCTGGCGCTCAAGATCGCCGAGCTCGCCGACTCCGGCAAGGTCCAGGGCATCGCTGACGTGCGCGACGACACCTCCGACCGCACCGGCCAGCGACTGGTGGTGGTGCTCAAGCGTGACGCGGTCGCGCGGGTCGTGCTCAACAACCTCCTCAAGCACACCGAGCTGCAGACAAACTTCAGCGCCAACATGCTCGCGCTCGTCGACGGCGTGCCGCGCACGCTGAGCATCGACCAGTTCATCAGCAACTGGGTCACGCACCAGATCGACGTCATCGTCCGGCGCACCCGCTACCTCCTCGCGGACGCCGAGAAGCGGGCACACATCTACCGCGGCCTGGTCAAGGCGCTCGACATGCTCGACGAGGTGATCGCCCTCATCCGGCGCTCGCCCGAGGTCGACGACGCCCGGCAGGGGCTCATCGAGCTGCTCGACATCGACGAGGTCCAGGCCAACGCGATCCTCGACATGCAGCTCCGGCGGCTGGCCGCCCTCGAGCGGCAGAAGATCATCGACGAGCTCGCGAAGATCGAGCTCGAGATCGCCGACTACGAGGACATCCTGGCCAAGCCCGAGCGCCAGCGGCAGATCGTCGGCGACGAGCTCGGCGAGATCGTCGAGAAGTACGGCGACGACCGGCGCACGCAGATCATCGCGGCCGACGGCGACCTCTCGATGGAGGACCTCATCCCCGACGAGGAGCTCGTCGTCTCCATCACCCGCGGCGGCTACGCCAAGCGCACCCGCGCCGACCAGTACCGCAGCCAGAAGCGCGGCGGGAAGGGCGTCCGCGGCGCGACCCTGCGCGGAGACGACGTGGTCGACCACTTCATCGCCACGACCAACCACCACTGGCTGCTGTTCTTCACCACGGCCGGCCGCGTCTACCGCACGAAGGCCTACAACCTCCCGGAGGCGTCGCGCGACGCCAAGGGCGGCCACGTCGCCGGCCTGCTGAGCTTCCAGCCCGACGAGTCGATCGCGCAGGTGCTGGCGATCCGCGACTACGAGCAGGCGCCGTACCTCGTGCTCGCCACGAAGAACGGCCTCGTCAAGAAGACGCGGCTCGGCGACTACAACAGCCCGCGCCAGGCGGGCGTCATCGCGATCAACTTCCGCGAGGACGACGACGAGCTGATCGGCGCCGAGCTGGCGAGCGAGGGCGACCACATCCTGCTGGTGTCGCGCAAGGGCCAGGCCATCCGGTTCAAGGCGGCGCTCACCCCGGCCGAGGTCGAGGCGGGCGAGCAGGAGCAGCTGCGGCCGATGGGCCGGGCGACGTCGGGCGTCACCGGCATGAAGTTCCGCGACGGCGACTCGCTGCTCTCGATGTCGGTGATCCGCGCGGCCGAGGCGGCGCACGAGGACAGCGACGAGGCGGTCCAGTACGTCTTCACCATCACCGACGGCGGCTACGCCAAGCGCACCCGCATCTCCGACTACCGCCTCCAGTCCCGTGGCGGCCTCGGCATCAAGGCGATGACGCTCACCAACGAGGAGCGCGGCGTCCTGGTCGGCGCCTTCATCGTCGAGGACGGCGACGAGGTCCTCTCGATCACCACCGGCGGCCAGGTCGTGCGGAGCCCGATCAACGACGACTTCCGGCCGACCGGACGCTCCACCCAGGGCGTGAAGTTCGTGACCCCGAAGGCCGGCGACTCGGTCGCGGTGGTCGCCCGGTCCGTGGAGTCGCGGGTCGAGGACGAGATCGACGCCGGCGATGACGACAACGGTGCCGGCAACGGTGCCGACAACGGTGACGGCGCCGCCGCCGAGAGCGCTGTCGAGACGACCGGATCGCCCGATTCGGGTCCGGATGACACAATCGGTGCCATGGACCCCGCCGAGACGGGCGACACCGACGCCACCGATGGCGCCGGGGAGAGTGAGGGTTGATGACCGACCGTGCCACCGAGCCGTCGACGCGACCTCGCATCCCGGGCTCCCCGGTCGGCAAGGACGACAGCACCGTCCGCCCGCCGCTCGCCAGCGACAAGCCGGGTCCGCTGCCCGACAAGCCGGGCCCGCCCGCCGGTGCGCCGGCGCCGTCGCTGCCTCCCGGCGCGACGGTGACCAGCCGGCCCCGCGTGCCGCGCCGTGCGCGGCTCCGCCTGACGCGCGTCGACCCGTGGTCGGTCATGAAGACCTCGTTCCTGCTCTCGATCGCGTTCGCGGTCGTCACCGTCGTCTCCGTCGCGATGGTGTGGCAGGTGCTTGGCGCCGCCGGCGTCTGGGACTCGATCAACAGCACCGTCCAGGAGGCCATCGGCGGCGAGGACACTGCCGACTTCCGGGTCGAGGACTACGTCGGCACCTCGCGGGTGCTCGGGTTCACCATGCTGGTGGCCGCGATCGACGTCGTGCTGATCACCGCCGCGGCCACGCTGACCGCCTTCCTCTACAACATGGCGGCCGCGCTGCTGGGCGGCATCGAGCTCACCCTCGCCGAGGACGGCCACTGAGCCACCTCGTTTTGTTGCGGCGGGACCCCCTCCGGTAACGTTCCTCCTCGGCTCGTCGCCGCGGGGCTTCCACCCAGAGCGACCTGCCACCCGGGCCTATAGCTCAGACGGTTAGAGCGCTTCCCTGATAAGGAAGAGGTCACAGGTTCAAGTCCTGTTAGGCCCACTCGCGCGCACCGCCGCCGACCCCGACCGGTCGGCGGCGGTCGTCATTTCGGCGCAGACCGCGGCCCGCCGATCGACCTGCACCGAACCTCCACACTTCCTCCCCTCCGCCTGACCATCGGGTGACCTAGCGTGAGTGCCGGGCACCGCAGTCGGTGCCGCGCATCCGGGAAGGGGACGCCGCCATGTTCAGCGAGACCACCTACTACCGCGTCGGCATCGCGTGGGCCATCGGCACGACGCTCTTCCTGGTCCTGGCGGCCGGCGCGCTCGGCGTCATCGGCGAGGGTGGTGAGAGGGACCGCATCTACCTGGGCGTCATCGTCGTCCTCGTGGCCGGGTCACTGATCGCCCGCCTCCGCGCCCGCGCGATGGCGGTGGCACTCGCCGTGACCGCGGCGTCGCTGGGCGTCACCTTCGCGGTCTCGTTGATGGCCGGGTGGGACGACCTTCCGGGTGCGTCCGTGCTCGAGCTGCTGGGCCTCAACGCCATGTTCGCCGCCCTGTACGGCTTCGCGGGGTGGCTGTTCTGGATGGCCGGCGGCGCAACGCGATTTCCGCAGGAGAACGGGTCGTCGGTACGCTGACGCGGTGTTCAAGAAGATCTTTCTGTCCGCGCTCGCCGCCGCGGGCGTCGCGTTCGCGGTGAAGAAGCTCCAGGAGAGCAAGGCCGAGCAGGCCCTGTGGGCCGAGGCCACGGACAAGCTCCCGGAGGCGTAGCAACCCGCAGTCGAGGCGGTCGCCCCGCGACCGCCACGAACCAAGGGGCCTTGGCGCAATTGGTAGCGCACCTGCTTTGCAAGCAGGGGGTTAGGGGTTCGAGTCCCCTAGGCTCCACCCAGCGTGGCGATACACCGCCGCTCGCTGCGTTCTCCTCGGTCGGCGATCGCTTCGCTCTCTAGATCGCCTTCCCTCGTCGGCCTTGCGATCGACGGCGTCTCGCCACGCTGGCCTGGAATGCGATGCGCCGGCCCTGCCGGCGACCCTCGCCGGTCAAGCCCGTGGCCGGATGCGGACTGAAACGTTCCAATTGCGACGCCCTTCGGCTTAGGTTCTGCACGCCACGCAGTGACGGACCTCACGAAGGGACTCGGACCCATGAACCGATCAGCACGCCGACGCCGCCTCCTCGGTGCGGGAGCAGTCTCGACGGCTGCGGTCGTCGGGCTGTCCCTCACGGCCGGGCCGGCGGTGCCCGCTCCCGCCGACCCTGCGGACAGCCGGGTGGCGGCCGCTGTACAGGCGGAGGGCTTCGACCCGGCGGCGTTCGCCGACCCGGCGGGGGACACGCGCCCGATGGTCTACTGGTACTGGACGGGCAACGTCACGCCGGCCGTGGTGGACGCCCAGATGGCGGAACTGCGCGACAAGGGCATCAACGAGGCGGTCCTGTTCCCGTACGGCGGCGACAAGATGCAGCCCGCGTTCTTCACCGAGGCGTGGTTCGACATCGTCGAGCACGTGCTGCGCGAGGCCGAGCGCACCGGGATGCGGATCTGGCTCTACAACGACAGCAACTTCCCCAGCGGCAAGGCCGGCGGCATCATCGCCAACGGCGGCACGGTCGGTGACAAGACCTACGAGCCCAGCCCGGAGCTGCGGCTGAAGGCGCTGCAGCGGTCGACCCTGGTCGTGGAGGGGCCGACCACCATCGACCCGGCGGAGTCGAGCGGCCTGAGCGTCACCGAGGGCCGCCTCGTCGTGGACGGTGCGCTCCGCGAGGGCGCCCACCCCGTCGTCGCCGGCTCCGCGTGGACCGACTACACCGTCAGCGGCAAGGTGCGGCTGACGGCCTCCGGTGCGCAGCTGATGGTCCGCTCGTCCGCCGACGGGCGAGAGGGCTACCTCGTCGACGTCGACGTGAAGGGCCGGGCCAGCGTCTGGCGGGTCGACGGTGACGAGCGCACCCGGCTGACCACCGGTGTGCCCACGCCCGGATTCCACCCCCGCAGCGAGCAGACGATCAACGTCACGGTCAGCGGCGACCAGATCAAGCCGGTCATCAACCGCACCACGCAGCCGGTGGCCGTCGACGCGACGTACCCGACCGGGGCGCCCGCGGTCAGCGCGGAGTACGGCGGCGTCGGCATCGAGGACGCGGTCGAGGGCCTCCAGCGCGTGACGTGGGGCAACCTCACGGTCACCGGGCCCGCCGGTGGCGAGCTGTGGTCGCGGACGTTCGACAGCGCCGTCGACATCGGCGAGTTCGGCGGCCCGACCGTCCGGGTCGAGGGCGCCGTCGCGGCTGCCGCACGGCCGGCGGGATCGACCGCCGGCGAGGACCTCGTCGAGCTGACCGAGGAGCTCGAGGACGGGTCGTGGCACGTGCCGGCCGGCCGGTGGATGGTCGACACCTACGGCACGGCCGTGCTCAAGGACGACACCAGCGGCTACCACCGCGGTTACCTCGACCTGCTCGACCCGGACGCGACCGACCGGCTCCTCGAGGTCGTCCAGGGCGAGTACGTCCGTCGCTTCGGTTGGGCGATGGGCACGGTCGTGCCGGGCTTCTGGGACGACGAGCCGTTCATCTCCTCCGCGGAGCCGTGGCCGTTCAAGCGGCTGCCGTGGTCCGACAGCCTCGCCGGCCTGGTCGAGGAGGCCGGCGCGACGCCCGGCATCGCCTACACGGCGGCATTCGACCAGCTCGGTCGCGCGGGGGAGCGCCACTCCGGCGCCTACTGGCGCGCGGTGAACAACGCGTTCGCGACCAACTACTACCAGCGGCAGGCCGAGTGGATGGACGACCACGGCCTCCAGCTGATCACCAACCCGCTGCTGGACGAGGAGAGCCCGCAGCAGCGGATGCACAGCACCGGCGACCTCGCGAAGAACAACCAGTACGCCCAGGTGCCCGGCACGGACATGATCACCGAGGACTACACGGCGGGGCGGCAGACCACGCTCGGCCGCAACGCCGCGGCCGCCGCTCACCACAGCGGTGCGGAGATGGCGCTGTCCGAGGTGTTCGGCAACTCCGGCTGGGACGTCGCGCCGGAGTACATGCACGCCACGATCGGCGCGCTGGCGACCCGCGGCATCAACTCCTTCGCGCTGCACGCGCTGTGGACCGACGAGCAGCAGGTGTACTTCGCCCCGCCGTTCGGGCCCAGCAGCACGTTCTGGGACGCGATGGGCGACGTCGACGCCTGGATCGGGCGCGTGAGCGAGCTGGGCCGCGGCGAGTCCCTGGCCCGCACCGCCCTGCTCCAGCCGCAGCGCGCGGCCGAGCAGACCCGCACCACCGACGAGGAGCACGAGCTCGACGCCCGTCTCAGCGGCGCGGCGTACGCGCTGGAGCGCGGCCAGGTCGACTTCGACCTGGTGAGCGACGGCTCCTTCTCCCGCGACGCGCGCACCCGCTTCCACGCGCGTCCGCGCAGCGGACGGCTGCAGGTGGGCGCGGCGACGTACGACATGGTCGTCGTGCCGTCGACGCCGGTGCTCGACCTGGAGACCGTGCGGACGCTCCAGGAGCTGGTCCGGACTGGTGGCCGCGTCGTCGCGGTCGGCGCGCTGCCCGAGCACGAGGCGCGGGGACGCGATGCCGCCCTGGCCACCGCGCTGGACGCCCTGTTCGGTGGCGCGTCGGGCTCGTGGACCCGCCGGGGCGCCGGACAGGTCGCCGTCGTGGGCGACAACGAGGCACTACCGCACCTCGCGCGGGCGGCCGGCACGGCCGCGGCCGAGCTGGCGCCCGCCGCGCCGGCGGTGCGGGTGCTGCGCACCGGGCGGGGCGACGATGTCGCCTACCTCGTGAACAACGAGTCCGGAGCCGCGGTCGCGACCGCGGCGACGCTCCCGACCGACGGCGTGCCCGAGGTCTGGGACCCGCGCACCGGCAGCACCGACGCCGCCACGACGTATGACGAGGGCGGCACCGGCGAGACGATCGTGCCGCTCGAGCTCGACCCCTACGAGACGATCGCGATCGTGTTCCGCGACGGCGCCACGAGCGGGCCGCACCTGGTCGACGACGCGCTCGAGGTCGAGGCGGCGGAGCTCGACGTGGATCCCGCGTCGCTGCTCGCGACCCTCGTGGTGCCGGAGCCGGGCACCAGTGCGCTGGTGGCGCGGCACAAGGGGAAGACCTACCGGGGCGAGGTCACCGTGACCGACGAGCTGCGGCCGATCGCGGTGGACGGCCCGTGGACGGTGCGTCTCGAGCGGGACGGGGAGACGGCCCGGCCGACCGAGCTGGGCTCGTGGACCGCGATCGACCCGAAGTTCTCGGGCAGCGCGGTGTACAAGACGACCCTGGAGCTCACGGGCGCCGAGCTGGCCGACCGCCGGCTGCTGCTCGACCTCGGCAAGGTCGGCGACCTGGCGGTGGTGACGATCAACGGAGTGGAGCTGCCGCGGCTCCTGTGGAGCCCGTACCTCGTGGACGCGACCGACGCGCTCCGGCCGGGCGAGAACGCGATCGAGGTGCGGGTGACCAACACGCTGCAGAACCGGCGCACCAACAGGCCGCTCCCGTCGGGGCTGCTCGGTCCGGTGACCCTCCGGCCGGAGGCGGTCGTCGACGTACGCCTGAGGTGACGGAGCCGGGCGAGGCACGGGTTGGCGGGACTGTCCGGTCGCGGGCGGAGACCGTGGCAGACTGCCCCCCGTGAAGGTCAGGCTCTGCGCGGTGTTTGCGCTCGCAGCGGCCCTGACCAGCGCGTGCAGCGACGACCCCGAGCCGTTCCGCCCGCCCGACATCGACTCGGCGGCGGTTTCGACCGACTACGACCCCGACCTCGAGCCGTCGGCCGCGGCGCTCGCGCTCGTGCCCGCGGAGGCCACCGTGCTGGAGGTGACCGACTTCGACCAGCTGCGACTGGTGCTCGGGTTCGGGTCCCTCGACGGCGACTCGCCCGCCGACGAGCGGCGCAAGTTCTGGGCGGCGGCCGAGGGCGCGGCGATGCTCTCCGACGGGCTGCTCCGGCCGGACGATGAACGACTGCGCCGGGAGTACGGCTTCGGCCAGGACGACGTCGCGTGGGAGGCCCACTACGGGGTCGGCGAGACGACCGACTGGGTGATCGCGTTCCACGAGGACGTGCGGATGGACGACGTACGCCGGGCCGCCACCTACGGCGTCGGTCCGCTCGACGACGTCGAGATCGACACCCAGCGCAGGCTGGTGTCGTCCGAACCACTGCCCGACGGCGACGAGACCTGGGCGGCCGACGCGGCGCTGCACGACCTCGTCGGCGACCCGGCGGCGTCGACGTACGTCGAGACCGACTGCCTGCCGTTCGACACCGTCTTCGGCGACGGCATGCAGGCCCAGCTGGCGGCGGCGCCGGCGGCCGAGCTGAGCATGCTCGACCCGATCGAGGGCTTCTCGGTCGCGTTCGGCGGCGAGCTGGTCACCGTGCGCCTCGGTCCCGACCGCGAGGACGCGTTCGAGCGGATGCGGATCGCCGACGTCATGCCGCGCACCGACCCGGAGTTCGGCGTCGCGTTCGCCCGCGGCGTCGCCGACCCCTCGGGCGGCCGGATCGGCTACGACCTGGCGCGGCCGGCCAGCGCGGTCGAGCTCACCGAGGGCCGGCACCTGCCGTTCGCGGTCTGCGCCGACTGAGCTATCCCACCGCTCCGCCGGGGGCGCCCGCGGCGAGGTCGTCGAACGACTGCTTGTCGTGCGCGCAGAAGACGGTGACCGCGCCCGCCTGGTCGGTGGACAGCGCCCGGAGCCGCTCGACCGTCGCTCGTCGCGCACCGTTGTCGAGCGCCATCGCCGCCTGGAAGAGCGCCAGCCCGCGGTGGCAGGACGGCGGCACGTGGAGGTCGCCGGAGTCGAACGTCGTGTCGCCCGCGTGGAGCAGCCAGTGCCCGTCGGGCCGGCGTACGGCGACGCCGCAGTGCCCACGGGTGTGGCCCGGGAGCGGGACCAGCAGCACGTCGTCGCTGAGCGTGGTGGCGCGGAAGCCGAACCAGTCCTCGCCGAACTCGTCGTGGCGCACCCAGTGCGGGCCGTGCTCCCACTGTGCTGCGAGGTAGCGGGCCCGCTCCCGCAGCGACGGCCTGGTCGCCGCCTCGAGCTCGTCGCGGTGCAGGTGCACGCGCGCCGCCGGGAAGTCGCCCAGCCCGCCCGCGTGGTCGAGGTCGAGGTGGGTGAGCACGATGTCGGTGACGTCGCCGGGCTCGTGACCGAGGGCGGCCACCTGGGAGACCGCCGTCTCGGTCGGCGCGAGCCGCGGTCGCTGGACCGTCACGAACCCGCGCCCCGTGCGGCTCCGTGACCCGAGGTCGCCGGTCCCGAGGCCGGTGTCGACGAGGAGAAGGCCCTCCGGGCGCTCGACCAGCAGCACGTGCGCGACCGCAGGGGGTCCGAACCGGGGGTGCATGCTCGCGCAGTTGAGGTGGTGGACGGTCATGCCGCAGATCGTGTCAGAGGTCGAGGGCGTGCAGCCTCTGGACCGTCGGTGACGTCGGCACCGTGCTCGGATCGGGGTTCGTGCCGAACAGCCGGTCGGCCGTCCCCGCGGTGGTCACCGTGAACCAGTAGTGCTCGCTCTTGTAGTGGTGCAGGCGGTGGTTGCGCCACACCGCGCGGTACCACCGCGACCTGGGCCGGTAGTCGCTGTGCAGCAGGTAGTGGGTCCACTCGTAGCCGGACAGCAGCAGGTAGACCACCGAGACCATGGTCAGCGTCGCCGGCCAGCCCGGCATGACCAGCCAGGCGATGCCGAAGATGATCAGCGGCAGGTAGAGCTCCACCTGCCACGGCACGAACACCAGCGGGATCTCCCGCGGGTTCGCGTGGTGCTCGCGGTGCTTGCGCGACAGCAGGGGATCGACGGTGACGCCGGCGACCTTCCGCGGCCGCCAGTGCAGGATGCAGACGTGGATGAGCCACTCCACGACCGGCATCACCGCGAGCAGCCCGGCCGGGATGGCGAGCTCCCACCACGAGCCGCCGCCGACCACGACGCGCGCGGTGACGGCCGTGACCAGGCAGGTGGTCAGGATGTACGGCGACGGGTGGTGCCAGAAGGCGCGGAACACCTCGCTCAGCGTCTGGGAGGTACGACGCTGCCCGCGCACGGACGTGCCGGTGATCCGGGCCTCGTCCTCCGCGACCTGCTGCCGCGCCAGCGCCTCGACGCGCGGGTCGACGGGCGTGCTCATGCCTCATCCTCGGTCTGCTCAGCCTGCTCGGTCAGGGCGGCGAAGGCGGCCAGCAGCGACCCCGCCGTGGGGTCGAGCACCCGCTCCGCGGCGGCCCGCGCCGTACCGGGATCGCCGGCGCCGATCGCCGCGACGAGCACCCGGTAGGGCTCCACCACGCCGACCTCCTCCTCGAGCAGCGCGCCGAGCACCGGCAGCGCGGGCTCGTAGGCGGCGCGGAGGCTGTTGAACATCAGCCGGTAGACCAGCGAGTCGGCGGCGTCGACCACGACGTCCCACAGGGCCAGCACCTCGCGCTGCCACGTCACCGGGTCGGCGGAGGCGGCGAGCCGGTCGACGACGTCGGCCAGCGCCGCTGCCGTCGCCGGGCCGCCGCGCTCGGCGGCGAGAGCGGCGATGCCGGGGGCGATCTGGGTGCGGGCCTCGACGATGCTGCGCGCGATGGCCGCGTCGAGCTGGCCGCCGCGGACCAGCAGCCGCGGCAGCAGGTCGAGCCCCGCGTGGCGACGGAAGTCGCGCACGGTGGTCGCGCCGCCGTGCCGCACCTCGACCACGCCCGTCTGCGCGATCCGCTGGAGCGCCTCGCGCACCGCGGGCCGGGAGACGCCGAGCACCTCGGCCAGCCGGCGCTCGCTCGGGAGTGCCTCGCCGACGCCGAGCTCGCCGTCGACGACCTCGGAGAGCACCTGGTCGAAGACCTGGTCGGACACGGACTGCCGCTGCACGGGTTTCAGGGCCATGCCGACGACCGTACGACGATGTGGCCAGTTGGTCAAGTGGTAAGACCAGTCCGATTCGGTGAAGACCGCGGCCCTCCGTACGCTGATCCTGTGGAGCAGCGGGCGCACTGGTGGAGTCCTCGGCTGTGGGCTGCCCACCTGCTCGCCCTCGTCTGCGTGGGGATCGCGGTCGGCATGGGCGCGTGGCAGTACGACGCCTGGCAGGTGCGGCGCGCCGCCGAGCAGCAGGACCTCACCGGCGCCGACCCGGTGGCGATCACCAGCCTGCTCGGTCCCGACGACCCGTTCCCCGGGCAGGACGTCGGCCGCCCGGTCACCGTCTCCGGGACCTGGCTGCCGGAGGGCACCGTGCTGGTCGCGGGCCGCGAGGACGACGCCGGCCACGAGGGCTTCTGGGTGGTCACGCCGCTGACCGTCGGCGGCCCCGGAGAGCCGGCCGTCCCGGTGGTGCGCGGCTGGGTGGCCGACGTCGACGCGAGGCTCGCGGCCGCCGTACCGCAGGGCACCGCGGATGTCGTGGGCTGGCTGCAGCCGCCCGAGGGCACCGGCGAGGCCGACGACGACCCCGACGACGACGTGCTCCCGCAGCTGCGGGTCGCCGACCTGGTCCAGCGCGTCGACCAGGACCTGTACGGCGGCTACGTCGTCCTGCGCGAGCCCGAGGCCGGGTTGGAGCCGGCGACGCTCGACCAGCTCCCGCCGGTCGGCACGTTCACCGCGCTGCGCAACCTGCTCTACGCCATCGAGTGGTGGGTGTTCGCGGCGTTCGCCGCTTTCCTGTGGTGGCGCTACGTGCGCGACGTCACGACCGTCGGGGGTGCGGACGACGCCGCCGACGAGGCCGACGACGAGCAGCGGCTAGCCTCGGCCCCGTGACCAGGCTCTTCATCGTCTACCGCGTGCTCGCGCTGGTGGTCGGCGTGCTGCTGCTCGTCGGCACCGTGGGCTTCGTCCTCAAGTACGGGCTGGAGGACGGCAGCGGGCTCCAGCAGCTGGGCGAGGACCTCACCCCGGTGTGGCTGGTGCACGGGTGGATCTACATGGTCTACGTCGTCGTGGCCTTCGTGCTCAGCCAGAAGGCGCGCTGGAGCATCCCGCAGTTCCTGCTGATGATGGTCGCCGGTCTGGTGCCCGGCCTGATCTTCTGGGTCGAGCGCCGGGTGGCCGAGCGCCTGCGGGCCGACCACCCGGAGCTCGCGAAGCGCTAGCCCGCGATCACTCGGAGCGCGACTCCTCGCCGAGCGGGTCGCCGTGGGTGCCCTCGGGCACGGCGTCCTCCTCGGTCACCGGGTCCTGGACCGCGGTCGGCGTCGGAGGCGTCGGGGGCGCGGCCGGCTTGTAGTCGGACTGCCACGGGCTGCTCTGCTCGGAGGCGCCGGCCTGGAGCTTCTTGGCGATCACGGCCACAGCGCCGCCGATCGCGCCGAAGAGCAGCAGCATCTTGATCTTGGAGCGCTTCTTCGGCTTCTTGCCGGTGGCCTCGGCGGCCTTCGTCTCGGCGTAGTCCTTGGCCTGTGCGGCCTTGGTGGCGACGGTGGCGGCGCCCGCGGCGACGACCGGGGCGGCCTTCTTGCGGGCGTCGGCGACGACCGGGGCCGCCTTGTCCCGCGCGTCGGACAGGGCGGGCTTGGCGGTGTCCTCGAAGAAGTCCTTCGCGTGGTCGATGGCGGACTCGACGTACTCCTCGGCGGTCTCGATTGCCTCGAGCAGCGCCGAGTTCTTCTTGCGACCCATGACAGAACCTTTCGTGGGGGACACGTGCAGGACTGATACCCCATCCCACCACGGACAGACGCCCGACTCCAGCCCTCCGGGCGGCTGCGTAGGATCGCCGGTGGGCCCGCGCACCGGTGCCGGGCCGCCACCCCCACCGACTTGCAAGGGAACCCATGTCAGACCTCCAGGCCACGCTGAAGACCAACAAGGGCGACATCGTCGTCAACCTGTTCCCCGACCACGCGCCGCGCACCGTGAAGAGCTTCGTCGGCCTGGCGACGGGCAACCCGGTCGAGGTCTCGCCCGACGGTCCCTACCGCCCCTCGCCGCGCGAGGGCTCGGCCGGCAGCACGCCGTTCTACGACGGCCTCGGCTTCCACCGGATCATCCCCGGCTTCATGATCCAGGGCGGCTGCCCGCAGGGCACCGGCACCGGCGGCCCGGGCTACACCTTCGACGACGAGCCGCACCCCGAGCTCACCTTCGACAAGCCCTACCTGCTCGCGATGGCCAACGCCGGCGTGCAGGGCGGCAAGGGCACCAACGGCTCGCAGTTCTTCGTGACCGTCGGCGCCACCACCTGGCTCAACTTCAAGCACACGATCTTCGGCGAGGTCGCCGACCAGGCCTCGCGCGACGTCGTCGACGCCATCGCCGGCGTCCCGACCGGTCCCGGCGACAAGCCGCTCGACCCGGTCGTCATCGAGTCGGTCCAGATCACCGGGGCCTGATCGAGCGCCCAACTTGAGCGAGCAACCTGCCGGCGGGGTGCCGGTCTGCTACCGGCACCCCGGCCGCGAGGCCCACATCCGCTGCCAGCGCTGCGGGAAGTCGATCTGCCCCGACTGCATGCGCGAGGCCTCGGTCGGCTTCCAGTGCCCGGACTGCGTCGCCGAGGGCGCGAAGTCCACGCGCGCGGGCCGTACGGCGTACGGCGGCCTGCGCCCGGAGACCCCCGGCCGCGCGACGCTCGTGCTGATGGCGATCAGCGGGGTCGTGTGGCTCGCGGTCACCGCGACCGGCGGCAACGACAGCCCGCTCGTGGCCTGGCTGATGATGCTCGGTGATGGCCGGTGCACGCTGGCCGGCGACGTCAGTCGCTACTTCACCGGGGTCGAGAGCTCGGCGACCTGCTCGATGATCGCCGACGGCCGGTGGCTGCCCGGCGTCCTCGACGGGGGCGTGTGGCGCCTGCTCACCCACGCCTTCACCCACGTCGAGTGGTGGCACATCGGCATGAACATGCTCGCGCTGTGGCAGCTCGGCCCGGTGCTCGAGCGGATCCTCGGCACCGCCCGGTTCCTCGCGCTCTACCTGCTGTCGGCGCTCGCCGGCGGCGTCGCCGTCCTCTGGCTGACGGGCACCGGGTCCGCGGTCGGCGCGTCGGGCGCGATCTTCGGCCTGTTGGCGGCGCAGCTGGTGGTGGCGCGGAAGGCGAAGGTCGACCTCTCGCAGTTCGGGTTCACGCTCGTGCTCGCCGTGGCGATCAGCCTGGCGCCGGGTGTCTCGTGGCAGGGCCACCTCGGCGGGTTCCTGGGCGGCCTCGCGGTCGGGGCCGCTCTGATCTACGCCCCGCGGGAGCGGCGTACCACCGTGCAGACGGCCGGCTGCGTCGCGGTCGGCGTGCTGCTCGTGGCCGCGACCGCCGTCCGCATGCTCATCTAGCGCTTGTCCCCAGGGTTATCCACCACTGGGGATGAACTACACGGCTGTAGTTCTCCCCAGCTGTGGACAACGGTGGGGAAAAACCACGGCGCCCCCGGTCCTCGACCGGGGGCGCCGTTGCGGTTCGGGGCGCTCACTCCCACTTCGTGGCGAACGTGAAACCGACCGCCATCAGCGCGATGCCGACGAACAGGTTCTTCTGCTCCAGGTCGTTGAAGATCGCGATGTCCTTCGGCGGGTTGGCGGTCTGGGTCACGTAGTAGACGCAGATCCACAGCAGGCCGATGACGAAGCAGCCGAGCATGCCCACGACGACGCCGCGGCCGCGGCCGAGCGGGGTGGACCGGTGGGCGGAGACGACCAGGCCGAGCATGATCGCGCCGAACCCGATCAGGTAGTTCCAGCCCTGGAGCTTCTGCACGGCCATCGGACCGGTGCCCTCCTGGTCCTTGACCGGGAGGCCGTCGATCCAGCCGTCGGTCGGCCGCACGCCCAGGTAGTAGTACGCCAGCCACGCGATGCCGCCGAGGATCAGCACCAGGGCGATGACGAACCGGACGCTGAAGACCGGGCCGGTCTCGGGTGCGAGGGGGTCGTCGGACTTGTCCTTGCGCAGGCTGGACAGGCGGGACAGCTTGGACACGACTCGCTCCTCGGCGGGCTCTGATCTCGATACGGCGGTGGGCATGGCGCATCGGCCACGACGCCCACCTACGCTAGAGAGTATGACGGGCGCGCACGAGGCGGAGGGCCGACCCCTCCACTCCGCGCCCGACGGTGGCGCGAAGCCGCCCCGGCATCACGCGCGGCGGTCGCTGGCGTGGCGCATCGGCACGCCCACGGTCGTGCTGCTGAGCGGCGCGCTCTTCGCGGTGTCCGCCGCCGACAGCGGCGGCACCGACCTGCGACCCGGCCGCTACACCGACCTCGCGAGCCTCGCCGAGGCGGAGGCCGACGACGTCAAGCAGCTCCAGGCGCGGGCGCGTGACCTCGAGCAGGACATCGACCGGATGTCGGAGAACGTGCGCTCGTTCCGGGTGCGCACCACCCGCCACGAGGTCGAGCGCCTCCACGACCCCGCCGGGCTCACGCCGCGCACCGGGCCCGGGTTGTCGATCACCCTCTCCGACGCCCCCGACGACCTCTTCGAGGACGCCCGCGACGCGGGGGCGTCCGGCGACGTGCTGCGCCGCTACGTCGTGCACCAGCAGGACATCCAGGCGGTCGTCAACTCGCTGTGGCGCGCCGGCGCGGAGGCCGTCGTCATCGAGGGCCAGCGGGTCGTGAGCACGACCGGCATCAAGTGCGAGGGCAACGCGGTCCAGCTCCAGGGCGTGCCCTACCCCGAGCCCTACGACATCGAGGCGGTCGGCGACCCGACGGCGCTGCTGTCGGCGCTCGACAGCGACCCGATCGTCGCCGGCTACCGCGCCGACGCCGCCGACCCGGAGATCGCGATCGGGTGGGACGTCGAGACCGAGCAGCAGGTCGAGGCGCCGGCGTTCGAGGGCCTCGTGGACATCAGGTACGCCGAGCCGCTGCGCTAGGCGGCGCTACTCCTCCTCGTTGCCCTCGCCCGGCAACGGGAAGCTGAGCGGGTCTTTGGGGTCCGTGCCCGCCTCGACCTCGTCGCCGTCGGTGGCGCCGTCGCCGTCGGTGTCGGGGTTCATCGGGTCGGTCGGGGCCTCGGCGTTGACCTCGTCGCCGTCGGTCAGGCCGTCGCCGTCGGAGTCGGGGTTGCTCGGGTCGGTGCCGAGCTCGCCCTCCTCGTCGTCGGTCAGGCCGTCCTCGTCGGTGTCCTCCGGCTCGACGAACGTCGAGTAGTAGACCGTCACCTGCGACCCCTCGGGGAGGTCGGTGCCGGCCTGCGGCACCTGGCGCGTCACCGTCCCGGCGGGCTCGGTCGAGTCGGGGTCCTTGGCGAACACCGGGCGGAAGCCGGCGTCGCGCAGGGCCCGGGCCGCCTGCTCCCGGGTCTTGCCGACCACGTTCGGCACCGCCTCCGGGCCGTCGGAGAGGCACAGCTGCACCTGGTCGTCGCGGCCGACCTGCTCGCCGGCCTGCGGCGTCTGCTCGACGACGGTGTCGGCGGGCTCGTCGGAGTCGCACGGGTCGGGCAGGGTCGTGATGTTGCGCCGCGGGATGCCCTCCTCGACGAGCGCGGCGATCGCGGCCTGCTCGGACATCTCGGTGACGGCGGGCATCGGGAAGTCGCAGCTGCCGCTGGACAGGGTGAGCTCGACGGTCGTGGACTCGGCGACGGCGTACTCCCCCGGCTGCGGCTCCTGGGTGATGACCTGGTCGACCTCGTAGCGGTCGCTGCACTCGACGAGCCGGTCGTCGACGTCGAAGCCCGCCAGCTCGAGCTCCTCCTCGGCCGCGTCGCGGTCGGCGCCGACGACATCGGGCACCGGCACCTCCTCCGGGCCGCCGGGGAACAGCTTGGGCCACGCCCAGAACGCGGCGGCGATCAGCGCGATCACCAAGAGCGCCAGCAGCACCCACAGCCAGGCACGCTTCGGCTCGTCGTCCTCGTCGTCGCGCACCGGGGTGCCGCGCACGGACGTGTCGCTCGCGGCGTCGGACGGGGGCACGACGGCGGTCACCGCGGTCGGCGGGCCGGGGTCGACCGGCGGCGGGGGCGCGACGGCCTGGACCGGCCGGCCGGCGAGGTAGCGCTCGATGTCGGTGCGCATCGCGGCAGCCGACTGGTAGCGGTCCTCGACCCGCTTGGCGAGCGACTTCATCACGATCGCGTCGATCTGCGGGGTGAGGTCGGCGTCGTGGTGGGACGGGGGTACGGCGGGCTCGCGCACGTGCTGGTAGGCGACGGCGACGGGCGAGTCGCCCACGAACGGCGGCCGGCCGGTGAGCAGCTCGTAGAGCAGGCAGCCGGCGGAGTAGACGTCGGAGCGGGAGTCGACGGTCTCGCCGCGCGCCTGCTCGGGGGAGAGGTACTGCGCGGTGCCGACGACCGCGGCGGTCTGGGTCATCGACGAGGCGGCGTCGCTCATCGCGCGGGCGATGCCGAAGTCCATCACCTTCACGTCGCCGGACGGCGTGAGCATGACGTTGCCCGGCTTGATGTCGCGGTGGATGATGCCGCCGCGGTGGCTGTAGTCGAGGGCAGACAGCACGCCGCTGGTGATCTCGAGCGCGCGCTCGGGGAGGATCTTGCGACCCTCGCGCAGGATGTCGCGCAGGGTGCGGCCGGCGACGTACTCCATGACGATGTAGGGCTGGGCCACTCCGTCGGGCGCCGGCTCCTCGCCGGTGTCGTAGACGGCGACGATCGCCGGGTGGTTGAGCGACGCCGACGACTGCGCCTCGCGCCGGAACCGCGCCTGGAACGTCGCGTCGGAGGCGAGGTCGGTGCGCAGCCGCTTGACTGCGACGACGCGGCCGAGCCGCGTGTCGGTGCCCTTGCGCACCTCGGCCATGCCGCCGCGCCCGAGCAGCTCGCCGAGCTGGTAGCGGCCGCCGACCACGCCGTGGCCCTCGCCCGGTCCGGTCGTCATTCGGTGTCCTCCAGGAGTCCGGTCGCGGACGACTGCTCGGTGGGGGAGGTCTGCTCGGTCGGGGACGTCTCTTCCGTGGGTGGCGGCTCCGTCGTGGGCGGCGGCTCCGACGTCTCGGTCGTCGCTGTGCTGTCCGGCGTGTCCGGCGAGT
The DNA here is from genome assembly GCF_013410655.1 of Nocardioides thalensis. NCBI lineage: Bacteria > Bacillati > Actinomycetota > Actinomycetes > Propionibacteriales > Nocardioidaceae > Nocardioides > Nocardioides thalensis. Next base: position 4,463,199 of record NZ_JACCFP010000001.1, read on the forward strand.
CCGGCGAGTCCGGGGTCTCGACGTCAGGCGCGCCGAAGTAGGTGACAGTGATGATGGTTCCCTCCTCCACCGTTCCCGTCGGGCTGAGGCCCTCGACCTCGCCCTCGGTCGCGGTCCCGTCGTTCGTGACCTCGTCGAGTGCGACCTCGAGCCCGAGCCCCTCCAGCTCGTCCGCCACCACGTCGACGTCGCGTCCGACGTAGTCGTCCTCGTCGATCACGATCCGGTCGTTGCGCGGCGACTTCCGCTCCTTGGTCGACTGCGAGGTGCTCGTGTCGGTCGCCGGCTCCTCGTCGTCGCCGCCCAGGAACAGGTAGGCGATCAGGACCGCGATCGCGACCAGCAACAGCACCAGCAGGATCGCCGGCCACGGCGAGCGGCGCCGCTCCTCGTCGTCGCCGGCGTACGCCGCTGCCGGCTCCGGCCGGTCGGGCTGCGGCGTCGTGATGCCCGCGGCAGCGGCGCCGGCGACTGCGGCCGCGGCGCCCGGGATCACCGCGGTCGCTGCGGTCTCCGGGGCCAGCGTCCCGGCACCCGCCGCGGCGGCGGCGGACGGGTCGCGCAGTGCCTGGGCGAACGCGGTGCCGTCGGCATAGCGCTCCTCGGGGTTCTTCGCCATCGCGCGCCGCACGACCGCGGCGAGGTCGGCGGGCACGTCGCCCGGGAGCTCGGGCACGGGCTGCTGCAGGTGCGCGAGCGCCGCGGCGACAGGCGTGTCGGCCTCGAACGGCCGCCGGCCGACCAGGCACTCGAACGTGACGACGCCGAGCGCGTAGACGTCGGACGCGGGCGTCGAGGTGTTGCCGCGCGCCTGCTCGGGCGAGAGGTACTGCGGCGTCCCCATCACCGCGCCGGTGCGGGTGATCTGGGCGGAGTCGCCGGCGCGGGCGATGCCGAAGTCGGTCACCTTGACCTGGCCCTCGGGCGTGACGAGCAGGTTGGCGGGCTTCACGTCGCGGTGCACGATCCCGGCCGCGTGGGCGACGCCGAGGGCGGCGGCGGCCTGTCCCATCAGGTCGCGCACCACGTCGGGGTCGAGCCGGCGCCCGTCGGACTTCGCCTGGGCGAGCAGCGCTGACAGGGGCGCGCCGTCGACGTACTCCATGACGAGGTACGGCGCACCGCCCTCACCGAGCCCGGCCGGGTCGGCCTGGTAGTCGAAGACGCCGGCGATGCCGGGGTGGTGGAGCGACGCGGCGTGCCGCGCCTCGGTCTCGAAGCGGGTCCGGAAGGTCGGGTCGTCGACGTACTCGTGCTTGAGCACCTTGACCGCGACCTCGCGGTTGAGCCGGGTGTCGGTGGCGCGCCAGACGACGCCCATCCCGCCGGTCGCGATCCGGCTGTCGAGCCGGTAGCGGCGCGCGGCGTCGGCGTACTGCACGGGATCCCCCTGTCCGCCCTGTTCGCTCACTGCAGCACCGCCTCCATCACAGCCTTGGCCACCGGTCCGCCGAGGCCGCCTCCGGAGATGTCCTTCCCCGGCGCCTCCTGGATCATGACAGCGACGGCCACCTCGGCGTTCTCCGCCGGCGCGAACGACGTGAACCACGCGTACGGCGGCAGCCCGTCGCCGCGCTGCGCGGTGCCGGTCTTGCCCGCCACCGACAGGCCCGGGATCGCCGCGACGTTGGCCGTGCCCTCGTCGACCGTGGCGACGAGCAGGTCGGTGAGGTCCTGGGCGGCACCCGCGCCGATCGCCGAACGCAGCTCCTCGGGGTCGGTGGTCTCGAGAGTCTCGTACTCCGCGGACTGCACCTCCTCGACGAGGTAGGGCTTCATCAGCGTGCCGCGGTTGGCCACCGCAGCCGCGACCATCGCCATCTGCAGCGGCGTCGCCTGCACCTCGAACTGGCCGAAGCCGGTCTGAGCGAGGAACGTGTCCTCGAGGTCGCCGGTCGGGAAGACCGACTCGACCGACGACGGCAGGTCGTCGAAGGAGTCGCTGTTGAAGCCGAACTCCTCGGCCTGCTCGCGCAGCGCGTCCTCGCCGAGCTCGACGGCCATCCGCGCGAACGCGGTGTTGCACGACCACGCCATCGCGGTCTCGAAGGTGATCTTCTCGGCGTCGCACGCGGTGCGGCCCTCGTTGTCGATCACGTTGCCCACACCGTTCGGCTGGTAGGTGGCTCCCGAGGGCACCAGGTCGTCGACGGCGTAGTCACCGCTGTCGAGCGCTGCCGCCGCGGTCACGATCTTGAAGGTCGAGCCGGGGAACAGGCGGGTCTGGATCGCCCGGTTGAGCAGCGGCTCGCGCTCGTCGTCCTCGAGCGCCCGGTAGGCCTCTCCCGCCGCCTCGAAGTCGTGCGTGGCCAGCTCGTTGGGGTCGTACGACGGCAGCGACACCATCGCCAGGATCTTGCCCGTCTTGGGCTCGATCGCCACGACCGATCCCTCGCCCTCGGGGCCGACCGCGGCCTCGAGCGCGTGGTAGGCGGCCTCCTGCGCCTCGGGGTCGAGGGTGAGCAGCACGTTGCCGCCCTTGTTGGTCTCGTTGCGCACCAGGTCGACGAGCCGGTTGACGAAGAGCCGCGGGTCCTCGCCGGAGAGGATCTCGTTCTGCGACCGCTCCAGACCGGTCTGGCTGGCGAACTGGAGGTATCCGGTGACGTTGGCGTAGAGCCACGGCTTGGGGTACTTGCGCAGGAACTCGTAGCGGTCGTCGCTCTCGACGCTGCGCGCGATCGGGTCGCGGCCGACGATGATCGCGCCGCGCTCACGGCTGAACGCCGCCTCGGCGACGCGGGCGTTGCCGGGGTGCTCGTTGAGGTCCTCCGCCGCCCAGAACTGGAGGTAGGACACGTTGATCATCAGCGCCAGGAAGAGCAGCAGGCAGAAGGTGGAGATGGCGCGAATCGGCTTGTTCATCTCTCGTCGTTCACCACCTTCACCACCTGGGTCTTCGCCTCGTCCGGGTCCTCGTCCTGGTCCGTCAGCGCCGGCAGCGGCCGCCGGGCCTGGTCGGAGATCCGCAGCAGGATCGCGACGATCACCCAGTTGGCGACCAGCGAGCTGCCGCCGGCCGAGAGGAACGGTGTGGTGAGACCGGTGAGCGGCACGAGCCGGGTGACGCCGCCGACGACGACGAAGACCTGGAGCGCGATGACGCTTCCGAGGCCGACCGCGACCAGCTTGCCGAAGCCGTCGCGGCAGATGAGCGCGGCGCGCAGCGCCCGCTCGACGATGAGGCCGTAGAGGAGCAGGACCGCGATCACCGCGGTGAGACCGAGCTCCTCGCCGATCGCGGCCAGGATGAAGTCGTTGTGCGATTCCGGGATGCGGTCGGGCACGCCCTGGCCGAGGCCCTGCCCGATCAGGCCGCCCCACGCGAAGCCGTAGAGGCTCTGGACCAGCTGGTAGCCGCTGCCGTCGGGGTCGGCCCACGGGTCGAGCCAGATGTCGACGCGCTGGCCGACGTGGCCGACGAAGACGTACGCCGCCGCGGCCCCGCCGAGGAACATCGCGCTGCCGACGAACAGCCAGCCGGCGCGCTCGGTGGCGACGTAGAGCATGACGAGGAACAGGCCGAAGAACAGCAGGCTGGAGCCGAGGTCCTTCTGCAGGATGAGGATGCAGAGGCTGATGCCCCACATGGCGAGGATCGGGCCGAGGTCGCGACCGCGCGGCAGGTCGATGAAGAGCAGGCGACGGCCGGCGAGCGCCAGTGCGTCGCGGTGGACGACCAGGTAGCCGGCGAACGTGAAGACCAGCAGCACCTTCGCGACCTCGCCCGGCTGGAAGCTGAGCGGTCCGAGCGCGATCCAGATCCGGGCGCCGTTGACCTCGTTGCCGATGCCGGGGAGCATCGGCAGGACCAGCAGCCCGAGCGAGACCAGGCCGAGCGTGTAGGTGTAGCGGCCCAGCAGCCGATGGTCGCGGATGAGGAACAGCGCGGCGACGAAGAGCGCGACGCCGACGGTCATGAACATCAGCTGGTTGTCGGCGTTGGACGTGTCCTCGGCGACGTCGATGCGCCGGATGATCGCGAGGCCGAGGCCGTTGAGCGCCGCGACGACCGGCAGCAGCACCGGATCGGCGTACGGCGCGACCATCCGCACCACCACGTGGGCGACGACGACGAGGGCGGCCAGCCACCCGCCGTACCCGAGGATGTTGGTGGGCACCTCGCCGTCGACGCCGAGGCCGACCGCGGCGTAGGCGCCCACGCCGACGACGAGCGCGAGCACGAGAAGGAACAGCTCCGCTCCGCGCCGTCGGCGGTGGACGAACCCCATCAGGCCGGCGTTGTTGGGCATGTCAGTCGGCCGCCCCGCCCAGGCTCGGGTCCACGGGAAGCTGCGCGTCCTTCGCGAGGTTGCGCACGATCTGCTCGGCGTCGTCGTAGCTGTCGGCGTCGAGGCCGTCGGCGACGTCCTCGGCCTGCGACTCCGAGAGGCTGTCGACCGGGATGGTCGTCTCGCGGTAGACGCTGGAGAGGCCGGGAAGGTCGTTGACGCCGCGGTAGATGACGACCATGCCGTCGGCCTCGGCGACGTAGTACTGCTGCTGGGTCCACCAGTACGCCGAGGCGACGCCGACCCACGCGAGACCGAGCACCAGGGCGAGCGCCATCAGCCGGCGGGCCCAGCGGAACCGTTGCGGCGCGCGCGGCGCGTAGCGGTAGGTCTCCGGATCCATCGGCGGGTCGGCCTGGATCGCGAAGTCGATGCCCTCGGGGATCTCGGCGTCGACCGGCTCGAGCTCGCCGGTGTCACCGGAGCGGTGGCCGCGGAACAGGCTGCGCGGGAGCCGGCGACGCAGCTCGGCCGCGGCGCCGACGGTCTGCGGCTGGAGGGCGGCGTACGTCGGGTCGGCCGCGGCCTGCTCCTCGGTGAGCACGTCGGCGACGACGCAGGTGACGTTGTCGGAGCTGCCGGCGTCGAGACTGGCGCGCACCAGCTCGATGGCGGCGTACTCGGGGCTGCCGCCGGAGAGGATGTCGGCGATCCGCCCGGCCTCCAGCACGCCGCAGGCGCCGTCGCTGCAGAGGAACAGCCGGTCGCCGGGCACCAGCTCGAGGGCGAACAGGTCGGGCTCCACCTCGTGCAGCCCGTCGAGCGCCTTGAGGATGAGGTTGCGGTGCGGGTGGGTGCGCGCCTCCTCCTCGGTGATGCGGCCCTCGTCGATCAGGCTCTGCACGAACGTGTGGTCGGTCGTCAGCTGCGAGAGCTCGCCCTCGCGGAAGAGGTAGCCGCGGGAGTCGCCGACGTGACCGATGGCGACCTTGCGCCCGTCGAACAGGGCGAGCGTGGCCGTTGTGCTGGTGCCGTTGAGCGCCGGGTCGGCGTCGACCTGGCTGCCGATCGACTCGTGCGCGTCGTGGAGGCCGTCGGTGACGCGGATGAGCAGGTCGCCGGTGGGTGGGACGTCGAGCTGGCGGAGCTCGGCGATCGCCGTGCTGGAGGCGATGTCGCCGCGCGCGGCGCCGCCGACGCCGTCGCAGACGGCGAGCAGCCACGGCCCGGCGTACCCGGAGTCCTGGTTGTCCTTGCGGACGCGGCCGACGTCGGACACCGCGTGGTAGCGCAGGCGCAGGTCCGCACCACCCGCGGGGCGGGGGGCGGCGTCAGGCGACGGGACGGTCTCGGGCCCGGGAGCTGGTTCGGTCATCCGCGGCTACTTCCGGAGCTCCAGGACGGTCTTCCCGATCCGCACCTGCGACCCGAGCATGATCGTGGTCGGCTGGGTGAGCCGCTGGTTGCCGAGGTAGGTGCCGTTGGTGGAGCCGAGGTCCTCGACGAACCACTGGTCACCGGACGCCGCGATCCGCGCGTGCCGGGTGGAGACGTAGTCGTCGTCGAGGCGGATCGCCGCGTCGTTGCCGCGGCCGATCAGTATCGGGGCGTCGGCCAGCGCGGCGGTGATGCCGGTGTTGGGGCCCTGGACGACCGCGACGTGCGTGGGCGCGCCCCGCCGCTTCGGCGGCGCCTTCTGCTTGGGCTGCTTCGGCGGCTTGCCGCCGGTGGCGGGCGTGGGCATCCGGGCGCCGAACATGTCGGACCGGATCACCGAGATCGCGGACAGCACGAAGATCCACAGGATCGCCAGGTAGGCGATCCGGATCAGGAACAGGGTCAGCTCAGACACCGGGCGACTCCTGGTGGGGCTCCGGGAGGAAGCGCACGGTCAGGGAGGTGTGGCCGACCTGGACCCGGGAGCCGTCGGCGAGGACGGCCCGGGCCACCTTGTGCCCGTTGACGGTGATGCCGTTGGTGGAGCCCATGTCGTGCACCTCGATGTGGAGCTCGCCCTCGCCCGGGGCGAGGCCGCTGCCCTGGACGGTGGAGACGAGGAACTCGGCGTGCCGCCGGCTGATGCCGGGGTCGTTGATGCGGAGGTCGGCCTCGCTGCCGCGCCCGACGACGAGCCCGGGCGGCTGCAGGGGGTGCTGGGTGCCGTTGACGTCGAGCACCGCGCGGGTGCGCTGCCGGCCCCCGCCGCGACTGCTGCCGGTGACCGTCGCCTCCGCGCGGCTGAGCACCCGGAGCTGGCCCGTGCTGAGGTCGTCGGCCGCGGTGAACGCGATCTTGATCGGGCCGGGGAACACATAGCTCTGCAGGTCGGCGTGCTCCTGGAGCTGGGTCGAGAGCTCGCCCGCCAGCGTCGAGTCGTACGGCGCCAGCCGGTCCAGGTCGGAGCTGGCGAGCTCGACCTCGAACGCGTTGGGCACCAGCCGCCGCTCCCGGGACAGGATCTGCGCCTTGTTGTCGAGCTCGCGCTGGAGCGCCGCGGCGATCTCGACCGGCTGCACCGCGCTGCGGAACGTGCGCGCGAAGACGCCGGAGATGGCGCGCTCGAGACGCTGCTCGAAACGCTGCAACCCACCCATCGCGGCCTCCTCCCTGTCGCCCTGCACAGTCGTCACCTTGCGGTCCGAACGGTCCGCTCGATCGTATAGGTGCCGCGATCGACCGCCAGTTTGGGCGCGCGGCACCGCCTGGGATAGCCTTGCCCGGCTGTCGAACAGCGATGCCGACAGCAGAGCGCGAGTGGCGGAATAGGCAGACGCGCACGGTTCAGGTCCGTGTGTCCGAAAGGACGTGGGGGTTCAACTCCCCCCTCGCGCACGTAGTCTCCTCTTAGGAGTCCCGGACATCCCGAACCCTCAGGGTTCGGGATGTTCTGATTTCGGGCGGCGCCGCGCCGGTGCCGGACTCGCGGCCGGCGAGCCGGTCTGCGCCGGGTCTCCGAGCGCCGTCGCAGCACAGGCGCGGAGGATCCACCTCGGCGTTCGGCGTCCGGCGGGCCATACAGTAACGTACGGTATGGCGGTGGCCCATGGTTCCGCCGGAGAGGAGCCGCAGGTGACGGGTGGCGTGACCACGACGTCGACACCACCGGGCAGTCGATCCAGACCTGGCGCCGCCGGGATCGGATCGCGGGACGGCACTCCGGGCCTCGGCTCGGGCCAGCGCCGGGTTCTCTGCCGCCTGCGCTCGTTCCGCCCGTGACTTCAGCTGCGCCTCTGATGGCGCTGTCGAGCGCTGTGCTGATCTGGGCCACGACGTTCGTGGTGTCGGAGAGCGCTCTGACGTCGACGTCGCCTGCCGTGTTGACCGTTCTCAGGTTCGTCCTGTGCGTGGCTGTGCTGCTGCCGCTGGCGCTGCGCCGCGAGGGGCTGGGGCGCATGCTGCGGACTCCCCTCACCGCCGTGCTCGGACTGACCGGCGTGGCGGCGTACTACGGACTCCAGAACGTCGCGCTGCTCTACACGACCGCGGGAACGACCGCCCTGCTGCAGGCGGTCCTACCCGTGGCGACGGCCGGGCTCGCGGCCGTTGCCCTGCGTGAGCGTGTGGCAACCGGGACCCTCGTTGGGCTCCTCCTGGCCACTGCGGGCGTCGTCCTGATCGCCTCAGGCGGCGCCAGGTTCGATCGTGGAGTCGTCCTGGTGCTCGCGGGCGTGTTGGCCTACGCCGCCTACACGGTGCTGCTGCGCCGCTCGGGCAGCGCCGAGACGGGCGCAGCCGGCGACGTGCCCACCGACGACCCTGTGGTGCTGGCCGCTGCCACCGCGCTGTGGGGTGTGATCCTGCTGCTCCCGTGGCAGCTCTGGGAGATCGCTGGGGGACGCGCGCAGCTGACGGTGAGCACCGCGGGCATCGGCGCGACGCTGTATCTGGGCGTCGTCGCCTCCGGCGCCACTCTTCTGTTGTGGACGTACGGCGCGCGCCGCACCCCGGCCAGTGTGTCCGGAGTGCTGACCGCCGCCATTCCGGCCGTCGGCTACGCGCTGGCGGTGATGACCGGCGAGCAGCCGACGACGAGCAAGACGGTTGGCGGGATCCTTGCCGTAGCGGGCGTCCTCCTGGCCGGCTACGCAGTCACCCGGTCGGCTGGACCTGAGTCGGCTCCGCCGTGAGACGCGCACCGGTACCCGACGACCGACAGGGGGATCCCGCCACGACCCGGTCTTCGGCTCAGTCCCGCACTTGCGTGTTCTGCCCGGCCGCGATCCGCCAGCTGTCGCCGCTACGCACCAGCACGTGCACCGGCCGCCCCTCGGGCACGCCGTCGAGAGGGGCTCCGTCGAGCCCGACCGGCCGCTGCCGGATGTTCACCACGGCGACGTCGTCGCGCACGAAGAGGATGTGCTCGACGTCGTAGGTCGCGGTGGACTCGCGCATCGCGCCCGGGAGCACCGCACGGGTGAAGGCTGTGATCTCGTCCTTCCCGACGATCCGCTTGCCGTGGGCGGTGGTCCACACGCTGTGCTGCTCGAAGGCGCCGGGCACGCCGTGACGTCCTCGGTCTGCTGGGCGACCTCGACGCGACGGACGAGCTCGACGATCGCGTCGATGTCCACGGTGCGCTCGGCCCCGTCGGCCGGCTGGACGACGATCTTGTCCCGTGGCGTGCGCGCCGCGTAGCTGCCCTCGCGCAGGTCGGCGACGGCGTCGGGCCGGATCGGGGTCCACCCGAGCTCGCGAGCCGCGGTGGCAACGACCTCCTGGTGCAGCGCCAGTGCCTCCGCGAACTCGGCACCGAGCTCGGTCGCGGCCTCGACCTCCGGCCATGCTTTGGCCTGCCCCGTGCCGCCGACCGCGATGTCGGCTGCCCTCGCGAGCTCGTCGACGGGCACGGCGGACTCGGCGATGCCGTGCAGCACGGCGCCGGGCTCGGCGCTCTCGAGGGCGAGCACCACGAGGTCAGCCAGGTCGTCGACGTGGACCATCGGCCAGCGCACACCGGGCTCCCCGACGAACCGCCCCGCTCCCGTCGCTCGGGCCCAGTCGACCATCATGGCCGGGATGCCGCCGCCGGCGCCATGCACGATGCCGGGGCGCACCACGATGCCACGGAGGTCGCGCGCGCTCTGGACGATCGTCTCGAGTGAGTCACGACCCTCCACGATCCGGATCGGGCGGGCCGGCGCGGAGTCGTCGACCGGCTCGACCGTGCTGCCGAGCACCCAGACGCCGCTGACGTAGAGGAGCGCGCGACCGGCGAGCGCCCCGACCAGGGTGTCCAGGGCCACCTCGTCGGCCCGCCAGTCGCCGGTGGGTGTGGCGGCGTGGACCACCGCGTCGAGGTCGTCGGTGATCGCGGCCCGCAGGGAGGCGGGGTCCCGAAGGTCTCCGACCCGGCTCTCGACCCCCGCCGGCGCATTGGCGGCGTTGCGGACGAGGACGACCGGGGTGTGCCCGGCAGCCCGCAGCCGGCGAACCGCCGCACTCCCGACGTACCCGGTGCCTCCGATCACCAGAACCTTCATGATGCGTCTCCTTTCGTGTCGAAACCTGGCTCCAGCCTCGTCGGGCACCAACCATCTGTCCAACACATGCTTGTCATCCGATCCATCGTCGGTGACGATTGATCGCGTGGACCTACAACAACTGAGGTACGTCGTCGCAGTGGCCGAGCTGGAGAACTTCACGCGCGCCGCCGAGCGATGCTTCGTGGTGCAGTCGGCGCTCAGCCACCAGGTCGCGCGCCTGGAGCAGGAGCTCGGCACGCGGCTGTTCCACCGCACGAGCCGCCGCGTGAGCCTGACCGCTGCGGGAGAGGCGTTCCTGCCGGCGGCCCGGCAGTGCCTGGAGGCGGCCGAGCGCGCGCGGGCGGAGGTGGCGGCGGCGACCGGCGAGATTCGCGGACGCCTGTCGGTGGGGGTCATCCCGACCGTCGCCGCCGTCGACGTCCCGGAGGTGCTGAGCGGGTTCCACCAGGACCATCCCCAGGTGCGGATCGGCCTGCTCACCGGCGCCAGCGACGCTCTGGTGCGCCGCGTCACCGACGGGCGCCTCGACGTCGCCTTCCTCGGGCTCCCGGCCGGAGCGACGGTCGAGGGTGTCGAGGGCCACGTGCTGGCGACCGATCACCACGTCGCGGTGGTGGCCCCCGATCACCGCCTCGCCCACCGGAAGCGGCTCGGGCTCGACCAGCTCGCGGACGAGGTGTTCGCGGACTTCCCCACCGGTACTCCCGGACGGGCCCAGACCGACCGGGCGTTCGCGGCCGCGCAGCTGGACCGGGAGGTCGCGTTCGAGGTGACCGACGCCCACCTCATGGCCGCTCTGGTCCGCAGCGGGCTGTGCGTGGGCCTGCTCCCCGAGGCCTTCGCGCCGAGGCTCGACGGCGTCACGACCATCGCGGTCCGCGGCGGGCCGTCCCGGGCCGAGCACGTCGTGTGGAGCCGGCGCGGGCCCTCGCCCGCGGCGGCGGCCTTCCTCGCCCGGCTCGGGGTCGCGGCTTGAGAGCCGCGAACGGCACGGGTCACGGGCCCTGCAGCCGCCAGTCGCCACGCTCGAGCACGTAGCTGTCGACCGCCTCCGGCGGGATGCCCGGGATCGCCTCGGGATCGCTGCACCCGTGGATGCCGTAGTCCGCGCCGTACGGCGGCGGCGGACCTTGGATGAAGGAGACGCGATCGGGGGAGGCGTCCGTGATCTTCATGTAGAAGGCGTGCGGGCCGGTGCCGTTCGGCTGACCGGGCACCACCTCGTGGCGGACAACCGCCGTGAGGAGCGCGATGTCTCCGTCGACGAGCAGGCAGGTCACCCGGCCCCGACCGCGCGCCGTCCACGCCGGTTCGGCCCCGGAGGCCGGCGAGTGGTGGCGGAAGGAGAAGGCACCCCGGGTCAGGCCCGTTCGCGCGGTCTCGGCGTGCATCTGGAACCGGATCTGGTCACCCTCGACGTTCGGACCGCGCATCGTGAACCGCCCGACGCCGTCGATGGACTGCGGAGTGAGCCAGCCCGGCTCGCCGGCGCGGTCGACCGGTACGGCGACCGCCTGGCTCTCGTGGGCTCGAGACGAGTGCGCGGCGGCGGTCGTGGCGACGGCCAGACCCGATCCAGCGAGGACGATGAGGCTGCGGCGAAGAAGGGAGGTCATGGATGGCATGGCCACCATCTTCTTTTCGCCGCAACGGTCAGGCGCCCCTCGAACGAGTGACCTGACCCCCTCGCGCGGGTGAATGTCTGGTCGGCGCGGTCAGAGGTCCTTCTGACCGACAAGATGGACGATGCCTGCTGGGTTGGTGATCCAGTGCGCCCGTGCCGTGTCGGGCAACGGCTCCAGCTCGTCCTGCGGCGTCACGCCGGCGGCTGCCAAGCGATCCATCGCTGCGGCGATGTCGTCGGTGTCGACCTGGAGCCAGAGGTCGGATCGGCTGTAGTTCTCCACCTCGTCGAGCCACAGTGTGTTCGGCCCGAACTCGCAGCGGTGGCTTCGTGAGACGCCGGTGGCGATCGCCGAGTCGCTGACGTCGGTGACGGGCAGGTCGAGGACGTCGCGGTAGAACGCCACCGTGGCGTCGTACTGCGCTCGCGGGATCTTCATCGCGATGTTGACGCTGCCGGAGAAGCCCGGCATCGCCGTCCTGGAGTCGTCGCTCATCGGTTTCGTCCTTCCTCACGTAGCGCCACCATGCGCCGGTGTCTGTTCGAGCGGATCATGCGATACCGTACGGTATGCCATCGACGCAAGGAAAGCCTTCCAGGATCAGGATCGTGGCCGGTTACGGTCTGGTGGTCGCCGTGGCGCCGTACCTCGTGCTCAAGGCGCTCTGGGTGGCGGGCGTCATGGTCGGAGTACCGGAGAGCTCTCCTGCCCATTCCGGGTGGGAGGTGCAGAACATCGTGACGGGCCTGATGGACCTCGTGGCGGTGGCGGTGGCGATGGCGCTGACCCACCCGTGGGGCATGCGGGTGCCGGCCTGGCTCGTGATCGTGCCTGCATGGATCGGGACCGGCTTCCTCGTGCCCGCGGTACTCCTCGTGGTCACTGGCTTCACATCGTCATTGACCACCACGGGGGAGCTGATCAGCTTGCGTGAAGGACTGGTCGAGGACTGGGCGTACGTCCTGGTCGGATCGTCGTTCGCGATCCAGGGGGTTCTCGTCACGACGTCGTTCGCGTTGTACTCCCGCGTCAGGTGGGAGGCGGCGCTCGCGGGCACGTGCCGACGCGGCCCCACCTTCGGGGTCCAGCGAGTCCTCGGGGTGACGGCCGCCGTCCTTGCCGCCGGCGTCGGTGTCGTGAGGATCGGGCAGGGGATCTTCGCGCCGGACGGCTGGTACGACGTCCCGTGGACGTTCCTCACACGATTCGGCGAGCTCGTCGAGGGTGGCCTGGCGTTGCTCGCAGCCGCAGGCATCCTGGGCCTGATCGGTCTGTTCCGCGGTTGGCCGCTCGGCCGGGCAGTGTCAGCGACGTGGATCGGCAGCGGCTCGCTGTTCGCCTACGGCTTCGGACGCACGATCAGCCTGGCGGCCGGCGCGGACCTCAGCGACCAGATGACATCGGTGTACCGGATGTTGAACCTCACGGGCATGGTGGCAGGCCTGGTGATCGCCCTGTCCGCGGCCTTCGTGATGGCCGAGCGGGCGGCAACGCCGGCGCGCGAGCCGGCGACGCCCTGAGCAGCTCCGCCGCGCGACCGGTCGAGTGCGTAGGTGGCCGGAGCACGGCGATCGATAGTCTCGCGCACGTGCCGCCAGGCGCCTACGGAAAGGTGCGAGCATGTCAGTTCGCGAGAGATGGCTCGAGAAGGGCCTCGACGTCCTGGCCCGCGAGGGCCACCGGGCCGTCACGATCGATCGGCTGTGCAACGAGCTGAGCCTGACCAAGGGCAGCTTCTACCACCATTTCTCGGGGGTCGCCGACTTCGAGGCAGCGATGCTGGAGCACTTCTCCTACCGGGAGACGCAGCGCTACGTTGAGCTTGCCGAGGCAGGTGCGGGCGACGCGCCGCAGCAGCGGATCAAACGGCTGCAGGCGGCAGTCGTCAGGGGCGGAGCCGGCTCCGCGTCGCTGGAGGTCGCCGTGCGGGGCTGGGCGACGCAGGACGCGGTTGCTCGCACCGCACTCGAGGAGATCGATCGTCGCAGGCTCGACTACCTGGAGTCCGTGCTCCAAGACATGACGAGCAGCAAGAGCGAAGCCCGGGCGGTGGCGCGGATGATCTACCTCGTCCTCATCGGCGGCTACCACCACCTGCCGCCGATGCCGATGCGGGAGATCTCACGCCTGTGGGACAGGATCCTCGCCACGCTCGAGAGCTAGCGGCGACGCGACGGCGCGAGCAGTGGTCAGCCGCAGAGTGCCTCGTCGATCAGGGCGTCGACCGCGTCGTCCGGATCTCCCGAGAAGTCAGGGGTGAGGGCGACGGTGACCTGCCGGTCGCGCTCGCCGCTCGCGAAGGAGTACGACTGGAACGCGATGGCGTCCCCGTCGTGACCATAGGCGACGTCGCCGCACGAGGTCCGGACGATCCACAAGCCCAGGCCGTAGCGCCCTCCGGGAGTGCTGGGGGTCTTCATGACCGTCACCAGCTCGGGCGAGACGAGCTCGCCGCTGAGGAGGGCATCGAAGAAGTCGTTCAGGTCCTCGGTCGTCGAGATCATCTCGCCGGCCGCGCCCATGATGGAGGGATTCATCTCGGTGAAGTCGGCCAGCTCGACCCGACCGTCCCGTAGGAGCGGTACGTAGCCCTGGGAATGCGGACCATTGATCCGCGTCCGGGTGCCCGGCAGCGAGGTGTCGCTGAGCTTCAGAGGTCGAAGGATCCGCTGCTCGATGGCCTCGCCGTAGCTCGCACCGACGACGCGCTCGACGATGGCTCCCAGGATCGTGTAGTTGGTGTTCGAGTAGGAGAACTCGGAGCCCGGCCTGTCGAACACCGGGGGATGAGCAAGCGCCCGATCGATCAGCTCCTGGGGTGTCCAGGTGCGGCGGGTCGCTTCGAGAAAGGCCGGTGCAGGTGGTCTCGGCATGGTGCGGAACGAGTCGAAGATCCCGCTCGTGTGGCCCAGCAGGTGCCGGACGGTGATGTCCTGAGCCCTCGGGATGGCGGGGAACCACAGCGCCAACGGGTCGTCGAGCTCGATGAGGCCCTCGTCCACGAGCTGGAGGACGACCGTCGCGGTGAACGACTTGGTGATGCTGCCGATCCGGAACCGGCTGTGCTCCAGCACCGGCCGCGTGGAGCCGATCTCGGCCACGCCGGCGCTTGCGCGCCACGGGCCGCTATCGCCGCGCACCTCGACGAGGGCACCGACGGCACCGTGGCGGACGACTCCGTCGAGCGAGCCCTGGAGGTCCCCGGAGGTGGTGTGATGGCCGTCCGCTGCGGCACCGAGTGCCGTGGTGCCGGCCAACGCCGCCGCCGAGATCATCGCGGCCGTGGTCGCGAGAGCGCGCGCCGTACGTGTGCTGAACATCGTTGTTCCTTTCTGGGATGAACAGCCACTGTCCTGCGGGGGATGTGCCCGCGACCATTGGTGAGACCCCTGGGCCGGCCCCGAACCAACCCGCAGCGATCCCCGCTCGCTACGGCGGAACATACCGTGTGGTATGTTTCGGCATCCGGAAGGGGCGGCTCATGTACGAACGCGCGGGGCGCATTCTCCACCGGTCCTGGGCGATCGCGGTGGCGGTGTCGGTGGTGCACTACGTCGACAACTACGTGAACTACCGCGACTACCCGGCGCCGGCCCCTGGCAGCGACGTCCCGGTGCCGTCCCAGGCCGCGGTCGGGCTGTCGTGGTTCGTCTTCACCGCGTTCGGAGTCCTGGCGCTCGTCCTCTGGCACCGCCGCAGGATCGTGGGAGCGGCCGTCGCGCTCACCGTGTACTCCGTGTCAGGCCTGGTCGGCCTCGCCCACTACGCGGTCCCCGCGGCGACGGACATGGCATGGTGGCGACAGGGCCACGTCGTCCTGGACATCGCCTGCGGCCTGGTGCTGTTCGGTTTCGCGCTGTGGGCCACCGCCCGAGCGGGGGAGCTCCGCAGCGTCAGAGAGCCGGCCCGTTCGGGCTCCAGATGATCTCCCACAGGTGACCGTCGAGATCACGGAAGTAGCCCGAGTAGATGCCCCACGGGCGGTCGTGGGGCTGATCGGTGAACGTCGCGCCGGCCGCCTTCGCCTCAGCGAGCACGGCGTCGACCTCCTCCCTGGTGTCGACGAGGTGGCCGATGCTGAACTCGGCTGCGTTGGGAGACCCCGCCGCGACCTTGGCGTCCTTGGCCAGCTCCGATCGGGGATAGAGCGCCAGGATGAGCCCACCGGCGAGCTTGAACATGGCGACGTCGCCTGCGGGCGTGCTCTCGTCGCCCTCGAACTCGGTGCCGATCACGCCGGGCGTCTCCAGCCCGAGGGCCCGGTAGAACCCGACGGCTCGATCGAGATCGTCCACGGCCAGGGTGATCACGCTGATGTGATGTCTCATGCCTGGACCGTGTTGCGACGGGCGAGGAACGCGATGACGAGGAAGAGCCAGAATCCCGAAAGCGGGCTGAGGATGACCCCCCAGGCCCCGGTCAACCCGAGGGCGAGCGCGAATCCCCGCGGGGCGCCCGTGCCTCGTCGCTCCGCGAGCATCACCATCCAACCGACAGCTCCCAGCAGGAGGCCGGCGGTGACGTACCAGAACGCCGCGGCCCGGAGCGTTGTCAGGTCGGGGTCCGAGTCGACGGCCCCGAGCACGCCGGCGTCGAGGATGCTCTGCAGCGAGTCGGCGTAGAACAGCGGAGTCGCAAGGACGTGGACCACCGCCAGGAGCACGGTCCAGAAGCCCGAGGACCTTGTCATTGTGGTCGGGCTGGCGATCAAGGTCGACATGGCCAAACCATACGGCATAGTATGGAGTCGGAGCAAGCAGCCTCTCCCGGACTATCCGGCAGCAGCGGCCTGAGTCAGGAGCTCCGTCCGGTAGTCGACGAGGGCGCGCGGACGCCCGTTGGTGATGGCTCCGACCAGACGACCGCGGTGGCGGTACTCACCGGTGAACCGGTCCGTGCCGTCGTGGTCGACCAGCGTGAACTCGAACCGGGAGCCGGTGAAGCCGACGGACTGCAGGCGCCAGTCGTACTGGTGCGACCAGAACGACGGAAGGAGCGCAGCCCGGTCGTCGGGAAGGTCGCCGAGAAGGGCGCGGGCAGCCAGCCGGCCCTGATCGGCGGCGGTGGCGTAGTGCTCGATCCGCACGTGCTCGTGGTCGAGCACGGGGTGCGGCCAGCGGGCGACGTCGCCCGCGGCGGTGACCCCCGGGGCCGCGAGCCCGCGGGCGTCGACCATGACCCCGCCGTCGACGCGGAGACCCGAGCCGGCGAGCCAGCCGGTCGAAGGGTGGGAACCGAGGGCGGCCACCACGAGGTCGGTGGCCACGACCGCGCCGTCGTCGAGCTGGACGCTCAGGCTCCTCAATCCACCGGACAGGCGGCGAACCTGCGTCTGGAGCCGGACATCGACGCCGTGGCTTCGGTGGAGGTCCGCGACCAGGTGGCCGACCCGCGCGCCCACTGCGCGAAGAAGGGGCTGCGGTCCGCGATCCACGAGGGTGACGTCCTTGCCGAGCTGCACAGCAGCGGCCGCGACCTCCGTCCCGAGAAAGCCGCCGCCGACCACGAGGACGCGCCGGCTCGTGGTGAGCCGGTCCCGCAGCGCGGTCGCGTCGTCGAGGCCTCGCAGCCGGACGACGCCGGGGTGCGCGAGAGCGGGAGGCTCAGCGCGCGCCGCGGCACCGGTCGCGATGACCAGCCCGTCGAAGCCGATCTCCTCCCCTCCCGCCAGGCGCACCCGGCGCGGGCGCAGGTCCAGTCCGGCGGCCGCCCGGCCCAGCCGCCATTCCGCTGCCAAGTCGTCGGCCTGGGGGAGGTCGAGCACGGGGGGCGTCGTCGCGAGCAGGTACTCCTTCGAGAGGGGAGGCCGTCGGTACGGGCGGTGTCTCTCCTCGCCGATGATCACAAGCCGTCCGTCCCAGCCGCGGCGGCGCAGCTCCGCGGCGGCGCTGAGCCCGGCCAGTCCGGCACCGGCCACGACAACCGTCCTCATGCCAGGTCGCCGGAGACCCTGATCGCCTGGACGGGGCAGACGAGCGCCGCGCTGCGGACCGCCTCGTCGTGCTCCGGGCCCGGGTCGGCGTCGTACACGAGCTCGTCGTCCTCGTCGAGGGAGAACACGTCGGGGGCGGCGAACACGCACTGCGCGTGGATCTCGCACGTCGTGCGGTCGACATCGATCTTCATGGCTGCGAGTCCTCGAGGGGTGGGTTGAACCGGGACAGCCGTTCCAGGTCCCAGCGCAGGGAGACACGGTGGTCGAGCTGGATCACCCGGCTGATCTCGAGGTCGACGACCCGTTGGGCTCCGGGCCACTGCGCCGCGCGGTCCTGGTCCCAGTCGACGCTGGCCGTGCCGCTGACGTGCAGGGTGTGACCACGCTCGAAGTCCACGAAGAGCAGGCCGGCACGGGGGTCGAGGTCGAGGTTCCCGAGCGTCATGTACATCGAGTTGCCGACGTAGTCGGGCCAGGAGACCCGGTCGGAGGCGACGTCGACGAACCCGGGATTCCCGCCGCGATGGCTGGCGTCGGAGCCAAGTCCCGCGGCGGTGGTGCCGACGAAGAACGTGTCCGCCGAGCCGATCCAGGCGACCTGGTCCTCGGTCAGCGTGCTCCCGGTGGACCGTGAGGTGACCGGTGACCCGTCGACGAACCGCCCGCGGCGGGTCTGGATGTACTTCGGGCAGTTGCCGAAGACCTGGTCGGCCTGCACGGTGAGCAGACCGCCGTCCAGCCGTGCACGTCCGTTGATCCGCATCCGGCGCCGGGTCTCGGGCTCGATCGCGATCATGCCGATCTCGTGGGGCGAGTCGAACGCGCCGAACAGTGGGTCCTCCGGTGGCAGCTCGGTCCGGATCCGGACGGAGGAGTCCGCCCCGGCCTGGATGAAGCCGGGTTCCCCGACCAGGATCGTGGTCCACACCGCGCCGTCGCGGACAGCGGAGACCACGATCATCCGCTGATCCAGCAGGAACTGCCCCGCGACGGCGGGGATGTCGTTCACGACCGTGGCGCTCCCGTGCGCGACCCCGTGGATGCCGGCACGGGCCTGCACGTTGAGCTCTCCTGGGTGATGCATGTGTTCCTCAGTCCTCTCGCATCAGATCTCGGTCGACGGGACGAGAGAGGGTCCGGGACCGCGTCGGTCCCGAACCCTCTTCGCCCCTGCCGCTCAGAAGAAGCCGCAGGTCGGCGCGTCCGGCACCGGCGCGGGGTGGCCGTCGACGCCGGTGGTGGCGTAGATCTCGAGGCGGACGCCGTCGGGATCGTTGAAGAACACGCCGCCCGACGGCGCGCCCTCGCCGTGCGCGACGATGCCGTCGTAGGCGAACTCCACGCCCAGCCCCTTGAGCGTCTGCTCGGCGGCACGCACCGCCGCGACGTCAGCGACCTCGAAGGACAGGTGGTGCAGGCCCGGGAGAGCAGTGGGGAACTCGCCGTCGCTCTGCTGCCACAGGGCGATGGACAGGACGCCCTCGTTGCCGAGAAGCGCCCAGGCGCGTTCGTCCTTCGACCGCGCCAGGACGTCGAAGGCGAACAACGCCTCGTAGAACGCGATCGAGCGGTCCAGGTCGGTCACGTTCAGTGCGACGTGTCCGGTCTTCAGAGCCGGCTTGCTCACGGTTGACCTCCATCATCTGCGCTGCCCCGTCGTCCCCGTTGGATGACTAATGGAATAGGGCAAATGCGCCATTAGGAGGAAACGGTAACCGCGGCGACTAATGGATGGCAAGACCAGAAGCGTTAGAAACTGCGATTCACTGCTCAACGGCCGGCGCCACCCTTGGTGCGCTGGTAGTGCCGGGCCACCCGCGCGCGGTTGCCACAGGCGTCGGAGCACCATCCGCGCCTGGCGGGAACGCGCGCGAAGTAGAGGACGCACCCCGGGCCGTGGCAGACGCCGAGCCGCCGGCCGGCCTCGTCGAGGACATCGGTGGCATCGAGGGCCACGTTGGAAAGTGTCCGCGCGAATCCTCTGAGCTCCGTGGACCAACCCCGGCGATAGCCCCCGTCCTGGTCGTGGAGCAGCTCGGGCGACAGCGCCCCGAGGAAGCCGTTGAGGACGCCCAGGGCGTCCTCGGTCGACAGGTCCGGCACCGCTCCGGGGCGGTCGTCGTCGAGCGCCGAGGCGGCGAGGCGGCGTACGGCGTCCCGCAGCGCGCGGGCGCTGTCGAGGTCGTCGCGCGTGAGCTTGCTGGCGGGCGAGAGCCCGCACTGCCGGGCCCACTGCTCGAGCTGGCCGACGGTGCCCAACGCGTCGTGCACTCCGTCGCGGTCGGCCCAGATGGTGTTCATGAGCCGCACCGGAACGGGCTCGGACGGATAGAGGTTGGGGACTTCACCGGCTGTCACGATGACGCACCTGCTCTCAACTTCTAACGGAGAGATGATTGTGTCCCGTTAGTCTAGTCCCAGGGGCGCCGTCGTCGATCGAGCGAGCCCCGGGCCCTCGTCATCCCGCCCGGCCCGACGCGTCGTGGGCGTCTCCATGTCACGCATCGTGCGCCCGGTGCGTCTGGTGGTCGTGCCGACCCCGTCCATCCCCCTCATCCCCTGAAAGAAGGCGATCCACGATGCACGCAGACGTGTTCGACTACAGCCCGATCATCGAAAGAGAGCCCGTCCAGTGGCCCGGTGACGCCAAGGTCGCGGTCTACATCGGGCTCAACATCGAGCACTTCCACGTGGACCGGCCGTCCACCTCCCTGGTCGAGGCGACAGCCGGCCTGGTGCCGGACGCCCTCAACTACGGGTGGCGCGACTACGGCGCCCGGGTCGGCATCTGGCGGGTCATCGAGATCCTCGACCGGTACGGCGTGCGCGCCAGCGCGCTGATCAACTCCGAGGTGTGTGAGCAGTACCCGCAGATCGTCGCCGCGGGCCGGGACCGCGACTGGGCCTGGCTCGCCCACGGCCGCACGAACTCGAGCATCCATGCGAACCTCGGTCCCGAGGAGGAGCGCGCGGAGCTGCTGGAGATCTCCGAGACGATCCACAAGGCCACCGGGCAGCAGCCTCGAGGTTGGATGGGCCCGGCGCTCACGGAGACCTTCCAGACGCCTGCTCTGCTCGAGGAGCTGGGCTACGGCTACACGCTCGACTGGACGAACGACGACCAGCCCTATCGGTTGAAGCACGCCGACGTGCTGAGCATCCCCTACAGCGTCGAGCTCAACGACCTCGGCATCTTCAGCCTGAAGGGCCAGACCGGTCGCGAGTTCGAGCAGATGGTCATCGACCACCTGAACCAGCTGATGACCGATGTGCCGACCGGTCGGGTGATGGGCCTGGCCCTGCACCCCTTCATCATCGGTCAGCCCGCACGGGCCAAGTACCTCGACCGGGCCCTGCACTACATCACCTCGCAGACCGGGGTCTGGCTGACGACGAGCGACCAGATCGAGTCGCACTTCCGCGAGACCGCGGCGACGTGATCGGGTCCCGGCGTCGGGCTCACCGAGACGGTGGGGCGACGCCGGGCCCCAACCGGGAGGCCGCTCGTCGCCACAGTGGTTCCGGCCCCTGCCAGGCCTGGTGCCAGGAGCTCGACGTCAGGTTCCCCCGTTGCCGGTACCTCCGCACGACGTCGAGGTGGTCCGGGCGGACCACGAAGGACATCAGGGACTCCCGGTCCCGCCAGACCGACACGGACCCGCAGGTCCCGGCGAACGGTCGCGTCCACAACCACATCCCGACCGCTCCGTGGAGCTCGGGCCACCCCTCCCGCAGCCGCATCCCGGCCCGGAAGATGCCGGGCAGGTCACGACGGACGGCGGGGGCGAAGACAGTCACCTCGACCAGCACCGGGCCCGAAGGCTCCCGCTCGGGCCCGCGGGTCCAGGAGCTCCGCAGCACCAGCGGCATCGTCAGCCCTCGCGGCGGACGGCGGTCGGCCAGCACCGGGTCGCGACGCCGATCGCGTTCCAGGTGTTGATCGCGATGACGAGGCTGAGCAGGGCCGCCGCACCCTCCTCCCCGAACGCGGCGACCACTCCCCGAACGCTCTGCTCGGGGACCTTCGTGGTCGCCATCATGGTGACCTGCTCGGTGAAGTCGAGCGCCGCCCGCTCCCGCTCGGTGAAGAGGCCCGACTCGACCCACACCGCGACCGCGTCGACGCGTTGAGCGGACACGCCGGCAGCGCGCGCGGCGCGGGCGTGCATGTCGACGCAGTAGGAGCAGCCGTTCAGCTGCGAGGCACGCAGTCGGACGACCTCCCGTACGGCGGGCTCGATGCCGACACGGTCGAGCTCTGCGGTGGCGGCGTCGTCGAGGGCGCTGACGGCTCGCGAGAAGCCGGGAGCGATGGCGTCGAAGTCGAGGCGGACGGGGACGGAGACGTAGTCAGTGACGGTCATGCGGGCGACGCTAGGCGCGGGTGCAGCCAAGCCGCTGGGGCAATCATCGCGTGCGCGGCCGGGCCAATGCGGCCCCCGCGGGCGACGCGGAGCGGATGCTCTCGACCAACAGCTGCAGGGCCCGGTCGTACTGCGCCGGCGCGGGCTCGGCGTAGCCGATCGCGAGGGCCGGGGGAAGGTCTCCGGGTGCACCCTCGCAGGAGAACGACCCGAGGCCTTCCAGTCGCAGCCCGCGATCGAGGGCCTCGCGCAGCACCGCGTCCTCCGGCACGTGTGGAGGAAGTGTGAGCAGGCACTGCAGGCCTGCCGACAGCCCGGTGACCTCGCACCCGGGCAGCTCCTCGGCCGTGACCTGCGCCAGTCGCGCCCGGCGCATGCGGTAGGTCGCGCGCAACCTGCGGACGCTCCGGTCGTAGTGGTGGTCCGTCAGGTAGCGGGCGAGGGCCAGCTCGTTCAGCGCCGACGGCCGGGCTCCGGAGAGGTCGCGCTGCTCGAGGACGTCGGGGAGCAGCCAGCCGGGAAGGACGCCCCAGGCGAGGCCGATCGCCGGCACCGTCGCCTTGCTGGCCGTGCCGACGTACGCGACCCGGTCCGGGGCCAGGGACTGCAGTGCGCCGATCGTCCGGCGGTCGTAGCGGAACTCTCCGTCGTAGTCGTCCTCGATCACGAGTGCGCCCGTCCGTCCGGCCCAGCTCGCCAGCCACCTGTGTCGGTCGGGGGCGAGCGGGACGCCGACCGGGAACTGGTGCGCGGGCGTCAGCACGACGGCCGACACCCCCAGCCGCTCCAGGAGCCGTACTTCGGCTCCGTCCTCGTCGACCGGCACCGGCACGACGGTGAGCCCGGCGGCCGCGATCACCCGGCGGTGGCTGTCGTGGCCGTACTGCTCCACGGCCACACGTTCGGCCCCACGGTTGCGGAGCGCTCGGCACACGAGTCCGAGCAGCTCCGCGTAACCGTGCCCGACCACGATCGAGTCCTGGCGCGCGACGACGCCCCGGGTGCGCGCGAGGTACGCCGCGAGCGCGGCCCGCAGCTGCGGGGTGCCGGCCGGGTCCGGGTAGCCGAGGTCGGCGGCCGACGCGTCGAGAACCGCCTGCCTGACGGCCGTCGTCCACTCCCGCCGCCCGAACACCGTCGTCGACGGGATGCCGGCGCGGAGGCCGACCCAAGGGCGCTTCCTCACGGGAGCGGGGCGCGCACCGGAAGCGGCGGTCCCACGGTGAGCCACCCAGGTCCCGGCTCCGACGCGGGCCGTCAGCCATCCCTCGGCCGCGAGCTGTGCGTAGACGTCGGCGACGGTGTTGCGGCTGATCCCGAGGTCCGCGGCGAGACTCCGGGCGGCCGGAAGACGGGTGTCGGGAGCGAGCCTGCCGTCGGTGATCGCCGCCCGCAGTGCCTCTTCCAGCGATCGCCCGGGCCGGCCGCGGGTGAGGTCCAGGTGGAGGTCGAGTCCCAGCGGCACGCCGGAGATCTTACGGATTGGCCCAGACAACACTGAGGCGTATCGCGCTGTTACGTGGGTAGATCGCGGCCTCGAGCGCTCGCGATCTCGCCGGAAGCAACGGCCGGTCGGGCGCGTTCACACCACCATGACGACCGGTGACCTGCCCACGACGATGAAGGGGCTGGTCCAGCGGTCCCTCGACGGCCCCGCTGCCCTCGAGCTCGTCCACGACCTGCCGGTGCCCCAGGCCGGGCCGGGGGACTACCTGGTGAAGGTGGGTGCCGCGGGCCTCAACTTCGCTGATGTCATGCAGACCACGGGACGCTATGCCGGTGGCCCGGCGGCGCCGTACGTCGCCGGGTTCGAGGTGGCGGGTGAGGTCGTCGCGGTGGGGCCGGATGTCGCGGACCCGTTGCCGGTCGGCAGCCATGTCATCGGGGTGGGTCCGGGTGCCTTCGCCGAGTACGTCGCTGTGGCGGCCGTGGCTGCCGCGCCGGTGCCGAAGGACTGGAGCGACGCCGCTGCCCTGGGGCTGGTGCTGAACTGGGCCACGGCCCTGGCGGCGCTGCGGCCGATGGGCCGGCTCGCGGCGGGGGAGTGGGTGTTGGTGCACGCCGCGGCGGGTGGGGTCGGTCAGGCCGCTGTCCGGCTGGCGCGGCACTACGGTGCGCGGGTGGTGGCGTTGGCGTCCGGCCACAAGCACGACGTACTGGCCGGGCTCGGTGCCGAGGTGGTGCTGGACCGGGCCGGGACCGATCTGACGGCGCGGATCCTCGAGGCGACCGGTGGTGTCGACCTGGTGCTGGAGTCGGTGGGTCGGACCACGTTCGAGACGAGCCTCTCGGTCGCGAAGCCGTTCACGGGCCGGGTGGTGGTGTTCGGTGCGGCGTCGGGGGACGCCTCGGTCAGCACCCACGACCTGGTGTTCGAGCACCGGGTGCACGTCGCGGGGTTGCACATCGGGGCGTTCGCCGAGCAGGTTCCCGGCCTGTACGCGGAGCTGGTTGCCGAGCTGGACGAGCTGATCAGGCTCGGGGTCATCGAGGCCGGAGCCCCGACGCTGTACTCCCTGGAGGACGGTCCGGCTGCGATGCGAGCCCTCGCCGACGGAGGCACAGTCGGCAAGCTGGCCATCACCCCATCGGCCTGACCGTGCCCGGCGCCGGGGAACGGGGCCTCCCGGCCACGTCGGTTCGCCCTGTCCGAGCACACCACCCTCGCCAGCGGGGTCGCCGTGCTCACCTACAGGAGCGAACGCAGCGTGCGAGGGGGCGTTGCCGGCCGGACCGCCGGCGACCGATGAGCTCCGGAGGAGTGGCCGGTCTATTCAATCAGATGGTTGAACAGCAGCCCGGACAAGCGAACGGAGATATTGGTCATGAGCAGCGTGGTGATGCACAACGTGGTGTCGGTGGACGGCTTCATCGCTGACGCGAACGACGAGGTCGGACCGCTTTTCGACTGGTACGGCAACGGTGACGTGCCTGTCGGCAACCAGGGTGCGATGGTGTCGCGTGCGTCCGCCGACTACCTGGCGCAGGTCTGGGAGCGGCTCGGCGTCCTGGTCATCGGGCGCTCGTTGTTCGACCTGACCGACGGGTGGGGCGGCGTGCCGCCGTCAGGCGAGCACGTCGTGGTCGTGTCCCACCGACCGCGACCGGAAGGGTGGCACCCCGAGGCGCCCTACCACTTCGTCGACGGAGTCGCGGCCGCGATCGAGCGAGCCAAGGAGCTCGCCGGCCCGGACCGGAACGTCGGTGTCGCCGCGGGCGACCTCGGCGGGCAGGCCCTCGAGCTCGGACTGGTCGATGAGGTCGCGATGGATGTCGTCCCGGTCGTCTTCGGGTCAGGAAAGCGATTCTTCGGCGCCGTCGACGGCCAGCACCTGCTCGACGACCCGCACGTCGTGATCCAGGGCGATCGGGTGCTCCACCTCGCCTTCCGGGTCCGCCGACTCGGTCGGGACCAGCGCCTCGCGTAGCGGAGGTCTTGCCGGACCGACCATCGGGTACCGCACCGGCATGAGTGGCATCGTCTCGACGTCGCCGGTGGTCGGCGTGCTCCTCGCCACCCTGGCGCTGTCGGCGTGTGGCAGCAGCACCACGGACGGCGTCGCGGACGTCGCGGACGAGTTCTACGCCGCCCTCGCCGATCATAACGGGGCGGCGGCGTGTGCGCTGCTGGCTCCGGCCACCCGCTCGGAGCTCGAGCAGTCCGCCGGCAGGCCTTGCCCGCAGGCGATCGTCGAGGAGCGGCTGCCGAGCCCGGCAGGAGCCGGATCGGTGCACGTCTTCAACACCGCGAGCAACGTCGAGTACCAGGGGGAGACCACGTTCCTCGGCCTCTTCGACGACGGGTGGAAGGTGACGGCTGCCGGCTGCACCGCTCGTCCTCCGCATCCCTACGACTGCACGATCTCGGGAGGTTGACCGATGCGCGTCATGTTCGTCGCCTATCTGGTGATCATCTGGGGCGGTCTCGCGCTCCTCCTGACGGCGGCGTTGATCCACCGATGAAGAAGGCGATCGCGAACAACTCGCTGGCCCTGGTGTTCGGCCTGCTCTTCCTGGTCTCCCTCGTCGCGCAGGCGTTCTCGGGCTGGCAGCAGTTCAACGACCAGCAGGTCGGAGAGCGCCTCGGCACGATCGGGTGGTGGGACTACGTGACGTCCGCGGACTTCGCAGTCGACGTCTCGGAGAACTGGCAGAGCGAGTTCCTCCAGTTCCTGCTCTACCTCCTCCTCACCGTCTGGCTCCTCCAGCGAGGCTCTCCGGAGTCGAAGGAGCTCGACAAGGCAGGGCTCGAGAGCGATGAGGAGCAGAAGGTCGGCGAGCACGCCGAGGCGGGTTCCCCGGCCTGGGCGAAGGCTGCCGGGTGGCGCCGGAGCCTCTACTCGAACTCGCTGGCGGCCATGGTGGGCGCGATCTTCCTCGCCTCGTGGCTCGTCCAGTCGGTCGCAGGCTGGGCGGCGTACAACGAGACCCGCCTGCAGCAGATGCGTGACCCGATCGGCTGGGGCGCCTACCTCCTGCACTCCGACTTCTGGGCGCGCACGCTGCAGAACTGGCAGTCGGAGTTCCTGGCCGTCGGCTCGTTCGCGGTGATGGCGATCTACCTACGCCAGCGAGGATCGCCCGAGAGCAAGCCGGTCGGCGCGCCGCACACCGCGACCGGGATCGAGGGTTAGAGGTGTGAGGAGCCGGCGTTGGGGAACCTCCCCGGCGCCCCTTCCCCGACCCAGAGGAGCACGCCGTGCCTGCCGGTGACGTCGAGACCGTGTTCGTCGATGGCCAGTGGACCAACCAGATCGAGGGCGAGGGGCTCAGCCACCTCGTGTTCGACACCCAGGAGGAGGCCGCCGCGGAAGGTCGTCGGCTGGCGAAGCACGCGGAGGTCGGGCACGTCGTGAAGAACCCGGACGGCACCGTGGTCGAGCGCAGCTCGTACCGCAGCGATGCTCACGACGTCGCGGGTTGACGAGGTGTGACCCGGGTACCGCTCGGTGTGACCCATCGACGATGGAGGAGACATGCCGAGCAAGTCCGCCAACGTGAAGAACGAGAAGCAGTACGAGGCGCTGAAGGACAAGGGGATGTCCAAGCAGCGCGCCGCGAAGATCGCGAACACCCCCGAGGCCTCGAAGAAGGGCGGCAAGTCCAGCGGCGGCGGGAAGAAGAACAGCGACAGCAGCCAGGGCGGCACCACCGCCCAGAAGAAGAAGGCCGGGAGCAAGGGCGGCAAGGCGGCCGCCAAGAAGAACTGACCGGCCGGCCGGCCGGCACGGGCCTCGTCGGGCTCGCCTGAGCGATCAGTCCTGAGGCGCCGGACGGCTGCTCGCCAGCGCGGCCACCTCGATCCGGTTGGACGCGCCCAGCTTCTCGAAGACGTGGCCCAGGTGGGTCTTGACGGTCGAGCGGCTCATGAAGAGCTGTTGGCCGATCGCGGTGTTGGACAGTCCCGCTGCGACGAGGCGCACCACCTCGAGCTCGGTCGGCGTGAGGCTCGCCCAGCCGGTGCGAGGCCGGTCGCGGGCGCCCCTGCTGCGCTGGACCAGGGCGACAGCCTCGTCGAGGGACAGGTCTGACCCCTCCGCCCACGCGCGGGCGAAGGTGTCGTCGCCGAGCGCCTCCCGGAGACGACGTACGACGTCGTCGTGCTCGCCCTCCGCGGTCCTGGACCGGGGGTGGCCCATCGCCGCCCGCGCGGCAGAGCCGGCCGCCAGCACCCGGACGGCCTGCTCGGACGCGTGATCGTGAGTGGTCAGAGCGACCAGGGCGTCCAGGCTGTCCGGCTGGAAGACGCGCAGCCCGGCGTCGCGGCGCACCGCGAGCGCTGCGTGGTGGAGGTCGAACGCCGCCGCCGGGTCGTCGGCGCTCACGAGGAGGGCGCGCTGGGTGAGCAGGTCCGCGCGGAGCTGGGGGCTCTCGAACGCGGTCCCCAGGTGCTCGCCGCGGTCGAGCAGCTCGGTCGCCTCGGTCGTCCGACCGAGCCGGCGGAGCGCCTCGACGGCGCCCGCGATGCTCCTGGCGGCCGTCCAGTCGACGGAGACGTGGTCCAGGCGACGAAGCCCCCGCTGGAACCACAGCAGGGCCTCCTCCCACTCGCCGTCGTGGAGGCAGACGTGACCCATGGCCACCTGGAACCCGACGACGTCGACGTCGGGCGCGGTCTGCACCGACTGCACGATGGGGCGCATGATCGCCCGCGCCGCGGGGGTCTCTCCGGCGAGGGTGAGCGCCAGCGTGAGGTTGGAGGTCAGCGTCCCGATGGCGAAGTAGTCACCCAGAGGTGCGACCTCGTCGACCATCTCGCGACCGATGGCGACGGACCTGCGCAGGTCGCCGGTCTGCATCGCGCCGTACTGCTCGATGCACAGCGCGAACCCGGTGCAGAAGCGGTCCCGCCGCGCGCGGCTGGACTCCAGTGCCGGCCTCGCAACGGCGACCGCCTCCGCGTGACGGTCGCGCGCGGTGAGGCTGAAGGCGGCCAGGACGCGGCTGAGGTCGCGGCAGAACCCGTCGCCCGCGGCCTCGGCAGCGGCGGTGGCCGCGAGGGCTCGTGGTTCGCACGCCGCGTGGTCCGAGAAGAACGTGACGAAGCAGTCGACCATGAGGCCGCGTGCCCGTGCGACCGGATCGACGAAGCGCTCCGGATCGATCGCGCCGATCGCGGGCTGCTCCCACACCGGACCACTGATCATCTCGATCAGGCCGGCGCCCGCCAGCAGCCGTTCGTGCAGCGCGTCGTCGCGTGCGGGCGCCAGGGCACGCCGGAGGATGCCGAGGCCCTCGTGGGTACGGCCGGTCAGCATCCATGGCATCACCATCGCGGCGGCCAGTCGGCGCGCCAGCTCGCCGCGGGGTTCGTCGTCACCGAGACCCCAGTCCAGCGCCGCCCTGACGTTGTCGCCGAGGGCGTGGACCGATGCGAGCCAGCTGTCGTAGTCCTGCGGGTCCGCTGCCGCCGACTCCGCGCGCCGGGCGCACCACTCGAGGTGCCGGTCGCGGACCTCCGACAGCTCGCCCGCGGCGGTGAGGCGGTCCTCGCCGAAGTGCCGCACCGTGTCCAGCAGCCGGTACCGCACCTCGTGCTCTGCTCGCTCGCAGACCACGAGCGACTTGTCCACGAGACGCCCGAGCAGGTCGACGACCTCGTCGCTGTCGCCGCCCTGATCGCCGGCCACGGCGGCGGCGCCGTCCAGGTCGAAGCTCCCCGCGAACACGGCCAGCCGGCGGAACACCACCTGCTCGGGCGCGGTGAGCAGGTCATGGCTCCAGGCGATGGAGGCGAGCAGCGTCTGGTGCCGCGGAATCGCGCGCCGCGATCCGCCCGTGAGCAGGCGGAACCGGTCGTCGAGTCCGCTCAACAGCTGTCGGGGCGACAGGATCCGGGTCCAGCTGGCGGCGAGCTCGATGGCCAGCGGCAGGCGATCCACGCGCGCGCAGATCGCGGCGACGTCCTCGTCACCCCCGTCGACGGCCGCCTCGCCCGCAGCCAGCTGCGCCCGCAGGCGGAAGAGGTCGACCGCGTCCTGCGCCGTCAGCGACGGGACGCGGCACACGGCCTCGCCCGCGACACCGAGCGGCTCGCGGCTGGTGACGAGCAGAGTCACCGCCGGGGCGGACCGCAGGAGTCGGTCGGTGAGGTCCGCCACCGCGTCGAGCACGTGCTCGCACGTGTCGAGGCCGATCAGGAGGTCGCGGTCGGCCAGCTGCGTGCACAGGGTGTCCACGGGGTCACGGTCCGGTTCGCGTCGGATGCCGTAGACGCGCAGGCACGCGTCCGCGACCTCTTCGGGAGCGGTCACCGACCCGAGGTCGACCCACCAGACGCCGTCGCCAGGGGCGTCCCGCTCGGACGAAAGGATCCCGCGACAGACGGCGTCGGCGAGCCGGGACTTACCGCAGCCACCGACGCCGGTCAGCGTGACGAGCCGGCAGCGGCGCATCAGCGCGCGGACCCCGGCCAGTTCCTCGACGCGACCCACGAACGCGCTGGTGGGTGCGCCCAGGTTGTGGCGGGGCCGCGCAGCCATACCTTCCGATGCTAGGACGCGGGCGCCGCTGCAGCACCCGGTCGACGGTCCCGCGAGCCAGAACCTTGGTCAGGATGTCCGTTGTCGTGGGCGACCCCGCAATCAGACCAGGCCCGACTGGTAGGCGAAGACCACCATCTGGGCGCGGTCCCGGGCCGCGAGCTTGACCATCGCCCGGCTGACGTGGGTGCGGGCGGTGGCCGGGCTGACCACCAGCTCTTCGGCGATCTCCTCGTTCGAGAGTCCGCGACCGACCAGGGCCATGACCTCGCGCTCCCGCGTGGTCAGGTCGGCGAGCCGCGGGTGTGGGGACCGAGGGGCGCGCGCGAGCTCGGTGAACTCCCGGATGAGCGTCCGGGTGACCGAGGGGCTGAGGAGCGATCCGCCGTCGGCGACCGTCGCGATCGCGTCGAGCAGCTCCCGGGGTGGTGTGTTCTTGAGCAGGAAGCCGCTGGCTCCGTGCCGCAGCGCCTGGAAGACGTACTCGTCGTGCTCGAACGTCGTCAGCACCAGGATCCTGGTGGCGCTGGTCGCCGGGTCGGACAGGAGGCGCTCGGTCGCCGTCAGGCCGTCGATCCCGGGCATGCGGATGTCCATCAGGACCAGGTCCGGCCGCAGCCGCCGGGTGAGCTCGACCGCGGTGAGGCCGTCGGCGGCCTCGCCTGCCACGTCGAAGCCCTCGGCGTGCTCGAGAAGGGAGCGGAGGCCCATCCGGACCAGGTCCTGGTCGTCGGCGATGAGGACGGAGATCACCGCGTCACCTCCTCGACGTGCGTGGGCAGGACGGCGGTGACGACGTAGCGCCGCCCGTCGTGGTCGTAGCCGGCGCGGAAGGAGCCGCCGAGGTCCTCGACCCGCGTGCGCATGCTCGCCGTGCCGAGCCCCGCGACCCGAGGCCCGTCCGCGCCGGCGTGGTGGCTGTTGGTGATCTCCAGCTCCAGCCGGTCGGGCGCGTGGCTCACGGTCACGACCGCGTGCGGCTGGGAGCTGTGCTTCACCACGTTGGTCAGCGACTCCTGCACCAGGCGGTACGCCGCGAGGTCGATGCCTGCCGGCAGGACCCGCCGTCTCCCACGGACGTCCAGCCGGACCCGCGTGCCGGCGGCCTGGACCCCTGCGATCAGCCGGTCGAGCCGGTCCAGCCCGGGTGGCGGGTCGAGGTCGGTGCTCGTCGTCGCCGGCGGCGCCGTACCGAGGGCGGAGCGCAGGTCGCCCATCGCGTCGCGGCTCGCGCGGCTGATCGTGACGAGAGCGGCGCGCTGCCGGTCCCGGGCGTCGTCGCCGATGTGGAGGGCGATGTCGGCCTGCATCTGGATGGCGGCGAGAGCGTGGCCGACGATGTCGTGCACCTCGTGCGCGAGGCGCAGGCGCTCGTGGGCGATCAGGCGCCGATCGGCCTCGGCACGCTCACGGAGGCCGGCCTCGACGACGAGCCTGCGCGCCAGCCCCGCCGTGTACGGCACAGCGACCCAGGCCAGCGCGGGCACGATGCCGATCGTCCCTCCCAGGGCTCCCGGGTGCCGGGGCAGCGGCAGCAGCAGGGCCACGCACGCCACCACGGCCGCGACCGAGGCCGCCGTCGGATCGCTGTGGCGGGCCGCGCTCCACACCGCGACCGCCAGGCAGACGAGGATCGGCCCGAACGGATAGCCGAGGAGCAGGTAGCCGGACGTCGCCGCCGCGACCGCGACCAGCGCCGGCACCGGGACCCGGGTGCGGCCGGCGGTGGCTCCCGCGGCCACCAGGACGAGCAGCGCCGCGCCGGCGTCCATCGCCCGGTCCGTGTCGCTGGCGCCGTCGAGAGCAGGGATGGAGGCGAGGCAGAGCACCGCCAGCACCGCGGTCATGAGTACGTCGCGCAGGGGAGGCACGGTCGTCAGCCTCCGTGCGCCGGGCGGTTCGCGCATCCGCGGCGGTGCGCAGCGATCGGTACGCCGCGGTGCGTAGGTGACGAGGTGGAGTGCGGTCCGGCGCGCAGCAGGAGTGTCGTCGTGCGGCCGATTCGGCACCCCTCGGATCCGACGAGCGTGGGGGACACCGACAACGACGAGGAGGAACCCATGTCCACCACCATCGAGAACCCCGCCGCCACGAACGGCAGCCGTCGCGTCCCCGAAGGTGCGCCCCCGCTGCTCGACGCCGTCCGGCGTCGCCTGACCGGCGTCGGTCTGCCGGCGCTGAGGATCAGCCTCGGCGTCGTGATCGCCGCCTTCGGGTCGCTGAAGTTCTTCCCCGGTGCCTCGCCGGCCGAGGGGCTCGTCATGCGGACCACCGAGGTGCTCACCCTCGGTCTGGTCGACGGGAGGCCGGCCGTCCTTGCCACGGCCGCGATCGAGCTCGCGCTCGGGATCGTCCTGCTCACGGGCAGGTTCCTGAAGCCCGGCCTGGTCCTGATGGCGGGGTGGCTCGCCGGCATCCTGTCGCCGGTCCTGCTGTTCCCCGGCGAGATGTTCCCCGGCGGGCTGCCGACGCTCGCGGCGCAGTACGTCCTCAAGGACGTGATCCTGGCGGCGGCGTGGCTGGTGCTCGTGGCCGAGTGCCTGGGGGCACGGCTGGTGACGCCGGAGCCGACCGACTGACCGCGGCCGCTCAGCCCGCCCATCGCCCGCGCCTGGTCCGCCAGGCGCGGGCGATGACGGCCACCAGCGCGACGGCGAGGCCGCTGCCGACCCCGATCAGCAGGGCCACCGCGCTCACGTGCGCCCGGAGGGCGACGTCGTACCACCCGCCGCTGAACTGCCCGGCGAAGTCGACCGCCCCCGCAGGCGGCCGGTTGCCGTAGCCGGCGGCCGCGTCCCAGAGCGCGAGGTGGACCGCGATCAGCGACAGTCCGTAGACGGCGCCGAGGACGGCGAAGTCCGCGAACGGCCGCCTGCTCCTGCGCACGACGGCGACCGCCAGCCAGATCGCGAACGGCGCCAGCGCCAGCACGTAGTACAGGAGCCCGCTCTCGGGCGCGACCACGTCGAGGTCCGCGAGCACGGTGCGGGGGAGGCCGACCGCGACGAGCAGCAGCAGCACGCCGGTCGGCAGGTCCGTGAGTGGGAACCGTCCCGTGAGCCCCACCGGACCGAGTCCGCCCCGATCCTGCGCGCGGGGCGCGGCTTGCCTGCTGTCGGTCGCGCTGCGTTGATCCATGCCCGGATCGTCCTGCGGGGAGGCGGAGGACAACATCGGCCAGGTGGTTGATCCGTACGTCCGGGGACGTAGTCGAGGTGTCGCTCGGGGACGGATGTCGGGCCGGTACGGCGCCACGAGGCTGGCGGTACGACGAGCCCTGACGGACGGCGGCCGCCTGGCCGATGTAGCCGCGCCGGCCTCTGGTCAGGGTGGGTCGCACGTGAAACCCGACCACGACAAGGAGCAGCACATGACCACCCAGTCCGTGCCCACCATCGGTGCAGACCGTCCCGCCCGCACGGGATCAGCGGCCCTGGTCGCCGCCCTGGGCTTCGTCCTCGCCTACTTCGCGACGGAGGCCCTGGTCTCCGCCGCCGCGTCCTCGGCGCTCCCGCTGCCGGACTCGTCGTCGGAGTCGGTCCGCAGCTGGTTCGCGGACAACCCGCGCGCCGCCGTACTGATGGGCGCGAGCCAGGCCGTCTCGGTCCTGTCCCTCGCGTGGTTCGTCCGCGCCGTCGGAGCCAGGAGTGGCCGCCCGTGGGGCCTGGCCGCGGTCGTCCTCATGCTGGTGGCGAGCTCCTGCGCGTGGGTCCTCGCCGCGGTTGCGCCGACCGCCTCGCTGGGGGCCGTCGAGCTGCTGCGCGACGCGAACTTCATCGCGGGCGGCACGGCCCACGTGGTCGCCCTCGGGACGTTCGCGTTCCTGACCTCCCGCGAAGGGGCGTTCGGCCGTCCGGTCCGGGTGCTGTCCGCGGTCGCGCTGGGCGCATGCGTGCTGTCGCTGTCGTCACTCCTCGTGTTCGAGGGCGCAGCGTTCATCCTGCTGGGCCGTCTGCTCTGCATGGTCTGGGCGATCAGCGCGGCGGTCAGCCTGATCCGTCGCGGTCGCCGGGCCGAACGGTGAGTGTCTCCGCCGGGCCGCGAGGGGCTCCGGCGTCCGCCGCTGGGTCCGCCCGCGGGTGGCAGCTCTCCCGGGGGTGGCGGCGGGCGACGCTCGTCGTGCACATCGCGTCGGCGGGTGCGTGGATCGGTGTCGACGTCATCGTCGCCGTCCTGGTCCTGACCGGCTGGTTCGCCGACGACGTGAGCGTGCGCAGCCTCGCCTACCGCGCTCTGGCGGAGTTCGTCGTCTGGCCGATGCTGGCGTCCGGGCTGGTGTGCCTCGTCAGCGGCGTCGTGCTCGGCGTCGGGACCAAGTGGGGCCTGGTCCGGTACTGGTGGGTCGCGGTGAAGCTCGTGCTCAACCTGGCCCTGTGCGCCCTCATCGTGGTCCTGCTGGAGCCGGGGATGGACGCCGTCGCCTCCTACGGGGAGGAACTGTTGACGGCGTCACCCCCGGCCAGCAGGGTCGAGACCCTGTTCTTCCCGCCGGCCGTCTCGCTCTCGACGCTCACGCTCGCCACTGCGTTGGCGGTCTACAAGCCCTGGGGACGAGTGCGCAGGCGGTGATCGGGGTTCCCCCTCACCCGCCTAGGCCGCGGCCGTGGCGCGGCCCAGGACCTCGTCGACGGCCTCGACACGGGGCTCGGTCAGCGTGTCGTGGATCAGGTGCACCTCCACGTCCGCGATGCCGCAGTACTCCGAGATCCCGACGCGGAGCTGGACGTCGAGGACCCTGTCGAAGTCGTGCGCGGCGAAGTGGTCGGCAGGCCCGCCCGCGAGTCCGATCCACAGCATCCTCCTGCCCGCGAGGGTGGCCGGCTCGTAGGCGAAGCCGCGGTTCCAGACCCGGTCCACCCAGCCCTTGGCCATCGCGGGCAGGCCGTACCACCAGACAGGGAACACGACCACGATCAGGTCGGCGGCCGCGACGCGCGCCATGTGTCCCCGGACCTCGGCCGAGTACTCCTTGCCGGCGTCCGCCCAGTCCGGCTCGTCATCCGGCCGCAGGGCCGGGTCGAAGCCCTCGGCGTACAGGTCGAGCAGGTCCACGGTGTAGCCGGTCGCCGACAGCCGATCCCGGGCGCGCGCAGCCATGGTCGCCGTCAACGAGTCCGGTCGTGGGTGGACGAGGACGACGAGCGCGTGCCTTGATCGCGGCCCCCGCGCAGGCGCGGCGGCGCCTCGGGTCGCGAGCGTCTCGCTCATGCGTGCGCCTGGTCGAGGGTCGGGTAGTCGGTGTAGCCGGAGTCGTCGCCGCCGTAGAACGTCGCGGGGTCCGGCGTGTTGAACGGACCCCCCGCCCTGATGCGGGCGTCGAGGTCGGGGTTCGCCAGCCACAGCGTGGCCAGGGAGACCGCGTCCGCGAGGCCGTCATCGAGCGCCGCCGTCGCCGCCTCGGGCGAGGCAGGGAAGGCGTCAGGCGAGGGATGCGGGTTGAGGACCAGCGGGCCGGACCACGCGTCGCGGAGCCCCCGGGTGAGCTCCCGGTCGCCGGTCTCGACGAGGTGCACGTAGGCCAGGCCGAGGTCGGCCAGCGCTGCGAGCAGTCCTCGGTAGACCGGGACCGGGTCGGCCTCCTGGATGTTGTTGAAGGGGTTGGCCGGGGACAGGCGGATGCCGGTGCGGTCGGCACCCACGACGTCGGCCACGGCAGTCACGACCTCGACGGCGAACCGGATCCGGTTCTCGACGCTGCCGCCGTAGTCGTCGGTGCGCAGGTTCGTGTTGTCGGCGAGGAACTGGTGGACCAGGTAGCCGTTCGCTCCGTGCACCTCGACACCGTCGAAGCCGGCGTCGATGGCGTTGCGCGCCGCGGTGGCGAAGTCGGCGATCGTCGCCCGGATGTCGTCGGCCGTCATGGCGCGGGGCACGGGGTGGTCGAGCATGCCCTCGAGGCTGAACAGCTGCTCGCCGGACGCGACCGCGGACGGCGCCAGCGGGAGCTCGCCGTTCGGGTACAGGCTGGGATGCCCGATCCGCCCGGTGTGCGTGAGCTGGGCGATGATCCGGCCGTCCGCCTCGTGGACGGCGTCGGTCACCGCTCGCCAGCCCTCGACCTGCTCGTCGGTGTGCAGCCCCGGCGTGAGGATGTAGCCCTGGCCGAGGGCGTTGGGCTGGATGCTCTCGCTGATGATCAGGCCGGCGCTCGCACGCTGCCGGTAGTACTCCGCGGTCAGCGCGCCGACCACACCGTCGGCCGAGGCGCGGCTGCGGGTCATCGGGGCCATCACCAGCCGGTGCGGCAGCTGGATCTTCCCGATCGAGAGGGGTTCGAAGAGATGCGGCATCAGGTTCTCCCTAGGTACTTGAGTGAATCAAGCATTACGGTCGCACAAGGTACTTGAGAGAATCAAGTGCTAATCTTCGGGGCATGGCGGTTCCCTCCGGACCGGTCACGCCGTCGAGCGAGACCGAGCGCGCGATGTTCGACTTCGTCGACGCCTACGACCGCGCCTACGAGGTCGCGGCGGACGAGCACGACCTGAGCGTCGCGCAGGCCTGCGTGCTGGGCCGGATCTCCCGTCCCCGCGGGATGCGGGAGCTCGCCGACGAGCTGGGGTGCGACGCGTCCAACGTCACCCAGATCGTCAGCCGCCTGGAGACGCGGGGACTCGTCGAGAGGCAGGCGAACCCCGACGACCGCCGGTTCAAGGAGGTGCGCCGTACGGCGGCGGGTGACGCGCTCAACGACGACTTCGAGAAGAGCTTCGAGTTCGCGAGGAACGCGTCCTCTCAGCTCAGCGCAAGGGAGCAGGCCGACCTCGCCAAGCTCCTGCGCAAGGCGCTGGGGCAGCCGGCCCGCCCCTGAGCCGTCAGCCCGGGAAGCCGGTCTCGGTGCGCTCGAGGATCGGAGCCAGGTCCAGCCCGGCCGGCAGCGTGCCGAACGCGCCGCCCCAGTCGCGGCCGAGCCGGGAGGCGCAGAACGCGTCGGCCACCGCGGCAGGGGCGTGCCGCAGCAGCTGCGAGCCCTGGAAGACCAGGGCCATCTGCTCGACGATGCGCCGCGCGCGGAGCTGGATGTCGTCGAAGGAGGTGAACTCCTTGCGCAGCCGGTCGACCGCCTCGTCGTAGCGGGCGTCGGCGCCGGCGGCGAGGTCGGCCTCGGCTAAGAACGCGTCGAGGGTGTGCGGCTCCTTCGCCATCGCACGCAGCGCGTCGAGCGCGGCGACGTTGCCGGAGCCCTCCCAGATCGAGAGCAGCGGCATCTCGCGGTAGACGCGGGCGAGGTCGAAGTCCTCGATGTAGCCGTTGCCGCCGAGGCACTCGAGCGCCTCGCCGACCGCCATGGGGGCGCGCTTGCAGACGTAGTACTTCGTGACCGCGAGCGCGATCCGCCGCAGCGCGGCCTCGCCCTCGTCGCCACGGATCGCGCGGTCGTTGGCGCCCGCGAGCCGGAGCATGGCGGTGGTCGCGGCCTCCGACTCGACCTGGAGGTCGGCGAGCACGTTGCGCATCGCGGGCTGGTCGATGAGCAGCTCGCCGAAAGCCGACCGGTGGCGGGCGTGGTGGGCCGCGCCCGCGAGCGCGATCCGCATGCCCGCCGCCGAGCCGATCACGCAGTCGAGACGGGTCATGTTGACCATCTCGACGATGGTGCGCACGCCGCGCCCCTCCTCGCCGACCAGCCAGCCGACCGCGGCGTCGTACTCGATCTCCGACGACGCGTTGGAGCGGTTGCCGAGCTTGTCCTTGAGCCGCATGAACCGCATCGCGTTGCGCTCGCCGCCGGGCAGCACCCGCGGCACGAGGAAGCAGGTGACGCCGGCGTCGGTCTGCGCCAGCGTCAGGAACAGGTCGGACATCGGGGCCGAGGTGAACCACTTGTGGCCGCGCAGCACATAGCTGCCGTCGGCCTGCCGGGTCGCCGTCGTCGTGTTGGCGCGGACGTCGGAGCCGCCCTGCTTCTCGGTCATCGACATGCCGGCGATCAGGCCGCGCTTGGTCTCCGGGTCGCGGAGCCCGAAGTCGTACTCGCGGTTGGTGAGGAGCGGCTCGAACCGCGCGGCGAGCTCGGGGTTCGCGCGCAGGGCGGGCACCACGGCGTAGGTCATCGAGATCGGGCAGCCGTGGCCGGCGTCGACCTGCCAGGAGTAGAACTTCGCTGCGCGGGCGACGTGCGCGCCGTCCCGGTCGTCGGCCCACGGAGCGCCGTGGAGGCCGTGGGAGACCGCGGTCTCCATGAGCCGGTGGTACGCCGGCACGTACTCGACCTCGTCGACGCGGTTGCCGTAGCGGTCGTGGGTGTGCAGCCGCGGCGGCACCCGCTCGGCGAGGCGGCCCCACTCCTGCGCCTCCGCGGTGCCGGCCAGCCGGCCGAGCTCGTCGATCTCGGGCAGCGCCCAACCGGCGCCCTCGCGCTCGACCCCCTCCCGCAGCGCCGGGTCGGCGGCGGCGTTGTGGCCCACCAGCGGCGGGACCTGGTTGAAGACCTCGTGCGTGCTGGACATGTCGCTCATTCCTTGTCGCGGTGGGTGACGTTGCTGGTGGCCGGGCCGCCGTCGTCGTACGGCGATGCGTCGCGCTCGCGCACCGCCTGTCGGAAGCCGGCCTCGGCGGCGCGCTGCTGGAAGGCGTAGCCCTCGCGGGTGTGCCGGGAGATCCCGTCGAACACCGTGCTGATCATC
Organism: Nocardioides thalensis; assembly: GCF_013410655.1. Lineage (NCBI taxonomy): Bacteria > Bacillati > Actinomycetota > Actinomycetes > Propionibacteriales > Nocardioidaceae > Nocardioides > Nocardioides thalensis. Next base: position 4,501,447 of record NZ_JACCFP010000001.1, read on the forward strand.
CGGCTGTTCTCGACGCCTTGGGCGAGCAGCGCGGAGTTGAGGGCGAGCTTGACCATGATCAGCTGGTTGAGCGGCATCGCGGCGATCCGCTGCACCAGCGCCTCGGTGCGCTCGGCGAGGTCCTCCGGCTCGGGCGCGTCGATCGCCAGCCCCCACTCGACCGCCTCACGACCGGACAGGGTGTCGCCCGTCAACAGCAGTCGCTTGGCCCGCTGGTCGCCCAGGCGGTGCGCCCACAGGCCGGCCGAGGGGACGCCCCAGACCCGGGTCGGCGGGTAGCCGATCTTGGCATCGGCGGCGATCACGATCTGGTCGCAGTGCAGGGCGATGTCGGTGCCGCCGGCGACGCAGAAGCCGTGGATGCTCGCCACGGTGGGCTTGTTCGCGTGCAGCAGGCTCGCGAAGCCGCGGGTGAAGCGGCTCATCATCGCGTAGTCGACCATCGGGTCCCACGTGCCCGCCGGGTCGTGGTTGTGCATCTGCACGGTCGGGTCGAGCACGGTGCCGGCGGGCGTGGCGTCGCCCGCCAGCTGGCCGTCCATCAGGTGCTCCGCACTGGCCGCCAGGTCGTAGCCGCCGCAGAACCCCTTGCCGCGCCCGCTCAGGACGATGACGTGCACCCGGGGGTCGAGGTCCGCCCGCTCGACCGCGTCGGCGAGCTCGACGGGGGTGTCCGGGGTGATCGAGTTGCCCTGCTCGGGCCGGTCGAAGGTCAGCCGCGCCACCCGGCCGTCGACCTCGTAGGTGAGAGTCCGGTACGACGCCGGGCCGTCGGCGACCGGCCCGGCATCGCGGTACGGCGAGTCGGGCCCGTCGTGGGCGGAGCGGCGCCAGGGCGCGGCATCGGTCATGCCGCGACGTTACAGGTCCGGTCACAGTTGTGTCGAGATCCGTAGCGTGGGAGGGTGGCGGCGTGCCCGTCGACCTCGCCCCTCTCCCGGCCCGGTCGGTGGTCCTCAGCCTGCTGCTCGGCGCGCACCCGGCCCGGCTGAGCTCCGCCGACCTGGTCCGCGCCGGCGAGCACTTCGGCATCCCCGCCGCGACCACCCGGGTCGCGCTCACCCGCGCGGTGGCCTCCGGCGACCTCCGCCGCGAGGACGGCGACTACGTCCTGGGCGAGCGCCTCGCCCGCCGGCAGCGGCGGCAGGACGAGGCGGTGCTCGATGCCGAGACGACGTGGGACGGCACCTGGGAGATGGCGGTCGTGGTGGTCGCGGGCCGCTCCGGACCGGAGCGCGCCGCGCTGCGCGAGCGGCTGTCGGCGTACCGCCTCGCCGAGCTGCGCGAGGGGGTCTGGACCCGGCCCGCCAACCTGAGCCGACCGCGGGCCTACGCCGACGACCTCGTGCTCAGCACCTTCACGGCCACTCCCGACGAGGACCCGGTCGCGCTGGCCGCGAGCCTGTGGGACCTCGCCGCGTGGGCGCGGGAAGGCCGGGACCTCCTCGCCGCCCTGGCCACGACCGCCGAGCCCGCGCCCCGGCTCGCGGTGGCCGCACAGGTCGTGCGGCACCTGGCCGCCGACCCCCTGCTGCCGGGCGCGCTGCTCCCGCGGGGCTGGCCCGCGGCCGAGATGCGCGCGGCCTACGCGGGCTACCAGGCCGAGCTGCGCTCGCTCGCCATCCCCGGCTGAGCCACAGTCCCGGCCAGCCGCCCGCGCTGCCTGCGCTGACGCGGGTTCATCCGCAAGGCGGAAGCGCTGCGCGACGGTCGCGCCTACGGTGGTCCGGTGGCCTGGAAAGACATCGCGAAGCTCGCCTCCAGCTGGGCGGACGCCAAGAAGACCGAGCTGCTGACCGCGGACCGGCGTACCCGTGCGGACGCGAGCGCCCAGGCCGAGGCCGTGGAGGTCCGCGCCCAGGAGGAGGCGGCGACGTCGTTCCTCGAGGCCGCGCTGCCGCAGCCGTGGGCCGACCGCGTCACCGCCGCGCGGCCCGAGAACGTCGCGGCCCGGCAGGCCGAGGCCGACCGCCAGGAGGACGTACGGCGCCGCGCCCGGCTGTCCGGGCAGGGGACGGCGGAGGTCACCTTGTCGTTCTCCGGCGGCGAGGTCGGCAGCGGCTCGGCGGTGCTGCCCTGCACCCGCGAGGAGGCGCACCCGGCTCCCGACCCCGACGCGCTCGACGACGGCCCGCCGCCGCTCTCCTGGCTGCGCGTGCTCGTCGAGGCGCCCGACCCGGTGCTGGTCGGGGGCGTGCCCGTCGGCTCGCTCGGCGTCGCGGTGCCGGCGTACGCCGGACCCGGCACCTACGACCTCGTCGACCTGGCCGAGCGCGGGGAGCGCGGTGAGATCGGCTGGTGGGAGGTCTTCGACATCCACCTCAACCCGACCAACGAGGCCGACGACCGGATCTGGTACCTCGACGTCTCCGCCGAGGGCGGCGCGATCGTCGACGTCTCCGAGTCGGCGGTGACGTTCGACCTGCCGATGGCGTCGGCGCTGAGCTCGATCCGGCTGCGGGGCGCGATCACCTGGTGAGGACCGGGACGGCAACGGTGTCGTCCGCATGACCTCCGAGGTCATCGCCAGCGCGCACCGCGCGCGGCCATGGTGGAGCCCACGCCCACCGATGGAGGAGAAGACGATGACCGCCACCCAGCTCGACCACACCGCCACCACCGCCCGCCGCCGCTGGTTCGGCCTCGACGCGCTCGTGACCGGCGCCAACGGCCTGGCCTACCTGGTGGCCGCCGGACCGCTCACCGACCTGCTCGGCGGGGACGCGACCACGTTCCGCTGGATCGGCGCCTTCCTCCTCGCCTACGCCGTGGCGGTCGGCGCGTACGCCGCCGCTCCCCGGTCCGCCGCGGTCGGGTGGGTCATCGTCGGCGCCAACGCCGTCTGGGTCGTGGCCAGCCTCGAGGTCGCCGTGACCGGTGCCCTCGACCTCGACGCGGTCGGCCGCGGCTGGGCCGCCGCCCAGGCCCTCGTGGTCGGCGCGCTGGCCGCGATCCAGGCGAGCGTGCTGCGGGCCCGGCGCTGACGCAGGCACACCGACGCCGCGGGAATCGAGATCGGACGGAACCATTTCGCCTCCGCGGGTATCTCACTAGGTACCAGGGGTCGCGCGAGCGGCCCACCCACCGACCCGGAGGCCGACATGAGCACCACCATCCCGACGCCCGCGGCGTCGTACGACGTCCGCGACTCGTTCCGGTGCGACCGCTGCGGCGCCCGAGCCGTCGCGGTGAGCCACCACGCGTCTGCTGACCTGGGCTGGTGCAGGCACCACCTGCGCAAGCACGCCGCCGGCCTCGAGGCCGCCGGCGTCGAGCTGACCCGCCTGCCCGGCGCCGCCTGACCGGCCGCGCGGCCGCCGGCCGCTAAATCTGACACTCCGTCATCGGCGGCGAGGCGGGGCAATACGATCCCGTCATGCGCCGCACCCGCCTGGTCCACCGCCTCTCGATCGCCGGCACCGCCGCCCTCGTCGTCGCGTTCGGTGCCTGCGCGCCGGAGGAGGAGGCCGAGGACAACACCGGCGAGGTCGCCGAGGCCGACGAGTGCGCGGTCGAGGACCTCCCGCTCAAGAACCCCGGCACCCTCACGATCGGCACCGACTCGCCCGCCTACGAGCCGTGGTTCGTCGACAACGACCCGACCAACGGCAAGGGCTTCGAGTCGGCCGTGGCCTACGCGGTCGCCGAGGAGATGGGCTTCGAGCAGGACCAGGTCGAGTGGATCAAGGTCGGCTTCAACAGCCTCTTCAAGCCGGGCGCGACCGACTTCGACTTCGACATCAACCAGGTCTCGATCACCGCCAAGCGCGACGAGTCCGTCGACTTCTCCGAGGGCTACTACTCCGCCGCGCAGGCCGTGATCACGCTCAAGGACAGCCCGGCCGCCGACGCCACCAGCCTCGAGGAGCTCGCCGGCTTCAAGCTCGGCGCCCAGACCGGCACCACGTCGCTCACTGCGATCCGCGACATCATCCAGCCCGAGCAGGAGCCGCTCGTCTTCGACGACACCAACGTGGCCAAGCAGGCGATGGAGAACGGTCAGGTCGACGCGATCCTCGCCGACCTGCCGACCGCGTTCTACATCAGCGCCGTCGAGATCCCCGGCAGCCAGCTGATCGGCCAGTTCCAGCCCGAGACCGGTGAGCAGGAGCAGTTCGGCATGCTCTTCGAGCAGGGCAGCGAGCTGCTGCCGTGTGTCAACCGGGCGCTGGAGACGCTCAAGGAGGACGGCACCCTGGCGGATATCGAGGAGCAGTGGCTCTCCGACGTCGTGAGCGTGCCCGAGCTGCAGTGAGCTCCGAAGGGTCTCGTGACGGTCGCGGGGCGACCTCCTCGACCACCGATCGCAACTGGGTGCCGAGCCCGCGCGAGCTCGAGCGCCGGCGGGTACGCCGCACGCTGACCCGGCGCCGCGTGGCGCTCGCGTCATTCGTGACCGTCGTCGTGGTCGGCGGGCTGGTGGCGGGCATCCTCCTCTCGCCGGGCTGGGACCGCGTGCAGGAGACGTTCTTCGACGGCCACCACGCGCGGGAGTCGTTCCCGGCGATCGTCGACGGCTTCTGGCTCAACGTGAAGATGTTCCTCATCGCCGAGCCGGTGATCCTCGCCCTCGGGCTGGCGATCGCCCTGGTCCGTCAGTCGCGGTCGCCGTGGCTGGTGCCGCTGCGCGGCCTCGCGGTCGTCTACACCGACGTGGTCCGCGGCATCCCGACGATCCTGCTGGTCTTCCTCTTCGTCTTCGGTGTGCCCGGCCTGCGGCTCCAGGGGCTGACCAACGACCCGTTCTTCTGGGCGACCGTCGCGCTCGTCGTCTCCTACTCCGCCTACGTCGCCGAGGTCTTCCGCTCCGGCATCGAGTCGGTGCACCCCTCACAGCTGGCCAGCGCCGAGGCGCTCGCGCTCTCCCGTGGGCAGACCATGCGCTACGTCGTCGTGCCGCAGGGGGTGCGGCGCGTCGTACCTCCCCTGCTCAACGACTTCGTCTCGCTCCAGAAGGACACCGCGCTGGTGGCGTCGGTCTCCCTGTTCGACGCGCTCTTCACCGCGCGCGACTACGCCAACTACAACTTCGACTTCACGCCGTACGTCGTGGTCGCCTGCTTCTTCGTCGTGATCACGGTGCCGCTGGCCCGGCTCTGCGACTGGCTCGCGCGCCGGATCGCACGTCGGGAGAGGGCGGGTGTGCTGTGAGCGTGCCGCTGCTGGAGGCGCGCAGCCTCCGCAAGGCGTACGGCGACCGGGTGGTACTCGACGACGTGTCGCTGACCGTGCACCCGGGCGACGTGGTGTGCCTGATCGGGTCGTCGGGGTCGGGGAAGTCGACGCTGCTGCGCTGCCTCGACCTGCTCGAGGAGGTCGACGACGGCGTGATCGAGCTCGACGGGTTCGAGGTGTCGGACCCGCTGGTCGACCCGCGGGACGTACGCCGCGACATCGGCATGGTGTTCCAGGCCTACAACCTCTTCCCGCACCGCTCGGTCCTCGCCAATTGCACGCTCGCACCGCGCAAGGTGCACGGGCTCTCGAAGAAGGACGCCGAGGCGCGCGCGATCGACCTGCTCACCCGGTTCGGGCTCGGCGAGCACGTGCACAGCCACCCCGACCGGCTCTCCGGCGGCCAGCAGCAGCGGGTCGCCCTGGTCCGCGCGCTGTGCACCTCGCCCAAGCTGCTGTTGCTCGACGAGATCACCGCGGCGCTCGACCCCGAGCTGGTGGGCGAGGTCCTCGCGATCGTGCGCGACCTCGCCGCCGGCGGCACCACGATGGTGCTGGCGACGCACGAGATGACGTTCGCCCGCGAGGTCGCCACCCAGGTGTGCTTCCTCGACGGCGGGCGGATCGTGGAGTCGGGCCCTCCCACCCAGGTGCTGGGTGATCCGCGGGAGCCGCGGACCCGGGAGTTCCTGCGGCGGGTGCTGCCGCAGTGAGGCGGGACGGCGTCGAGCTGAACCTGTCACACTTTCGGGCATGACCAGCCTCCACGACTTCTCGGCCGCGGGCATCGACGGCACCGACCAGGACCTCTCCGCCTACAAGGACCAGGTCGTGCTCGTCGTGAACACCGCGTCGAAGTGCGGCTTCACCCCGCAGTACGAAGGGCTCCAGAAGCTCCACGAGACCTACGCCGACCGGGGCTTCGCCGTCCTCGGGTTCCCGTGCGACCAGTTCGGCCACCAGGAGCCCGGCGACGAGGCCGAGATCGCCTCGTTCTGCTCGACGAACTACGGCGTCACGTTCCCGATGTTCGCGAAGATCGAGGTCAACGGCGACGGCGCGCACCCGCTCTACCAGTGGCTGAAGGGCGAGCAGGGCGGCCTCATCGGCGACGGGATCAAGTGGAACTTCACGAAGTTCCTCGTCGGCCGCGACGGGCAGGTCATCGACCGCTACGCGCCGACGACCAAGCCGGAGAAGCTGACCGGGGACATCGAGAAGGCCCTCGGCTGACGTAGATCAGCCGAGGGCCTTCGACGATCGCGGGCCGTCGGGGCGTCAGACGCCGACGAGCTCCTTGTCGTCGTCCTTGCGAGCGACCGACACCGGCGCCGAGTCGCGCTCGAGCGACTCACCCTCGACGTCGACGTTCGGCAGGATCCGGTCGAGCCACTTCGGCATCCACCAGGCCTTCTCCCCGAGCAGGTAGAGCACCGACGGGATCAGCACCATCCGCACGATGAACGCGTCGAAGATGATCGACGCGGCGAGCGCGAAGCCCATCGACTTCACGACGGCGTCGTCCTCGAGCATGAAGCCCGCGAACACCGCGATCATGATCGTCGCCGCGGCGGTCACGACCCGGGCCGAGTTGCGGAAGCCGTCGACGACGGCCTCGCGGGTGGTGAGCCCGTGCACGTGGGCCTCCCGCATCCGGGTCACCAGGAACACCTGGTAGTCCATCGCGAGGCCGAACACCATGCCGATCAGGAAGATCGGCATGAAGCTCACGATCGGCTGGCCCTCGAAGATCCCGAACGCGCCCTCCTGGAAGATCGCGACCGTCGCGCCCAGCGTCGCCAGCACCGAGAGCAGGAAGCCCAGGGTGGCGGTCAGCGGCACCAGGATCGAGCGGAACACGAGCACCAGCAGCACGAACGCCAGCCCGATGACCACGGCGAGGTAGAGCGGCAGCGCCCCGTTCAGCCGGTCGGAGACGTCGGTCGTGATCGCCGTCAGGCCGGTGACGCCCGTGGTCGTGCCGGTCTGCTCCTCGATGCCGGACTGCCCGTCGCGGAGCGCGTCGAGCAGGTCGAGGGTCTCCGGCTCGTCGGGTCCCGACGCCGGCGTGACCTGGATCATCGCGCCGGTGCCGACGCCGGTCGGCGCGCCGTCCTCGCCGAGCGGGGCGTTGGTCGCGACCAGCGTCGCGTCCTGGACGTCGTCCTGTCCGGCCGCCCACGCGGTGACGTCGTCGAACGCCTGCTGGCGCTCCTCGTCGGACGCGATGTCCCGGCCGTCGACGACGACCAGCAGCGGGCCCTCGCGACCGGGGCCGAACGCCTCCGACATCAGGTCGGACGCCTGGCGCTGGGTGGTGTCGGCCGGCGCGGTGCTGTCGGTCGGGAACGCGAGGTACATGTCCTTGATCGGTACGGCGAGGACGCCGAGGCCGACGATCACCAGGGCGACGAACGCGAGCGGCGCCTTGCCGAGCAGCCGGGCCCAGCGCACGCCGTTGTTGTGCACCCGGCCGTGCTCGTCGCGAGCCGGGGTGTAGCGGCGCACCCGGCCGCGGAACGTCCACGACTTCAGCAGGCCGAGGAGCGCGGGCAGCAGCGTCAGCGCGACCAGCACCGCGATCAGCACGGTGGCCGCCGCGGCCAGGCCCATCGCGGTGAGGAACGGGATCCGCACGACGGCCAGCGCCGAGAGCGCGATGAGCACGGTGAGGCCCGCGAACACGACGGCCGAGCCCGCCGTACCGACCGCGATGCCGGCGGCGTGGGCGCGGTCGTCGGTGTGGTGCAGCTCGGTGCGGTAGCGGGCGAGGATGAACAGGGTGTAGTCGATGCCGACCGCGAGGCCGATCATCGTCGCGAGCATCGGGGTGCTCGAGCCGATGTCCATGAACGCGGTCATGCCGGTGATGCCGAGCATGCCGAGAGCGACGCCGAAGAGCGCCGTGATGATCGGCATGCCCGCGGCGATGGCGGAGCCGAACGTCAGCAGCAGCACGACCAGCGCGATGCCGATGCCGATCAGCTCGGCGGTGCCGCCCGGCGGCGTCATCGCGGCCATGCCGGGACCGTTGGCCTCGGCGACCAGGCCGGTCTCGTCGGTGGTGTCGTCGAGCAGCTGCTCGAGCTCCTCGATCGAGGTGACCTCGAGGTCCGCGGGCGTCTCGACGTCCCACTCGAAGCTGAGGATGCCGATGCGGCCGTCCTCCGAGAGCGGGCTGAAGGCCGGCGGCGCGTTGGCGGCCGCGACGTTCGGGTCGACCAGGCCTGGGTTGGCGGCCGGGTCCTCGTTCATCTGCGGCAGCTCGGGGATCGCCTCGATGAGGTCCTCGATGGCCGCGGTGTAGGCGGGCTCGTCGAGCGTGTGGCCCTCGGGCGCGGCGACGACGACGTTGACGGTGGCGTCGTCGAACGCGTCACCAGCCTCGGGGAAGAGCTCCTGCTGGAGGTCCGCCGCCTCCTCGGAGGGGATGCCGGGGATCGTGAACTCGTCGGACATCGGCTTCGAGAAGGCGACGGCGACGGTGGCGACCGCCGCGAAGACGGCGATCCACGCGGCGAGGAAGTAGTACCAGCGCCGGAACGCTGTGCTGCCCAGCTTGTAGAGCAGGCGGGCCATCGGGGTCTCCTTGGTCCTGGGGATGGATGCCGGGGTGTCCGGCCGGGGGCGTTGCTGGTGGTGCGGGTGCCTCAGGTGGTGCGGGCGAACAGCCGGCGGGCGTCGATGACCGCGTCGGCGATGTGGTCGTCGATCGGCTTGGGCTCGGCGGGGTCGATCCGGCTGAGCGCGGTGTCGAAGACGGTGACGATGAGGCGTACGGCGAGCTCGGCCTGCGCGCGCCCGTAGTCCTCGCCCTCGCGCTGGATGATGAGATCGACCAGGTCGGTCATCTTGGCCTCGAACCGCTCGTGCACGAGGGCGACGAGGTGCGGCTCGGTGAGGATCACCGCGCGCGCGAGCATCACCAGGTCGAGCTCGGTCTGCTTCTCCTGGATGACCTCGACGGCCAGCGCCGCCATGTCGTCGACCAGGTCGCCGGTGGGCCGCTTGGCGACGAACGCCGCCAGCGCCTCCGCCGGCGGCTCGTGGTCGGGGCCGAGCACCACGTCGAGCTTGGAGTCGAAGTAGTTGAACACCGTCCGCCGCGACACCTCGGCGCTCGCGGCGAGGTCGTCCATGGTCCAGCCGTCGAACCCCTTGTCGCGGGTGAGCTCCAGGGCGCGGCGACGCAGGCGGTGGGTGGTCTCCACCCGCCGCGCCTCGCGTCGATGCACCGTCTCAGTCACGAGTGCAAGTTTGCACCATTAGCGCGACGGGTGCAACTTTGTGACGGTCGTCACTGGCCCGCCCCACCGCCTACGAAGGAGCCGGTGTCGCCAGCCCGTGGTCGTAGGCGTAGACGATCGCGGCCGCGCGGTCGCGCAGGCCGAGCTTGGTGAAGATCCGGCCGATGTGGCTCTTCACCGTGAGCTCGGAGATGACCAGCGCTGCGGCGATCTCGCTGTTGGTGTGGCCCGCGGCGATGGCGCGCAGCACCTCGACCTCGCGGGTGGTGAGCCCGGTGTCCGGGACGGCGGCCGCCGGCGCGGCCGGTGCGCTGCGGTAGTCGCGCAGCACCCGCGAGGTGACTGCGGGGTCGAGCCACCCGTCGCCGTTCGCGACCGCGCGCACCGCGCGGATCAGGTCGTCGGCCGAGGAGTCCTTGAGCAGGAAGCCGACCGCGCCGGCGCGCAGCGCTCCCGAGAGCATCGCGTCGTCGTCGAACGTCGTCAGCACCAGTACGGCGGGGGCGTCGGGATCCGCACGGAGCCGCTCGGTCGCCGTGATGCCGTCGACGTCGCGCATCCGGAGGTCCATGAGCACGACGTCGGCCGGGGCCTCGAGGGCCGCGAGCGCCCCGGGCAGCTCCGCGCCGTCGGCGCACTCGGCGACGATCTCGAAGCCGTCGCGCCGGCGCAGGATCCGGCGCAGGCCCGAGCGCACCAGCTCCTGGTCGTCGACCAGCACCACCCGCACCGGCTGGACCTGGTCCGCCGCGGTCACGTGGCCGCTCCGGTGGCCGCGGCCGGCGTACCGATCGTGCGACCGCAGGGCAGCTCGACCCCGCGGAACGCGGAGCCCAGGCGAACGTCGACGACCCAGTCCTCGCCGACCGGCCCCGCGGTCAGGGTGGCCCCGAGCTGCTCGGCGCGGGCGTGCATGCCCGCGAGGCCGGAGCCCACGTCGTCGCCCGGGCGGCGCGGGGCGACGCCGGCGAGCGGGTTGCTCACGGTGAGCCGGGCGCCGCCACGGGCGAAGCTGAGGCGCACCCGGGCGACGTTGCCGGGCGCGTGCTTGGCGACGTTGGCCAGCGACTCCTGGGCGATCCGGTAGAGCCCCAGGCCCGCGGCGTCGGGAAGAGCGGACGCGTCACCGCTCTCGGCGTACTCCACGTCCAGCCCGGCGGCGTCGAGCTCGTCGACGAGCGCGGCGATGTCGCCCGCCGACGGCAGCGACTGCCGCGGCTCGGGGCCGTCGGCGATCGCGCTCACCGTGCGCCGGATGTCGGCCATCGCGCGGCGTCCGACCCGCTCGGCGTCCGCGAGCGCCGCGTCGACCTCGTCGACGGCGTCGGCCGCGTCCGCCTCGGACTCACCGACGTCGCGCAGCGCGTGCCGGGCGCCGGTGATGTGCAGGAGGGTGACGCTGAGCGAGTGGGCGACGAGGTCGTGGATCTCGCGTGCGATCCGGTTGCGCTCGGCCGCGGTGGCCTGTTCCCAGGCGCGCTCCCGCGCACGCCGCTCGGCCGCGAGCGCCCGCATCTGGTACAGCAGCATCGCCCCGATCACGAAGCCGAGCACGATGTCGAGGAAGTGCACCGGGGCGGCCACGACGCCGGGGCCGGCGTTGGCGAAGCCGATGAGCGCGAACGACAGGCCGGCCATGACCGCACCGGGCCGCAGGCCGTCGCGGGCGGTCGTCTCGGCAGTGGCGAAGGCGAGAAGCGCCGGGGCCGCGTCGATCAGCACGGAGCCGCCGGAGTCGGGCGGGAGCCACATCAGCCACGTCGAGGCGACGACCGCGCCGAGGGCGTCCAGCGGCCACGGCAGCCACCGGCTCAGGCCGATCTGCACGAACGGCGCGACGAGCACGAGCAGCAGGGTCAGCGTGACCGGCTGCGGTGCCCACAGGGCGTCGCGGAGGGCGAGCGCGATCACCACGATCACGACCTGCCCGGCGAACCCGACGACCGGCACCCACCACGGGTAGAGCAGGCCGTGCGCGAGGCAGTTCGCCTCGATCCGCCGCCTGAGCTTGCCCACCATGCCCTCCAATGTAGGGAGCAGCCGGGCCGCCGTCATCCGTCCCCGGCAGGTCGCCGGTTTGCTACCACGGTCGTACGCCGACCGCGCCCAGGTGCCTGCTCCCGCACGATGCGCGGTCGCCGTACGGGCGCCTAGTTTCGAGGCACCCCAGCAGAAGGACGTGATCCCCGATGACGTGGAACGAGACCCACCGCCGTTGGCGGGCGCTGCGCGAGATCGAGACCTGGCTCGGCGAGGCGGCTCGCGGCGACCGACCGGTGACCCTGCCGTGGTCGGAGGAGTACGCCGAGCTGTTCGGCGACCGGGCCGGACTGCTGACGCTGCTGCGCTACCGCCTCAAGCTCGCCCGCGACGCCCAGCTCGACCCCGACCTCCCGGAGGCGGTCATCGAGGAGCTGCGGCCGCGGCTGCTCGAGCGCACCCGGGGCGTGCTGCGGGTGCTGGACTCCATGGCGGCGGCCGAGCAGGGTGGGGACCGTGTCGTTGCCTGATTTCAAGAACGCCCGTCCCGTCGGGACCGCGCGCGACTTCGCCGCATGGACGATCGCGCACGGCCTGCAGCGCCGGTTCCTCCGCAAGGGGGCGGCGGGAGGCGACCTGATCGCCCGCCTCGCCACCGACCCGGAGCTGATCGCCGAGCCGTACGCCGCCTACGAGGAGCTGCGGTCGCAGGGTCGCCTCGTCCGCAACGGCTTCATCGGCGGCACCGTCGACCACGAGGTCGGCAACGCGATCCTGCGCAGCGAGGACTTCGGCACCGGCGCCGGACTGGCCGAGCTGCCCGCGCCGCTGCGTCGGCTGCACGCGCTCGCGCGCGAGGACGACACCCTCTCGCCGGTCGACCCGCCGTCGATGCTCGTCGTCGACCCGCCCCAGCACACCCGCTACCGCAAGCTCGTGGCCCGCTCGTTCACCGCGCGCAAGGTCGGCCGGATGTCCGACCGGGTGACGGGCGTCGCGGAGCGACTGCTCGACGACCTCACGGCCTCGGTGCGGCCGGGCGAGCCGGTCGCCTTCGACCTGGTCGACCGTTACGCCGCGCAGCTCCCGGTCGCCGTCATCGCCGACCTGCTCGGCATCCCCGAGTCCGAGCGCGAGCTGGTGCTCGAGTGGGGCAACCACGCGGCCGTCACCCTCGACCCGGGGCTGAGCTGGAGCCAGTTCCGTACGGCGTCCGCCGCCCTGCGCGAGATGCACGCCTGGTTCGCGCACCACCTCGAGCGGCTGCGCCGCGACCCGGGCGACGACCTGATGAGCCAGCTCCTGCTCGACCAGCAGCAGAGCGCCGCCCGCGGGGAGGAGCAGCTCACCGACGTCGAGGTGCACGCCGTCGGCCTGCTCGTGCTCGGCGCCGGCTTCGAGACCACCGTCAACCTGATCGGCAACGCCGTCGCGCTGCTCGACCAGCACCCCGACCAGCTCCGTGCGCTCCAGGCCGACCCCGAGGGCTGGCCCAACGCCGTCGAGGAGGTGCTGCGCCACGAGTCGCCGGTCCAGCTGACGATGCGGGCCGCGATGCGCGACACCGAGGTCGCGGGCGAGCGGGTGGCGGAGGGCGAGGCGATCCTCGTCTACCTCTCGGCCGCCAACCGCGACCCCCACGTCTTCGACGACCCCGCCCGGTTCGACGTCGCCCGCCCCAACGCGGGGGAGAACCTGTCGTTCTCGGCCGGCATCCACTACTGCGTCGGCGCCAGCCTCGCGCGGCTCGAGGCGACCGCCGGCCTGCGGATGCTCTACGAGCGCTTCCCCGACCTCCGCGTCGCCGGCACGCCGGTGCGGCGGGGCACCCGGGTGCTCCGCGGGTACGCCGAGCTGCCGGTCGTCTCGGGGGCCGAGCTCCCGGTCAGCTGACAGGGGTCCCGATACGTCCTCGCCTAGCGGCTCTCGGACTACTCGACCAACCTGGCAGTGCCTAGCCTTGGCGGGTGCCTGCTGACGCGAACCCCGCCTCGGGACGGTGGTTCGCCGCGGCGGTGGCAGCGGTCGTCGTACTGGCGCTCGTGCTGGGCGGCGTGCTCTGGCTCGCCGGCGGTGACGAGCCGGCCGCCCGCGACCCTGGTCCGAGCGCCTCGAGCGGGGCGCCCGGCGAGACCACCAGCACGGCCGCGGAGGACTCCAGCGACGACCCCGGCGGGCAGTCGACGGAGGGCGACCGGGAGCTCGGCGACCGGGCCGAGGAGCTCGCAGGCACGGGGATCCCCGACGACGCGCGGGTGCTCGTCGTGTCGGTCGACGGCCTCGCGTCGTGGGCGGTCGCGCCCGACGCCACCCCGACGGTGAGCCGCCTGCTCACCGAGGGCGCGGGCACCCTGAACGCACGCACGGCCTACGAGCAGACCGTCACCCTGCCCAACCACACGAGCATGGTCACCGGCGAGCGGATCGACGCGAGCGCGGGCGGGCACGGCGTCGACTGGAACTCCGAGCGCGCCGGCCGGGCCGCTCCGGGCGTCTCGTCGGTCTTCTCCGTGGTCGACGGGGCGGGCGGCAGCAGCGCGGTGCTGGCGGGGAAGTCGAAGTTCGTCACCTGGGACCGCTCCTGGCCGGGCACGATCGACGACCTGGTGATCGCCGGCGACGAGTCGGCGCTCACCGACCGCGCGCTCGCCGAGGTGCGCGAGGGCACCGACCTGACGTTCCTCCACCTCCGCGGCCCCGACCTGGCGGGCCACCTCACCGGCTGGGGATCGGCGCCGTACGACGCCGCGGTCGCGGCCGCGGACGCCGAGATCGGCCGGTTGGTCGAGGCCATCACCGGCGACCCCGACCTCGCCGACGAGATGGTGGTCGTGGTCACGGCCGACCACGGCGGCGTGCCCGGCACCCGCCACCACGAGGACCCGGCCGCCCCGGCGGACTACACGGTCCCGTTCGTCGTCTGGGGCGCGGGCGTCGCGGTGGGGGACCTCTACGGCCTGAACCCCGACTACGCCGACCCGGGCGGCGGCCGTCCGTCGTACGACGGTCCGCAGCCGGTGCGCAACGGCGACGTCGCCAACCTGGTGACCGCCGTGCTCGGCCTCCGTGCGGTGCCCGGGAGCGAGGTCGGCGCCGCTCAGGATCTGGACGTCTCCAACTTTACAACTCGCTAGGTCTTGTCAAACCGCCTTTACAGATCGTAACGTCTTGTCAAACGTTCGATGGAAGGGCAGTGAGCTCGATGACGACCTCAAGCGTCAACCCCGAGGAATACGGCAAGTCCGTCCCCGAAGGCACCACCGAGATCTGGAAGGACAAGAAGCGCTACCTGTGGCTCTGGGGCCTGATGGTGCCCGGGTTCGGGGTGGCCTTCGCCCTCCTCTACCTCGCGACCGGCGGCTGGTGGGGCTTCGCGCTCGTCGGGCCGCTGCTGGTCAACGGGATCATCCCGATCTTCGACCTGGCCTTCGGCCGTGACAGCTCCAACCCGCCGGACGAGGTCATCGAGGCGCTGGAGAACGACAAGTACTACCGGTGGGTCGTGTTCATGTACATCCCGTTGATGTACATCGTTCTCCTCGGCGGGTTCGACATCCTGATGGGCCACAACCCGGTCCGCCAGGTCCTCGACTGGGTCGGCGCCGGCGCCTGGGGCGACGCGAATCTCGGCGGCCTCTACGACAACGCCACGATGCCGACCGACTGGTGGATCCGGGCCTTGTGGGCATTCTCGATCGCCGCCATCGTGGGCATCGGCATCAACACCGCCCACGAGCTGGGTCACAAGAAGGAGTCGGTCGAGCGCTGGCTCGCCAAGATCACGCTCGCGCCGACGTTCTACGGCCACTTCTACATCGAGCACAACCGCGGCCACCACGTCCGCGTCGCGACCCCCGAGGACCCCGCGAGCTCGCGCCTCGGCGAGAACTTCTACGAGTTCTGGCCGCGGACCGTCATCGGCTCGCTCAAGAGCGCCTGGGAGGTCGAGGCCAAGCGCTTCCGCCGCAAGGGCACCCACCCGTTCCACCTGAGCAACGACGTGCTGAACGCCTGGGCGATGTCGGTCGTGCTGTGGGGTTCCTTCGTCGCTCTGTTCGGCTGGGAGGTCCTTCCCTACGCCGCGATCACGATCGTGTGCGGCTTCTCCCTGCTGGAGATCGTCAACTACCTCGAGCACTACGGCATGAAGCGCCAGAAGGTCGGACCAAAGCAGCGCTACGAGCGGGTGCTGCCGATGCACAGCTGGAACAGCAACAACATCGTCACCAACATCTTCCTGTACCACCTGCAGCGGCACAGCGACCACCACGCCAACCCGACCCGGCGCTATCAGGCGCTGCGTGACTTCAAGGAGTCGCCGGCCCTCCCGACCGGCTACGCCGGGATGATCAACCTCGCCCTGATCCCGCCGCTGTGGCGCAAGGTGATGGACCACCGCGTGGTCGAGCACCTCGACGGCGACGTCACCCTCGCCAACATCAAGCCGGGCAAGGAGGCAAAGTACCTCGCCAAGTTCCCGCCGCCGGAGACCCACGTACAGCACGAGGACCTGTGGCTGCAGAACCACGAGGGCGAGATCCTCGCCGCGCGGTGCCCCGGCTGCGGCTACACCTACGAGGTCGCCGCGGGTGACGAGCACCAGGGCTTCCCCGCCGGCACGGCGTGGGCCGACATCCCCGAGGACTGGTTCTGCCCCGACTGCGGCGTGCGCGACAAGGCAGACTTCATCCCGTTCGATCCCGAGAAGGCGGAGGCCTGACCCCATGAAGATCGTCGCTGATCTCGACAAGTGCGAGGGCCTCGGCATGTGCGAGGCCATGGCCAACGACTACTTCGAGGTCGACGAGGACGAGGAGCTGGTCAACGTCCTCGACGAGAACCCCCCGGAGTCCGACCGGGCCCACGTCTACGCCGCCGTCCAGGCCTGCCCCGTGCTGGCCCTGACGCTCGCCGACTGACGGTTCCGGAAAAGACACCGACGATGGCTATCCTCCCCGACGTGACGGCACGCCCGTGGGAGCTCGTGGAGCCGGCCGCGCTTCCGCTGCGCGACCGGCTCTTCGACGCCGCCTGCACCGTCCTCACCACCGAGGGCTGGGCCCGGGTCACCATGGCCCGGCTCGCCGACGACGTCGGCGTCAGCCGGCAGACGGTCTACAACGAGATCGGCACCAAGGCCGACCTCGCCGAGGCCGTGGTCCTGCGGGAGCTCGACCGCTTCCTCGCCGGCGTGAAGCGCTCCTTCGACGAGAACCCTGACGACCTGGTCCAGGCGCTGCGCGACTCGGCCCGCCGGGTGCTCAAGTACGCCGAGGACAACGCGCTGCTGCACGCCGTGGTCTCCGCGACCCACGGGGCCGACACCGAGCTGCTGCCGCTCCTGACGACCCACGCGCAGTTCCTCATGGAGGGCGCGAAGCAGGTCGTCCTGGAGCGGATCCAGGGCTACGAGATCAACATCCCCGACGACCGCCTGGACGCGGCGATCGACATGGTGATCCGCCTGGTGCTCTCCCACGTCATGCAGCCCGGCGGCGACCCGGTGACCACCGCCGACGACATCGCGTGGATCGCCGCGCGGGTGATCGGCGAGGAGTCCTAGCCTCCGGGACGACTGAGACGGGGCGTCGCGGGGAAGACACATCTCCTAGGGTTCCGAACTACTCTCGACCCTGGGAGGAAGGGACAGATGGGGGCAGCGCACCGGAGCGCGCGCGTCGCGGCCTTGGCCGCGGTCGCGCTCATCAGCGTTGCCTGCGGCGGCTCCGAGGAGCCCGAGCACCCGGACGACCCGACCAACGCCGCCGGCTCCCACGGCACCACCTCCTCCGGCGTGCCGGAACCCTCCGACCGGATCCGCCCGACGGTGGAGCCGCCGGGGCCGCTGGGCAGCCCGCTGTACGGCGACGACCTGCTCGTCGTCAGCGACGAGACCCTGCCGGAGGACCTCGTCGAGCAGATCCAGGCCGTGAAGATCGACGGCGACAAGGGCGTGCTGGCGTCCGAGCAGTTCTCTCTCGGCCAGGTCTCGCTCGAGTCCAAGTGGTACAACATCGCGGCCGTCGACCCGGAGACGTTTCGGCGGTTCGACCTCGGCGCCAAGACCTTCCCGGCGCAGTGGGAGCGGATCGCGGCGGGCGAGATTTCCGTACCCGCGGTCGGGGCAGGGCGCCTGCCGATGGACGAGGAGAAGTACCTGCCGATCGGCACGGGTGAACAGGTGCAAGAGATCCACGTCGGTGCGCTGTGGGAGCAGCAGATCGGCAACGTCGACATGATCGTCAACGAGCCCTGGGGCGAGGAGCTGGGACTCCCGCAGGGCAACGCGCTGCTCATCCACACCGGCTCGAAGGCACCGCAGCTGGTGCGCGAGGCGATCCAGAAGTTCGCTCCGGAGCTTTCGATCACCGATCTCGACATCGTGGCCGAGACCGGCATCGATCCCGGCACTTTCCAGTCGGTCGTCCCGGTCGGCACGTACGCCGACGCGGTCGGGACCTTCCGCTACACCCCCATCGGCGGCGGCCGCGTGCAGCCGGAAGCTCAGTGGGTGCGGGAGCACATCGTCACGGAGACGGTGCCGCTGCTCGGCCAGCTCACGTGCAACAAGTACATGATGCCGCAGCTCAAGGCCGCGCTCGCCGAGGTGCAGCGGCGGGGCCTGGGCGAGGAGGTCTACCAGACGGCGGGCTGCTACTACCCCCGCTTCATCGCCGGTACGACGACCCTCTCCAACCACTCGTTCGGCCTGGCCATCGACATCAACTCCCTGGAGAACCAGCGCGGCACGGTCGGGCAGATGCACCCGGAGGTCGTCGCGATCTTCAAGTATTGGGGCTTCGCCTGGGGCGGCGACTGGAGCTACACCGACCCCATGCATTTCGAGCTCCGGGAGATCGTCGAGCCGGGCTGATCACCCTGCCGACCGTGACAGTAGTTGTGTCATGATCGGCCCATGACGTACGCGCTGGGTCAGGGCACCGGCCCGCTGAAGGGCATCAAGGTCGTCGAGATCGCCGGCATCGGCCCGGGTCCGCACGCGTGCATGACGCTCGCCGACCTCGGCGCCGACGTGATCCGGATCGAGCGGCCCGGCGGGCAGATGCTCACCGGCGGCCCGCACGACCTGATGAACCGCGGCCGCCCGAGCGTCGCGCTCGACCTCAAGACCCCGGAGGCCGTCGCCACGGTCCTCGACCTGGTCGCCGACGCCGACGTGCTCGTCGAGGGCATGCGTCCCGGGGTCGCCGAGCGGCTGGGCTTCGGGCCCGACGCCTGCCGCGAGCGCAACCCGCGCCTGGTCTACGGGCGGATGACCGGCTGGGGCCAGGACGGCCCGTGGGCGCACGCAGCCGGCCACGACATGAACTACATCGCGATCACCGGCACCCTGCACGGACTCGGCCAGGTGCCGGAGAAGCCGCAGTTCCCCGCCAACCTCGTGGGCGACTTCGGCGGCGGCTCGACGTACCTCGTGATCGGCATCCTCGCCGCCCTGCTCGAGGCTCGGGTCTCGGGCGAGGGCCAGGTGGTCGACGCGGCGATCGTCGACGGCACCGCCCACCTCAACACGATGACCGCCGCGTTCCTCGGCGCCGGCACGTTCCAGGAGAAGCGCCGCAGCAACCTGCTCGACGGCGGCGCGCCCTACTACGACATCTACGAGACCGCCGACGGCGAGCACATGTCCGTCGGCGCACTGGAGCCGCAGTTCTACGACCAGTTCGTCGAGCTGCTCGGCATCAAGGACGTCGCGCCCGACCGCTACGACCTCGCGACGTACGACGAGCTGCGCGACCTGATCGCCGCGAAGTTCAAGGAGCGCACCCGCGACGAGTGGAGCGCGATCTTCGACGGCACCGACGCCTGCGTCGCGCCGATCCTCCGGATGAGCGAGGCGCCCAGCCACCCGCACGTCAAGGCCCGCGAGATCTTCGTCGAGCACGAGGGCTTCGTGCAGCCCCAGCCCGCGCCCCGGTTCTCCCGCACCGGGGCGAGCCTCGGGCTCCCTCCCGCCGCCCAACCCGGGCTGCACACGCGCGAGGCGCTCACCGCGTGGGGGATCGCCGACGTGGACGGGCTCATCGAGCGCGGGGCCGCCGTCCAGGCGGAGTGAGGGCCGAATCCGCCCTCATGGCTGGTCGAATCCGCCCTCATGGTCCGTCGAATCCGCCGCCATGGTCGGTCGAATCCGCCGCCATGGTGTGCCGAATCACCCGCGATGGATGTGCCGAGGATTCACCGCTGCGGATGTTGACCCCGTAGGCTGGAGCCACTGATCTGGCCAGTCTTGCCCCAGATCCCGCGCGACGCCTCGCAGCGACCGCGCCCTCCTCACGCAGGAGGCACCCCGCTTCTCCGCTCCTGTCGCCGACAGGACAGCAACGGCGAGACGCCGACCAGGGTCCGCCGACTGCACGCGTGTGCGCTCCGCGCCCGGAGAGAAACACAGACATGACCACGAGCTTCGCCGACCTCGGCGTGCCCGCCCCGCTGGTGACCGTCCTCGACGCCGCCGGCATCACCGTCCCCACGCCCATCCAGGCCGCGACGCTGCCCGACTCGCTCGCCGGCAAGGACCTGCTCGGCCGCGGCCGCACCGGCTCCGGCAAGACCTACGCCTTCAGCCTCCCGGTCGTCGCGCGGCTCACCCAGTCGGCACGGCGCCCGGCGCCCAAGCGGCCGCGTGCGCTGATCCTCGCGCCCACCCGTGAGCTGGTCAGCCAGATCCAGGCGACCCTCGAGCCGCTCGCGAAGGCCGCCGGCCTGAGCACGACCACCGTCTTCGGCGGCGTCGGCCAGGGCCCGCAGGTGTCCGCGCTGCGCCGCGGCGTCGACATCGTCCTCGCCTGCCCGGGCCGGCTCGAGGACCTCATCGGCCAGGGCCACTGCGACCTCTTGGCCGTCGAGATCACCGTGCTCGACGAGGCCGACCACATGGCCGACCTCGGCTTCCTGCCGGCCGTCCGCCGGCTCCTCGACCGGACGCCCAAGGGCGGCCAGCGGATGCTGTTCTCCGCCACGCTCGACAACGCGATCGACGTGCTCGTGAAGCGGTTCCTCAGCCAGCCGGTGGTGCACGAGGCCGACTCCGCCCAGTCGCCCGTCGCCAAGATGGACCATCACGTCCTCCACGTGACGCGCGAGCTGCGGCTGCCGGTGCTCGTCGACCTCGCCTCGGCCCCCGGCCGCACGGTCGTCTTCACCCGCACCAAGCACGGCGCCAAGGCCCTCGCGCGGCAGCTCAACAAGAACGGCGTCCCGAGCGTCGAGCTGCACGGCAACCTGAGCCAGGGTGCCCGGACCCGCAACATGGAGGCGTTCCACGAGGGCCGCGCGACGACCCTCGTCGCCACCGACATCGCCGCCCGCGGCATCCACGTCGACGACGTCGCGCTGGTCGTGCACGCCGACCCGCCGGCCGAGCACAAGGCCTACCTGCACCGCTCCGGCCGTACGGCGCGCGCCGGCGCCGCGGGCACCGTCGTGACGCTGATGACCGACGACCAGCGCTCCGACGTCCGCGCACTCACCCGCGCCGCGGGCATCCGCCCGACCACCACCCGGCTCGCCGACTCCAGCCACCCGGTGCTGAAGGAGCTCGCCCCGGGCGAGCGCGAGCGGCCCGGCGGGCTGGTCGTGGTCACCGATGGTGGCTCCAACGGTGGCGGCCGCTCCGGCGGCCGGGGCCGCGGCAACGGCTCGCGCGGCAAGTCCTCGGGTCAGAAGGGCCGGGCGCAGGGCGGCAAGGGCGGCCAGCAGCGGACCCAGCAGTCCGCTTCCGGCGGCGCCAAGTCCGGCGGCGCCAAGTCCGGCGGCGGCCAGGGCGGCCGGCGTCGCGGCGGCAGCTCGAGCGCCGGCTCGGCGCGGCGCCGTACCGGCTCCGGCGGCGGCCACAGCGCCGCCTCGTTCAGCGCCGGGATGCGCTGAGGCTAGCGCCGGCGCGGCCTCCGGGCCGCGCGGGCCACGGCGGCCTCGTAGGCCGAGACCAGACCGCCGACCGACAGCGGCTTGAGCCGCTCCATGACCTCGCGGAAGTGCTCGGACTGCGGGTCGTCGTAGAGCGGCGCGAGCTTCTCCTGGATGACGTCGTAGAGCTCCTTGGCCATCTGCTCGCCGTGCTCGCGGTAGACGGTCGCGGCCGCGACGGCGACCTCGCGGGGGAACCCCAGCTCCAGCAGCCGTACGCCGATCGCGAGCTGGTTGCCCGCGACGAGGTACGACGAGCCGCGCCTGCGCAGCACGCCGAGCGCCTGCATCGTGGCGACGTCGTCGTCGGAGAGCGGGCGCCCGGCCTTGGTCTCGAGCTGCGCGTGGTCCATCTCGACCGGGAGGTCGGACTGCCACGGCGCGAGCATGGTGCGCGCCAGCGCGATGTCCTCCGGCGTCGCGTCGGCAGGGATGCCGGCGACGTACCGCTCGATCGCCGACAGGGTGAACCCGTGGCTCTGCAGCTCCTGGACGAGCTCGAGCCGCGCCACGTGCTGGGGGCTGTAGTAGCCCGAGCGGCCGCGCCGGATCGGCGGCGGCAGCAGGCCCTTGGTCGTGTAGAAGCGCACGGTCCGCACCGTGATGCCGACCCGCTCGGTGAGCTCGGCCAGCGTCAGCAGCCGGTCGGAACCGTCGCCCTTCCGCGCCCCGTCGCCGGAGCGCCCGCCACCCGGTGTGACCTCCGTCGCACGACCCTCGCCCTTGACCATGACAGTAATGGTGTCACAATCGTGGCAGCCACTTCCACGCGCGGCACACTTCCCGTCGCCGCGATCCGAGTTAGAGGACGGTCATGGCAGAAGCATTCGTGTACGACCACCTGCGCACGCCGCGCGGCAAGGGCAAGGCCAACGGCTCCCTCCACGAGGTGAAGCCCGTCGACCTCGCTGTCGGCCTGCTCCACGAGCTCGAGGCGCGCAACCCGAGCCTCGACACGAACCGGGTCGACGACGTCGTCCTCGGCGTCGTGAGCCCGATCGGCGACCAGGGCGGCGACATCGCCAAGACCGCGGCGCTGGCTGCGGGCTACCCCGAGACCGTGGCGGGTGTGCAGCTCAACCGGTTCTGCGCCTCCGGCCTCGAGGCCGTCAACCAGGCCGCCGGCCGGGTGCGCGGCGGGTTCGAGCACCTGATCGTCGCCGGCGGCGTCGAGTCGATGAGCCGCGTCCCGATGGGCTCCGACGGCGGCGCCTGGGCCACCGACCCGCGCACCGCCTTCGGCACCAGCTTCGTGCCCCAGGGCATCGGCGCCGACCTGATCGCCACGGTCGAGGGCTGGGACCGCGAGGACGTCGACGCCTACGCCGCCGAGTCCCACCACCGCGCCGCGAAGGCGTCGGCCAACGGCTACTTCGACGGCGCCCTCGTGCCGGTCAAGGACATCAACGGCCTGACCGTGCTCGACCGCGACGAGACCATCCGCCCCGACACCTCCGTCGAGGGCCTCGCCGGCCTCAAGCCGTCCTTCGCCGGCATCGGCGCCGACGCCGGCTTCGACGACGTCGCGCTGGAGAAGTACCACTGGCTCGAGAAGATCAACCACGTCCACCACGCCGGCAACTCCTCCGGCATCGTCGACGGCGCCGCGCTCACGCTGATCGGTTCCGAGCAGGCGGGCACCGACCTCGGCCTCACGCCGCGGGCCCGGATCGTCGCCACCGCCGTGTCCGGCGCCGACCCGGTCATCATGCTGACCGGCCCCGCCCCGGCTGCCCGCAAGGCGCTCGCGGTCGCCGGCCTCGAGGTCTCGGACATCGACCTCTTCGAGATCAACGAGGCGTTCGCCGCCGTCGCCATGCGGTTCATGCGCGACATGGGCATCAGCCACGACATCACCAACGTCAACGGCGGCGCGATCGCCATGGGCCACCCGCTCGGCGCCACCGGCGCGATGATCCTCGGCACCCTGATCGACGAGCTCGAGCGGCGCGACCTGCGCCGCGGCCTCGCGACGCTCTGCGTCGGCGGCGGCATGGGCATCGCGACCATCGTCGAGCTGGTCTGACCGGTCTGAGAGAAGGAAGAGACAACTGATGAGCACCGACACCCAGACCGCCGTGCGCTACGAGCGGGACGCCGACGGCATCGTCACGCTGACGCTCGACGACCCCACCGCCAGCGCCAACACGATGAACGACCTCTACCTCACCTCGATGGAGCAGGTGGTCGACCGCCTGTACGCCGAGCAGGACGACGTCACCGGCGTGATCATCGCCTCGGCCAAGAAGACCTTCTTCGCCGGCGGCAACCTCAACAGCATGGCCAGTGCCACCAAGGAGAACGCGCCCGAGATCTTCCAGATGGCCGAGCGCGTCAAGGCCAGCCTGCGCAAGCTCGAGCTGTTCCCGAAGCCGGTCGTCTCCGCGATCAACGGTGCCGCCCTCGGCGGTGGCTACGAGATCACGCTCGCCACCCAGCACCGGATCGCCGTTGCGGGCTCCTACAAGATCGGCCTGCCAGAGTCGACCCTCGGCCTGCTGCCCGGCGGCGGCGGCGTCACCCGCGCCGTCCGCAAGTGGGGCCTGCAGACCGCGCTGATGGACGTGCTGCTCCAGGGCACGCAGTTCAGCGTCGACAAGGCGCTCGAGAAGGGCGTCATCGACGAGGTCGTCGCGACCCAGGGCGAGCTGATCCCGGCCGCTCGGGCGTGGCTGAAGGCCAACCCCGACGCCGCGCTCTCCCCGTGGGACGCCCCGGGCTACAAGATGCCCGGCGGTGCGCCGAAGAGCCCGGCGCTCGCCGGCTTCCTCCCTGCGTTCCCGGCGCTGCTGCGCAAGCAGACGAAGGGCGCGGTCTACCCCGCGACCCGCGCCATCATGAGCGCCGCCGTCGAGGGCGCACAGGTCGACTTCGACACCGCCTCGCGGATCGAGACCCGCTACTTCACCAACCTGGTCGTCAACCAGAACGCCAAGAACATGATCCAGGCGTTCTTCTTCGACCTGCAGGCGATCAACTCCGGCTCGCTCCGCCCGCAGGGGATCGAGACCTGGAAGCCCACCAAGGCCGTCGTCCTCGGCGCAGGCATGATGGGCGCCGGCATCGCCTACGTGCTCGCCCGCGCCGGCGTCGAGGTGGTCCTCAAGGACGTCTCCGTCGAGAACGCCGAGAAGGGCAAGGCCTACTCGCAGGGCCTCAACGAGAAGGCCATCTCCCGCGGTCGCCTGACCGAGGAGAAGTCGCAGGCGCTGCTCGACCGCATCACCCCGACCGGCGACGCCGCCGACGCGCAGGGCGCCGACCTAGTCGTCGAGGCGGTCTTCGAGGACCCCGCCCTCAAGGCCAAGGTCTTCGCCGAGGTGCTGCCGCACCTCGCGCCCGACGCGCTGCTGTGCTCCAACACCTCGACCCTGCCGATCACCGGCCTTGCCGAGGGCCTGGAGAACGCCGAGGACCGCCCGCGGTTCATCGGCCTGCACTTCTTCAGCCCGGTCGACAAGATGCCGCTCGTCGAGATCATCAGCGGCAAGGAGACCTCCGACGAGGCGCTCGCCCGTGCCTACGACGTGGTGCAGCTGATCCGGAAGACGCCGATCGTCGTCAACGACTCGCGCGGCTTCTACACCTCGCGCGTCATCGGCTACATGGTCAACGAGGGCATGGCGATGCTCGCCGAGGGCGTCGCGCCGTACTCGATCGAGCGGGCCACCACCCAGGCGGGCTACCCCGCACCGGTGCTCCAGCTCTCCGACGAGCTCAACCTCGAGCTGATGGCCAAGATCGCCAAGGCGACCCGCGAGGCCGCCGCCGAGGACGGCGGCGCGTGGACGGAGCACCCGGGCTCGGCCGTGGTCGAGAAGATGCTGGAGGCCGGTCGCGCCGGCCGCCTGCGGAAGGCGGGCTTCTACGACTACGACCAGGAGACGGGCAAGCGGCTCTCGATCTGGTCCGGCCTGGCCGAGCTGTTCCCCGTGGCCGAGGAGCAGATCCCGCTCCAGGACATCAAGGACCGGATGCTGTTCGCCGAGGCGCTCGAGACCGCCAAGTGCTTCGAGGAGGGCGTCATCACGTCCGCCGCCGCGGCCAACATCGGCTCGATCATGGGCATCGGCTTCCCGCCGATGACCGGTGGCGCCGCGCAGTTCATGCAGGGCTACGAGGGCGCCGACGGCGAGATCGGCCTCAACGCCTTCCTCAAGCGCGCCGATGAGCTAGCTGCCACCTACGGCGACCGCTTCCAGGCCACCCCGTGGCTGCGCGACCTCGCCGCCTCCGGCGGCAAGTTCCCCGCGTGAGGCCCCGGCCCGCGCGCTGATGTAACTCAGTGTTAGATCCGCTCCCTCGGTGCTGTGACCGGTCACAGCACCGAGGGAGCGGTCGTTTCACCGAGGTAGTTGTTGCGGACTCCGGTTGCCACCAGGGCGCCAGGGCCGGACGATCAGGTTATGTCGCCCGTCTCGCGCGTCCTCGCCGCCATCGGCGGCGCCCTCGCGCTCGTGACCTGGCTGCTCTACCTCTCCGTCATCGACGCCCAGGGCGGCGGCGATGCCGCGCGCGTCGTGTTCTGGAGCGTGGCGATGCTGGCGGTCCCGGCGCTGGCGGCCGTCTCGCTCGTCGTCTCCCGGCGTGCCGCCTCGATCGTGCTGGCCCTCGCGACGGCGCCGGCGGCAGGTCTGGGCCTGCTCGCGATCTTCAGCGTCGGACCGGGCTTCCTCGCCGCTGCAGCCGCGCTGGCCGCGGCGTGCGTCTGCGCGCTCGCGGCCACGGGAGCGCGGCCGGCTCAGGTGTTGTAGCGGACCCAGAGCCCGATCGCGTAGATCAGCGCGGCGACCACGAAGATCCCCAGCACGATCAGCAGCGGACCGGTCTTGGACCGCTTCTCGCCGTGCAGCGGGTGGTCGGTCGTCGGCAGGTCCCGATCGTCGTCGGTCATGGGGGTGCGATACCCGATGGCCGCGCACTCACCCGGCCATCGCCCGGTCGGCGTCCGGCCGCAGAGATCCTTCCCAAGATGTGTGACCTGGCTTACATTCGGCGGATCGGGCGCTACCCGACGCGCCCCGGACAGGGAGCTCATCTTGAGAATTTCTCGGGGACTCATCGCAGTTCTTGCCACCCTCGGACTCATCCTCCTCGCCTTCACCCCGGCCTCATCGGCCACGGGCTCGGGCGTCTCCGACAAGCCCGGCCAGAAGTGCAACCGCACCAACGACTCGGTCCGCAAGCTGCTCGAGTGCGTGACGCTCGACGGCGTCATGGAGCACGAGTACGCCTTCGCTGACATCGCCGCCGCCAACGGCGGCACCCGCTCCGCGGGCACCCCCGGCTACGACGCCTCGGTCGACTACGTCGAGCAGCGGATGGAGGCGGCGGGCTACGTCGTCACCCGCCAGGAGTTCGACGTCTACAGCTTCGAGGACCAGGGCGGTTCGGAGCTCGAGCAGACGGCGCCCACGCCGACGTCGTACGTCCTGGGCACCGACTTCGCCGCGACGCCGCACTCCGAGCCGGGCGACGTCACCGCCGGCGTCACGGCCGTCGACATCGCCCTCGGGCTCGGCAACACCTCGACCAGTGGCTGCCAGGACAGTGACTTCGCCACGTTCCCGGCGGGCGACATCGCCCTGATCCAGCGTGGCGACTGCACGTTCGAGATCAAGGCCGAGAACGCCGCCGAGGCCGGCGCGGTCGGCGTGCTGTTCTTCAACCAGGGCAACACCACCGACGCGAGCCGCAACGGCATCCCTGCCGTGACCCTGGGCAACGACTACACCGGCGGGCTGCCCGCGTTGAGCACCACCTACGCCCGCGGGGCCGAGTTCGCCGGCATCGACGGCCTCGAGATGCGGCTCTTCGCCGACGTCACCCGCACGCCCGCAAAGACCGAGAACGTGATCGCCGAGTCGCGCACCGGCGACCCGACCAACGTCGTGATGGCCGGCGCCCACCTCGACTCGGTCCCCGAGGGCGCAGGCATCAACGACAACGGCTCGGGCTCCGCGGCGCTGCTGGAGACCGCCGAGCAGCTCGCCAAGGCGACCAGGGAGTTCCCCAACAAGGTGCGCTTCGCCTGGTGGGGCGCGGAGGAAGCCGGCCTGGTCGGCTCGAACTACTACGTCAACAACCTTGGCACCGAGGGGCGTTCCGCGATCGAGATGTACCTCAACTTCGACATGGTCGGCTCGCCCAACTACGGACTGTTCATCTACGACGGTGACGGCTCGGGCTTCGGCATGGTCGGTCCCGACGGGTCCGACGAGATCGAGGCGCTGTTCGAGCGCTACTACGCCGAGCGCGGCATCCCGTCCGAGCCGACGGCGTTCACCGCCCGCTCCGACTACCAGGCGTTCATCCTCAACGGCATCCCTGCGGGCGGCCTGTTCACCGGCGCGGAGGGCGTGAAGACCGCGGCCCAAGCCGCGAAGTGGGGAGGTACGGCGGGCGTCGCCTACGACCCCTGCTACCACTCGGAGTGCGACGGCATCGACAACCTCAGCCACGAGGCGCTCGACATCAACTCCGACGCGATGGCCTACGTCGTGTTCCTCTACGCCTCCGGGCAGGAAGCGATCAACGCCGGCTAGGCCGGATGTCCGCCGCGCCGGGTCGGCCCGGTCAGCCCACGTGCACGTGCGGCCGCCGACCACGATCCGGCTCGGCGCGGCGGACCACCTCGCGGGTCACCGGCGCGACGTCGCCCACCCCGAACAGCAGGAACCGTGACAGCTGCACGAGTGGATTGCCCTCCGTCCACTCGAAGTAGATGTGCGGCCGGGTCCCGGTGCGGTGCGCGATGTCCAGCGTCACCGCAGCGAGCGCGTTCGGGATCGAGGACGCCCGAACCGTGAGCACGCGGAACTCGCCGTGCAGCACCTCGCCGTGCACCTCGATCCGGCTCTCGAAGTCGGAGTAGTCCTCGACGGTGACCTCGATGAACACGAGGTCGCTGGTGTCGGGGAGGTCGTGGTCGTCGACGATCTGGACGATCTTGGCGCGGTACTCCTCGACGTCGCGACCGTCGGGCTCGTTGGCGATGAGTCTCATCTGCCGGCGCGCGCAGTCCCGGACGAACGCCTCGGCGCGGGCGTCGTAGGTGACCTCCGTGGTGCGCAGCTCGAGCGAACGCGCGAGCCGCGACACCAGCGAGACGGTGATGATCGCGGCGATGAAGCAACCACCGATCTTCACACCGTCGGGCCGCTCGAGGACGTTGTCGAAGAGCGTGTAGCCCAGCACCAGCGCGATGACACCGAAGCCGACGGTCAGCCACCGCTGGCCCGCCTTGCGCGCCGCGAGCGTCACCGCGACGGCCGCCGACACCATCAGCACGAGCACCCCGGTCGCGTAGGCGCCGCCCTGCGCGTCGACGTCGGCGTCGAAGATCCAGGTGATCAGGAACGCGGCGCAGGTCAGCACCACGACCAGGGGCCGGACCGCGCCGGCCCACTCGGGCGACATGCCGTAGCGCGGCAGGTAGCGCGGGATCAGGTTCAGCATCCCCGCCATCGCGGAGGCCCCGGCGAACCACAGGATGGCGATCGTCGAGACGTCGTACGCCGTGCCGAAGGCTTCGCCCAGGTAGCGGTGCGCGAGGTAGGCAAGGGCGCGGCCGTTGGCCTCGCCGCCGTCCTCGAACTCCGCCGCGGGGATCAGGAGGGTGGTCACCAGGCTGGAGCAAATCAGGTAGCCGCTCATGATGACGGCCGCGGCCGTCAGCAGCTTCTTGGTGTTGGCGATGCGCGCCGCAGGTCGCTCCACGTCATCGCCCGCAGCGCCGAGGACGTGCGGCATCACCGCGACGCCGGTCTCGAAGCCGGACATGCCGAGCGCCAGCTTCGGGAACAGCGTGAGCGCGACGGCGATCATGAAGAAGACGTTGCCGTGCTCGGCGGTGAGCGCCGCGGACCAGTCTGTGACCAGGTGGGCGTCCTCCACGACGTGGAAGGCGGACACGACGATCACCACCGCGTTGAGGCCGAGGAAGGCGACGACGAGACCGACCGCGAGCCCGATCGCCTCGGTGAAGCCCTTGAGGAAGACCGCGCCCAGCAACGCGATGAGGCCCATCGTGATCCAGAGCTCCTGGCCGTGCAGGAAGGCAGGCACGTGGGGGTTCTCGACGATGTGGACGGAGGCGTCCGCCGCCGAGAGGGTGATCGTGATGATGAAGTCGGTGAGCGCGAAGCCGAGCAGGCCGAGGACGAACAGCTTGCCGCGCCAGAACGGCAGCAGCCGCTCCAGCATCGCGATCGAGCCCTGGCCGTGCGGGCTCTCGGCCGCGACCCGGCGGTAGACCGGCAGGGCACCGCACAGCGTGAGGAGGACCAGGATCCCGGTCGCCAGCGGGCTCAGTGCGCCGGCCGCGAGGAACGCGATACCGGGCTGGTAGCCGAGGGTGGAGAAGTAGTCCACGCCGGTCAGGCACATGACCTTCCACCAGGGCTGGGGTGCGTGGCCGGTGTCGGCCACGGCGGGTGCGGAGTGGTTCACGAGGAGCCACCCAACTCCGCTTGGGCGGCCGCGGGCGGCCGCCTAACGAGTCCCTAACGCGGCCTGCGTCACAGAGCGTCAGGATCCTGACAGGAACGGGCACCCAAGGCTGCCGGGGCGGTTGGCTGGTGCCGTGGCGATGTCCCTCAGGGCGGCACAATGACCGGCGTGCGTCCGACTAGCGTGAGCAAGCAGCGCCAGAGGTGGGGCTACGGCGTCGCGGTCCTCTCGCCGGCGCTGGTGCTCCCGGTCCTCGTCCCGCTGCGCGACCACCTCAACCTCGCGAGCGACGTCGCGATCTACCTGGTGCTGGTCGTGGTCGCCGCGCTCGTGGGCGGCCTGGGACCTGCTCTGCTGTCGGTCGTGGTCTCGGCCGCGCTCCTGAACTTCTTCTTCACCCGGCCGTACCAGACCCTGGACGTCGACTCCCCGGACAACGTGGTCGCGCTCGCGGCGTTCGTCGCGGTCGCGGGGATGGTGAGCTGGCTCGTCGACGTGGCGGAGCGGCGAGCGGCCGCAGCGGCCGCGGCCGTCGAGCTGGAGGCCGTCGACCGACTGCGGGCCGCCCTCCTCACCGCGGTGGGGCACGACCTGCGATCACCGCTCGCCGCCGCGAAGGCTGCGGTGTCCGGGCTCCGGTCCTCCGACGTCACGCTGGCCGACCGCGACCGTGCCGAGCTGCTCGAAGCGGCCGACGGCGAGCTCGACCGACTCGCCGGCCTGGTCGACAACCTCCTCGACATGAGCCGGCTGCAGGCGGGCGTGCTGCCCGTGCATTTACGCCCCACCGACCTCGACGACGTGGTGGCCCGGGCGCTGGACTCGCTCGGTGTCGCCCCCCGCGCGGTCGTGCTCGACGTCGACGAGGACCTGCCTGCGGTGATCGCCGACGCCGGGCTCCTCGAGCGGGCCGTGGCGAACCTCGTGGCCAACGCCCAGCGGTTCGCACCGCCGGGGCGGCCTGCCCTGATCGCCGCGGACGTGGCGGACGGGCACGTGCGGCTGCGGGTCGTCGACTCGGGGCCGGGGATCCCGACGGCCGAGCGCGAACGGGTGTTCCAGCCGTTCCAGCGTGCCGGCGACACCGACACGGCGAGCGGACTCGGCCTCGGTCTGGCCCTCGCCCGCGGGCTCGTCGATGCGATGGGAGGCACACTGAAGCCGTACGACACCGACGGCGGGGGCCTGACGATGGAGATCACGCTGCCCGTGGCTGGTGCAAGATGACCAGGGTGCTCGTCGTCGACGACGAGCCGCAGATCCTGCGCGCGCTGGCCATCAACCTTCGAGCGGGGGGTTACGACGTCGTCGCCGCGGCCGACGGCACCGAGGCCCTCGCCGCCGCGCAGGAGAACCCTCCCGATGCCGTGGTGCTGGACCTCGGCTTGCCGGACGTGGACGGGGTCACCGTGATCGCCGCCCTGCGCGGCCGCTCCGACGTGCCGATCCTGGTGCTGTCCGGGCGCTCTGACAGTGCAGACAAGGTCGATGCGCTCGACGCCGGCGCGGACGACTACGTCACCAAGCCCTTCGGCATGGACGAGCTGCTCGCGCGGCTGAGGGCGGTGCTGCGCCGTACGACGCCGGCGGAGGAGCAACCCGCCGTGACCTTCGGCGACGTCGAGGTCGACCTCGCCCGCACCAGGGTGACGGTGCGCGGCGAGGAGGTGCGGCTGACACCGACCGAGTGGCACCTGCTCCAGGTGCTGGTGCGCAGCCCGGGGACCCTGATGAGCCAGCGCCAGCTGCTCCTCGAGGTCTGGGGCCCGGGCTACGAGACCGCGCAGGGCAACCTGCGGCTCTACATGGGCCAGCTGCGGCGCAAGCTCGAGCCCGACCCGGCACGGCCCGTCTACTTCCGCACCGAGCCCGGGATGGGCTACCGCTTCGACCCGCCGCGGTGACCGCGGCCGTCACGACAGGACAATCAGCAGATGCTCCATCTTCGCCTCTCCGCGCCGCCCGACCTCGCCCAGCGCGCGGTCGACCTGCTCGAGGCAGACCCGGCCGTCAGCGGATTGGTGGTGATCCCGGGCGCCGCCCGCAAGCCGGAGGGCGACCTCGTCCTGGCCGACATCGCCCGCGAGGCCGCCAACCCGATCGTCGACCAGCTGCGCGAGATCGGCCTGCACAAGTCCGGCACGGTGCACATCGAGCCCGTGCGGACCTGGCTCTCCCAGTCGGCCTTCGACGCCGAGCGCCGCGCGCCCGGCAGCGGCGCGGACAGCGTCGTGTGGGCCGAGGTGACCCAGCGGTCCTACGAGGACTCCGAGCTCAACTGGACCTACCTCTCCTTCATGGTCCTCGCCACCCTGATCGCCAGCATCGCCATCGTCCTGGACTCCCAGATCCTCGTGATCGGAGCGATGGTTCTCGGACCGGAGTTCTCCGCCGTCGCAGCACTCGGTCTAGCCCTGGTACGGCGCCGCGGCTCCCTGTTCGGGCACGCGGCACGGACCCTGGTCACCGGGTTCGTGATCGCGATCGCGGTGACGTCCGTGTGCGCACTGGCGGCCCGGGCGCTCGGCTGGATCGTGGAGGAGGACATCACCGGTGAGCGCGCCGGCACGGCCTTCATCTACACGCCCGACAAGTGGTCCTTCATCGTCGCCGTGATTGCAGCGGCCGCAGGCGTCCTGTCCTTGACCTCTGCGAAGGTTGGTGGACTCTCCGGGGTGTTCATCTCCGTGACGACCATCCCGGCCGCGGGCAACGTCGCTCTCGGCCTGGCGTTCGGCTCAGGTGAGGAGATCTGGGGCAGCAGCCTCCAGCTGCTGGTCAACCTGTCGGGCATGGCGCTCGCGGGCTGGTTCACCCTCGCCGTACAGAACGCTGTCTGGGACCACGTCGCGCGGCGCCGCGCGCGGAGGCCCGGCGCGGCGAGCCGGTGACGATCGCGCGGGCTCTCAGCCGCCGGCCCGCGTGGCCGCGGCCAGAGCCGCGGCCACGTCGGGCGCGTCGGCGGGGGTGACCAGGCCCGAGGTGACGCGGACGTGGTCTCGTGACGGTCCCGGGGGACCTCCGCGACCAGGGTCGGCGACGAACGCCGTCCCCGCGGCGACCCGCACGCCGGACGCGGCGAGGTGCACCATCGCAGCGCGCTCGTCGGCCACCGGCAGCCACAGGTTGATGCCGTCCGGCTGCGACATGGCCACCCCGTGCTCGGCGAGGGCGTCGACCAGGGTGCGCTGACGCGCGAAGTACTGCCGCCGCGCCTCGCCGACCTCGTCGAGCGACCGCGACGAGGTGATCAGGTCGAGGAGGATCGTCTGGAGCATCCGCGAGGTCCAGGCCGGGCCGAGCATGCGCCGCGCGACGAGACGGTCGACGAGCTCCGTGGGGCCGCTGAGCGCCGCGATCCGCAGGTCGGGACCGTGCGACTTGGAGTAGGACCGCACGTGCACGACCCGCTCGGGCAGCCAGGTCGCGACGGTCACGTCGGGCATGGTCGAGATCCAGCCGGAGTGGTCGTCCTCGATCACCCAGACCTCGGTCCGGGCGCGACGCACCAGGCCGGCCAGCCGCTCCGCACGGGCGGCCGACATCGAGACTCCCGTCGGGTTGTGGGCGCGCGGCTGGAGCACCACAGCGACCGGTCGCTGGTCGAGGGCCGCGCGCAGCGAGGCCGGCCGAACGCCCTCGGCGTCGACATCGACGGGCACCACCTCGCCGCCGAGGGCTTCCACCAGGTCGAAGAACGGCGGGAACCCGGGCGACTCCAGCGCGACGCGGTCGCCGTACGACACGAGCAGCTCGAGGGTGCGCGCGATGCCGTCGGTCGCGCCGTCGACGACGGTCAGCGCGGGCGCGTCGTAGGGCCAGGAGCGCACCAGCTCCTCGCGCAGCCCGGGCAGCACGGGCTCGTCCTGGTAGGTCAGCGTCGTGGCGCGCTGGGACACCCGGTGCAGCGCCGGGCCGAGGTCCGGCAGCAGCGTCGGGTCGGGGGTGCCGCGGGACAGGTCGAGCCGCAGCCCGTCGCGCCCGGCGCCCACCAGTGACCGCTGCCGCGGCGAGAGCCACGGGGTCGGCGTGTCCTTGACGAACGTGCCCGCGCGGCCCCGCGAGACGACGGTGCCCGTACGGCGCAGCGCCTGCCAGGCGGCGCTCACCGTGGCGGGGGAGACGCCGAGCTCCTCGGCCACGTCGCGCACCGTCGGGAGCCGGTCGCCGGGGGCGAGGTCACCCGCTCGGATCGCCCGGCTGAACGCGCCGGCGATGCCCCGGGGCGTGCGGTCGGGCAGCGCGGACAGGTCTAGTCCCATCGCCACCTCCGACCGCCGAATTGTGCGGAAACGCTTGACACGCGGGAAATCCAAGCGAAATGTTCAGTGAGCAAGATAACAGTTCCCCGAGCTTGCGGAGGCCCCCGTTGACCATCGTGCGCGCAGCGATCAGCCAGACCACCTGGACCGGCGACAAGGAGTCGATGCTCGACCGTCACGAGCAGTTCTCCCGTGACGCCGCCGAGCAGGGCGCCCAGGTGATGTGCTTCCAGGAGCTCTTCTACGGCCCCTACTTCGGCATCACCCAGGACCAGAAGTACTACCGCTACGCTGAGCCCGCCGACGGCCCGATCGTGCAGCGCTTCGCCGCGCTCGCGAAGGAGCTCGGCATGGTGCACATCCTCCCGATCTACGAGGAGGAGCAGACCGGCGTCTACTACAACACCACGGTCGTCGTCGACGCCGACGGCACGGTCCTCGGCAAGTACCGCAAGAACCACATCCCGCACGTGGAGAAGTTCTGGGAGAAGTTCTACTTCCGTCCCGGCAACCTCGGCTACCCGGTCTTCGAGACCGCGGTCGGCAAGGTCGGCACCTACATCTGCTACGACCGCCACTTCCCCGAGGGCTGGCGCGAGCTCGGCCTCAACGGCGCGCACATGGTGTTCAACCCCAACGCCACCAAGCCCGGCCTCTCCAACCGGCTCTGGGAGGTCGAGGGCCCCTGCGCCGCGGTCGCCAACGGCTACTTCGTCCTCCAGCCCAACCGGGTCGGTCTCGAGGACAACGAGTACGGCGCCGAGGCGGTCAAGTTCTACGGCACCAGCCAGATCATCGACCCGCGCGGCAACTTCGTCGGCGACCTCGGCTCGAGCGAGAAGGAGGAGCTGCTGGTGCGCGACCTCGACCTCGACATGGTCCAGCAGATGCGCGACGACTGGCAGTTCTACCGCGACCGCCGGCCCGACTCGTACGCCGCGATCGCCAAGCCCTGAATCTCGATACGCCGGAGCCCTAGGGGGCTCCGGCTACTCGATCACCGAGGAGAGTAATGAGCACCCTGCTGATCAAGGGCGGCACGGTCGTCAACGCGACCGGCACCGTGACCGCCGACGTGCTGGTCGACGGCGAGACCATCGCCGCCGTCCTCGAGCCCGGGTCCACGCTGCTCGGCAGCGACCTCGCGAGCAGCGTGGACACGGTGATCGACGCGACCGGGAAGCTCGTCATCCCGGGCGGCATCGACGCCCACACCCACATGCAGCTGCCGTTCGGCGGCACGTTCGCGTCCGACACGTTCGAGACCGGCACCGTCGCGGCGGCGTGGGGCGGCACCACCTCGATCATCGACTTCGCCGTGCAGAAGTACGGCGAGCGCGTCGAGGACGGGCTCGCCCACTGGCACGAGCTGGCCGGCGGCAACTGCGCCGTCGACTACGGCTTCCACCAGATCATCGGCGGCGTCGACGACGAGTCCCTCAAGGCGATGGAGAACCTCGTCGACGAGGGCATCACGTCCTACAAGATGTTCATGGCCTACCCCGGCGTCTTCTACTCCGACGACGCCCAGATCCTCCGGGCCATGCAGAAGGCCCGCGAGATGGGCCTCCTGACGATGATGCACGCCGAGAACGGCCCCGCGATCGACGTCCTCGCCGCGCAGCTGGCCGAGTCCGGCAAGACCGCGCCGTACTTCCACGGCATCGCGCGCGCCTGGCAGATGGAGGAGGAGGCCACGCACCGGGCGATCATGCTCGCCGACCTCACCGACGCGCCGCTCTACATCGTCCACATGAGCGCGAAGCAGGCCGTGCAGCAGGTCGCGTGGGCCCGCGACAACGGCAAGAACGTCTTCGGCGAGACCTGCCCGCAGTACCTCTACCTCTCGCTCGAGAAGCAGCTCGGCGCGAAGAGCGACGAGTGGGGCGACTTCGAGGGCGCCAAGTGGGTCTGCTCGACGCCGCTTCGCTCCGAGGAGGAAGGCCACCTGGAGGCCATGTGGCAGGGGCTGCGCACCAACGACCTCCAGATGGTGTCGACCGACCACTGCCCGTTCTGCATGAAGGACCAGAAGGAGCTCGGCAAGGACGACTTCCGCGCGATCCCCAACGGCATCGGCTCGATCGAGCACCGCGTCGACCTGCTCTACCAAGGCGTCGTCGACGGCCGGATCTCGCTGCCGCGGTGGGTCGAGCTCATCTCCACCACGCCGGCGCGGATGTTCGGCCTCTACGGCAAGAAGGGCGTCATCCAGCCCGGTGCCGACGCCGACATCGTGGTCTACGACCCCAACGGCCACACCTCGATCGGCTACGGCGAGGGCAAGAAGCACCACATGAACATGGACCACTCCGCGTGGGAGGGCTTCGAGATCGACGGGCACGTCGACGTGACCATCTCCCGCGGCACGGTGCTCGTCGAGAACGGCGAGTTCAAGGGAACCGTCGGCCACGGCCAGTTCCTCAAGCGCGACCTGACCCAGTACCTGACCTAAGGAGCACCATGGACTTCGGAGTTGTTCTCCAGACCAACCCGCCCGCCTGGCGCACGGTCGGCCTGGCCAAGCAGGCGGAGGAGCACGGGTTCGACTACGTGTGGACGTTCGACTCCCACCTGCTGTGGCAGGAGCCCTACGTCATCTACTCGGCGATCCTCAACGAGACCAAGCGGGTCATCGTGGGCCCGATGGTCACCAACCCGGCCACGCGCGACTGGACGGTCACGGCGTCGGTGTTCGCCACGCTCAACGAGATGTACGGCAACCGCACCGTCGTCGGCATCGGCCGCGGCGACTCCGCCGTCCGCGTGCTCAACGGCAAGCCGTGCACGCTCAAGGAGGTGCGCGAGGCGACCCACGTGATCCGCGAGCTCGGCAACTGCCGGCCGGTGGAGGTCAACGGCGCGACCCTGCAGTTCCCGTGGGCACGCACGTCCGAGCTCGAGGTCTGGATCGCGGCCTACGGACCGCTCGCCCTGAAGACGGCCGGCGAGGCGGGCGACGGGTTCATCCTCCAGCTCGCCGACGTCGACGTGGCCAAGTGGATGATCACCAAGGTCAAGGAGGCGGCCGCGGCGGCCGGGCGTGACCCGGAGGCGCTGACGTTCTGCGTCGCCGCGCCGGCGTACGTCGGCGACGACATCAAGCACATGCGCGAGCAGACCCGGTGGTTCGGCGGCATGGTCGGCAACCACATCGCCGACATCGTGAACAAGTACGGGACCGAGGCCGACTTCCCGCAGGTGCTGATCGACTACATCGCCGGCCGCACCGGCTACGACTACAACACCCACGGCAAGGCCGACAACGACCACGTCGACTTCGTGCCCGACGAGATCGTCGACCGCTTCTGCATCCTCGGGACCCCCGAGGAGCACGTCGCCAAGCTCGAGGAGCTCAAGGCCATCGGCGTCGACCAGTTCTCGGTCTACCTCCAGCACGACAACAAGGAGGAGACGATGCGCCTGTACGGCGAGTCGATCATGCCGAAGCTCCGCGACCACGTGACCGCGAAGGCCTGAGCCCTTGGTCGCACGAATCCGACCCCTGCTCCTCGGGATCCTCGGCCTGCTCGCCGTGGCCGCCCTGTGGGAGGGCTACAAGGCGCTCGGTCCCGAGGACGGCCTGCTGGTGGGGGACAACCGGGTGCTGCCGCGCACCACCGACCTGGCGATGCCCCACGTCTGGGACATCGTGCAGCGGATCCTCGAGCCCGCCACCAGTCTCGACGGCGCCGAGCCGCTGTGGCTCCTCGTGGCGAAGGCCGCGGGCGTGTCGCTCGGCATCGCCGCGGTGGGCTGGCTCGCCGGCACGCTCGTCGGGCTCCTGCTCGCGGTGCTGATGCAGGGCGTCCGGATCGCCGAGTGGGGCCTGCTGCCCTGGATCGTGCTGAGCCAGACCGTGCCGCTCATCGCGTTCGCCCCGGTGGTGCGCAGTTGGGGCTCACGCGTCGAGATCGGCGGCTGGGAGTGGCCGCCGTGGCTCTCCGTCGCGGTGATCGCCAGCTATCTCGCGTTCTTCCCGGTCGCCGTCGGAGCGCTCAAGGGCCTCCAGTCGCCCGAGCGCACCCACACCGAGCTGATGCACACCTACGCCGCGGGCTGGTGGAAGACCCTGCTCAAGGTGCGGTTCCCCGCCGCCGTGCCCTACCTGCTGCCGGCCCTGCGACTGGCTGCGGCCAGCGCCGTGGTCGGCGGCGTGGTCGCCGAGGTGTCGACCGGCTACCTCGACGGCATCGGGCGGCTCCTGGTCAGCTTCGCCGGCCAGGCGTCCGGCGACCCGGCGAAGGCCTGGGCGCCGATCCTCGGCGCCATCGGCCTCGGCCTGGTGGCCGCCGGATTCGTGGCGCTGCTCGGGGTGCTGCTCAGGAACTACCGCCGCGGGGAGGCGACAGCATGAGCACCCCACGACGTTCTTCTCCCCCGCTTCGCTCCTCCGAACAACGCCGCAGGGACCCCGCATGACCGGAACCGAAGAGATGACCCCCACCGAAGGGCCAGCAGTGAACAGCCGCGACAGCCTCGACAGCTCCGCCTTCGACACCGCTCCGGCCGGCGACGCCGTCCGCGTCACCGGCGTCGACAAGGTCTTCGCCGCCAAGGGTGGCGCCGTGGAGGCTCTCTCCGGCATCGACCTCACCGTCGGCCCCGGTGAGTTCGTGTCGCTGATCGGCCCGTCCGGGTGCGGCAAGTCCACGCTGATGCGGCTGGTCGCCGACCTCGACCAGCCGACCGCCGGCACCGTCGAGGTGTTCGGCAAGAGCGCCGCCCAGGCGCGCCGCGACCAGGACTACGGCATCGCGTTCCAGCAGGCCGGCCTGCTGCCCTGGCGCACGGTCGCCGGCAACATCGCGCTGCCGCTCGAGCTCCACCGGGTCGGCAAGGCCGAGCGCAAGGAGCGCGTCGCCGAGCTCGCCGAGCTGGTCGGCCTCGAGGCGTTCGTCGACCGGCACCCCGACCAGCTGTCGGGCGGCATGCAGCAGCGCGTGGCGATCGCTCGCGCCCTGGCCGAGCGGCCGCGGCTGCTGCTGATGGACGAGCCGTTCGGCGCGCTCGACGAGATGACCCGCGAGCGGATGCAGTCCGAGCTGGCGCGGATCGCCGGCGAGACCGGGGCCGCGGTCGTGTTCGTCACCCACTCGATCCCGGAGGCGGTCTTCCTGTCCGACCGGGTCGTCGTGATGTCGCCCCGCCCGGGCCGCGTGAGCGGCATCGTCACCACCGGGATCCCGCGGTCGGTCGCGCGCGACGAGGCACTGCGCGAGGCGAGCGTCTTCTTCGAGAAGGTCACCGAGGTGCGCGAGGCGCTGCACGGCGCGCCGGTGGCCAAGGCCGCCAGGGAGCAGCGCTGATGGCCACTGCCACCACCGTCACCACGAGCGTCACCCCGACCCGCGCCGGGCGCGGGGTCGGGCAGGTGCTCCGCGTCGCCGCGCCTGTGGTCGTGGGGCTCGCCGGGCTGTTCGTCTGGTGGCTGCTGACCGACGTCGTCGGCGTCGAGGAGTACCTCCTGCCCGGCCCGGCGGAGGTGCGCGAGGAGTTCGCCGCCAACTTCGACGCGATCAAGGAGGCGGCGACCACCACCGGCGTCAACGCGCTCTTCGGCCTGGTGGCCGGCAGTGTGCTCGGCGTCCTGCTGGCGACCGTCGCCGGCTGGGTGCGCGCCGTCGACGGCATGCTCGCGCCGGTCGTCGCCTCGATCGCGGTGGTCCCGATCGTCGCGCTCGCGCCGGTCCTCAACACGATGTACGGCGCCGACAGCGAGTACGGCCGACGGATGATCGCCACCCTCGCGGCGTTCGTGCCCGTCTTCGTCAACACGCTCCGGGGCCTGCGCCAGACCACGCCGATCCAGCGCGACCTGATGCGCGCGACCGCGGCCGGGCCGCTGCAGTCGTTCCGCGCGGTCACGCTGCCCACAGCGGCGCCATACGCCATCACCGGTGTCCGCATCGCCAGCTCGCTCGCGGTGATCTCCGCGCTGGTGGCCGAGTACTTCGGCGGTCCGCGCGGCGGGCTCGGCGCCTTCATCTCGACGTCCGCAGCGACCAGCGCCTATGCCCGTGCCTGGGCGTACGTCGGCGCGGCGATCCTTCTCGGTCTCGCGTTCTACGTCGTCACCGCGGCGATCGAGCGCCTCGCGCAGCACCAGTGGCCCACCACGGATGCCCGATGAAAGGAAACCTGCCCATGAAGAACCGCATGAGACGCGCCCTCGTGACCAGCCTGGTCACGATCGCCGTCGCCCCGATGATCGCCGCCTGTGGTGACAGCGACGACGGTGGCGGCGGGGGCGACGGCGACCTGACCGAGGTCACGCTGCAGCTGCAGTGGCTGCCGCAGGCCCAGTTCGCCGGCTACTACGCCGCCGTCGAGCAGGGGTTCTTCGAGGAGGAGGGCCTCGAGGTCGAGATCGTCCCGTCCGGAGGCGACATCGTGCCGCAGGACGCGCTCGCCGCCGGCGACGCCGACTACGCGATCGCGTGGGTGCCGAAGGTGCTCGGGTCGATCGAGGGTGGCGCCAACCTGACCAACGTCGCGCAGATCTTCCAGCGCTCGGGCACGCTGCAGGTCTCGTGGGCCGACTCCGGCATCGAGTCGGTCGCCGACTTCGAGGGTCAGCGCATCGGCTCGTGGGGCTTCGGCAACGAGTGGGAGATCTTCGCGGCCATGGCCGCGGAGGGCCTCGACTCCGAGTCGGTCGAGATCGTCACGCAGGACTTCAACATGAACGCGTTCCTCTCCGGCGACATCGACGCCGCGCAGGCGATGACCTACAACGAGTACGCGCAGCTCCTCGAGACCGTGAACCCCGACACCGGCGAGCTCTACCAGCCGGAGGACTTCAACGTCATCTCCTACGAGGACACCGAGGGCGCCATGCTCCAGGACGCGATCTGGGCCGACACCGAGCGGCTGGAGAGCGACGAGGAGTACGCCGAGACCACGGTCGCGTTCCTGAAGGCCGTCATCAAGGGCTGGGCGTTCGCGCGTGACAACGTGGAGGAGGCCGCGCAGATCACGGTCGACGCCGGCTCTGCCTGGCCGCCGACCCACGAGCTGTGGATGGCCAACGAGGTCAACAAGCTGATCTGGCCGGCAGAGAACGGCATCGGCGTGATCGACGAGGCGGCCTGGCAGCAGACCGTCGACGGGGCGCTCTCCGCGGTCAACGAGCAGGGACAGAACCTGATCACCGAGGAGCCGCCCGAGACCGCTTACGACAACACCTACATCGAGCAGGCCATCGAGGAACTGGGCGACGAGGTCGACACCACCGGTGCCGACTACGAGCCGATCGAGGTCGAGCTCACCGAGGGCGGCAACTAGCCGCCCGCCCGGTCCGGGGACAGCCGGGTGGGTGAGTGCGTGGGGCGCTCATCCACCCGGTACCGCCGGTTCCGGGCACGACACGGCATCACCAGAGAAGCAGCACCGAGATGAGGAGCAATGACGCAAGCAGACCTCGACCGTGACCTCGACGCGCTCACCGCGGAGCTCGACAAGGGGCACGTCTTCCACTCCTGGAGCGCCCAGGCGGCGCTCAAGCCGTTGCCCGTCGCGGGCGGCCTCGGCACCAAGGTGTGGGACCACTCGGGCCGCACCTATCTCGACTTCTCCAGCCAGCTGGTCAACGTCAACATCGGCCACCAGCACCCGGCGGTGATCGCCGCGATCAAGGAGCAGGCCGACAAGCTGGCGACCATCGGGCCCGCGACCGCCAACCTGACGCGGGGCGAGGCGGCCAAGCGGATCACCGCGCTGGCACCCGACGGCCTCGACAAGGTCTTCTTCACCAACGGCGGGGCCGACGCGATCGAGAACGCGATCCGGATGGCGCGCCTGCACACCGGTCGCGACAAGGTGATCTCGCGCTACCGGTCCTACCACGGCAACACCGGCGCCGCGATCGTCGCGACCGGCGACTGGCGCCGGATCCCCAACGAGTACGCGCGCGGCCACGTGCACGCGTTCGGCCCCTACCTCTACCGGTCGGAGTTCTGGGCCACGACGCCGGAGGAGGAGTGCGAGCGCGCGCTCCAGCACCTGCGGCGCGTCGTCGAGTGCGAGGGTCCCGCCAGCGTCGCGGCGATCCTCCTCGAGACCATCCCCGGCACCGCCGGGATCATGGTGCCGCCGCCGGGCTATCTCGCCGGTGTAGGGGCGCTCGCCGACGAGCACGGCATCCTGCTGATCCTCGACGAGGTGATGGCCGGCTTCGGCCGCACGGGCGAGTGGCTCGCCCTCGACGGCTTCGACGTCAAGCCCGACCTGATCACCTTCGCCAAGGGCGTCAACTCCGGCTACGTGCCGGTGGGCGGCGTCATCATCAGCAACGAGGTCGCCGCGACGTTCGACGACCGGGTCTTCCCCGGCGGCCTGACCTACAGCGGCCACCCGCTCGCTGCGGCCTCGATCGTCGGCGCGCTCGACGCCATGCAGGCCGAGGGCATCGTCGACCACGCCCGGCAGATCGGCGCCGAGGTGATCGGGCCCGGCCTCGCCGAGCTGGCCGACAAGCACCGCGTCGTCGGCGAGGTGCGCGGCCTGGGCGTCTTCTGGGCGATGGAGCTGGTCGCCGACCCCGCGACCCGCGAGCCCCTCCCCGCAGCGCTGATGGGCAAGGCGAAGGCGGCGTGCGTCGAGCGCGGACTGCTGCCCTTCGTCGTCGACAACCGCATCCACGTCGTACCGCCGTGCGTCGTCACCGCCGACGAGGTCGGCGAGGCGCTCGCGACGTACGACGCCGTACTCACCCTTCTGGACGGAGAAATCGCATGACCACCCCCGTGCTCGACCACTGGATCGCCGGCGGCCCCGACGCCGGCACCTCGACCCGCACCGGCCCCGTCTACGACCCCGCGCTCGGCGTCGTGGCCAAGGAGGTCCGCCTCGGCTCCGCGGCCGACGTCGACAAGGCGGTCGCCACCGCCAAGGAGGCGTTCGCCTCGTGGGGCCGCACGTCGATCGCGAAGCGCCAGCAGGTGCTGTTCGGCTT
Source organism: Nocardioides thalensis (assembly GCF_013410655.1). Classification (NCBI taxonomy): domain Bacteria; kingdom Bacillati; phylum Actinomycetota; class Actinomycetes; order Propionibacteriales; family Nocardioidaceae; genus Nocardioides; species Nocardioides thalensis. Next base: position 4,544,448 of record NZ_JACCFP010000001.1, read on the forward strand.
CCGCGAGCTGCTCAACCAGCGCAAGGACGAGCTCGCGGCGATCCTCACCTCCGAGCACGGCAAGGTGCTCGGCGACGCGGCCGGCGAGGTCGCCCGCGGCCTGGAGGTCGTGGAGTTCGCGTGCGGCATGCCGCACCTGAGCAAGGGCGCCTACTCGCTGGGCGTCTCCACCGACGTCGACGTCTACTCGATCAAGGAGCCGCTGGGCGTCGTCGGCATCATCAGCCCGTTCAACTTCCCGGCGATGGTGCCCATGTGGTTCTTCCCGATCGCGATCGCGACGGGCAACGCCGTCGTGCTGAAGCCGAGCGAGAAGGACCCCAGCGTCGCCAACTGGATGGCCGCGCTGCTCAAGGAGGCCGGCCTCCCCGACGGCGTCTTCAACGTCGTCCACGGCGACAAGGAGGCCGTCGACGCGCTGCTCACGCACGACGACGTCGCGGCGATCTCGTTCGTCGGCTCCACGCCGATCGCGAAGTACGTCTACGAGACCGCGACCACCCACGGCAAGCGGGTGCAGGCCCTCGGCGGCGCCAAGAACCACATGCTGGTGCTGCCCGACGCCGACCTCGACCTGGTCGCCGACTCGGCCGTCAACGCGGGCTTCGGCTCCGCGGGCGAGCGGTGCATGGCGATCTCGGTCGTCGTCGCCGTCGACCCCGTCGGCGACGAGCTGATCGAGAAGGTCCGCGACCGGATGGGCAAGCTCGTCATCGGCGACGGCCGGCGCGGCTGCGACATGGGCCCGCTGATCACCCGGGAGCACCGCGACAAGGTCGCGGGCTACCTCGACGTCGCGGCCGAGGACGGCGCGTCGGTCGTGGTCGACGGGCGCGGGATCGAGGTCGACGGTGAGCCCGACGGCTTCTGGCTCGGCCCGTCGCTCGTCGACAAGGTGCCGACCACCTCGACGGTCTACACCGACGAGATCTTCGGCCCGGTGCTGTCGGTCGTGCGCGTCTCGTCGTACGCCGAGGGCGTCGAGCTCATCAACAGCGGGCCCTACGGCAACGGCACCGCCATCTTCACCAACGACGGCGGCGCTGCCCGGCGGTTCATGCTCGACGCCGAGGTCGGCATGGTCGGCGTCAACGTGCCGATCCCGGTGCCGGTCGCCTACCACTCGTTCGGTGGTTGGAAGGCGTCGATCTTCGGCGACGCGAAGGCCTACGGCCCGCAGGGCGTGGAGTTCTTCACCCGCGAGAAGGCGGTCACCTCGCGCTGGCTCGACCCGAGCCACGGCGGGATCAACCTGGGCTTCCCGCAGAACGACTGACGTCGCCCGCACGGCGGCCTAGCCTCGGCACATGAGGCTTTCTCGAGGTACCAGGACGGCTGCCGTCGCTCTCGTGGCGGCGGCAGCCGTTGCTGCGGGCGTCCCGCCAGCGACGGCGGCGACCGACGTCGCCCGTGACCCGGCGCGCGACGTCGTGAAGGTCGCGATCCCGAGCGGTGACGAGTCCGACGCGCCCGCCAACCAGACGGTCGACGTAACCCGCTTCACCACCCGGCACCGCGGCACCCGGGTGCGCCTCGTGGTCGAGGCTCGCGAGCTTGGCGACCACATCGCGCTGCAGCTCCGGATCCGCACGCCGCGCAAGAGCTACTTCGGGTACGTCGAGAACGAGGGCGGGACGGTCTTCAAGGGACTCTCGACGAAGAACGGGTCCGCCGTGTGCGCCGGTCGCATCGGTGCCGGCGTCAGCCCGAGCGCCGACACGGTGTCGTTCACGGTGCCGCGCGGCTGCATCGGCAAGCCGCGCTGGGTGCGCACCGGTGCCCTCGCGTCGACCGGCACCTCCGACAACATCTGGTACGACGACGCGCGGCGGGACGGGTCGTTCGACATCGGGAGCATCCGGCTCGGCCCGCGGGTGGGGCACAACTGACGCACCCCCGGTCTGGCCCGACCCACTAGAGTCGCGGCCGTGCCCGCACCGGAACGTGTTCTCATCACCGGCGCCGCGTCCGGCCTCGGCGCGGCGCTCGCCGCGGCCTACGAGAGCCGCGGCGCGCAGGTCCTGCGCACCGACCGGCGGGAGGCGGACGGCGTACGCCGGCTCGACGTGACCAGCGACGACGACTGGTCCGCGGCGGCCGCCCACGTCGAGGAGACGTGGGGCGGGATCGACGTGCTCGTCAACAACGCCGGCGTCGCGGGCGGCGGCCGGCTCGACGTGGCGGGCCTCGACGAGTGGCAGTGGATCTTCGACATCAACCTCTTCGGGGCGGTGCGCGGGACCCGCGCGTTCACGCCGATGTTCAAGCGGCAGCGGTCCGGTCGCGTCGTCAACGTCGCCTCGCTCGCGGGGCTGGTACACCCGGCCGGCATGGCGTCCTACAACGCGGTCAAGGCCGCGGTGGTGGCCCTGACCGAGACGACCGGCCACGAGCTCGCGGCGTACGGCGTGACCGCCCACGTGGTGTGCCCGTCGTACTTCCGCACCAACCTGATGAGCTCGATCCAGGGCCGTGACACCGCGCTCGCCGGAGTGATGCGGCACCTGGTCGAGCAGGCTCCCCTCGGCGCCGAGGAGATCGCCGCCGAGGTGCTGGCGGCGCTCGACCGCGGCGAGGAGCTGGTGCTCCCCGACCCGGCCGCGCGGGCGGCGTACGACCTCAAGGTGGGCGACCGGCCCGCCTACGACCAGGTGCTCCGCGCCCAGGCGCGGAAGCTGGAGGAGAGCAGTGGCTGACGAGAGCAGGCCGGTCCGCGACGAGGACGCGTTCGACGTCGGGGCCGTGCAGAGGTGGCTCGACGAGGTCGCCCCCGGCGCTGGACAGATCGGCGAGGTGCGGCAGTTCCCCGGCGGCGCGTCCAACCTCACCTACCTGCTCCGGCTGGTCGAGAGCGAGGGCGGCGTGCGGGAGCTGATCCTGCGCCGGCCGCCCGCGGGCACCAAGGCCAAGGGCGCCCACGACATGAGCCGGGAGTACCGCATCCAGCGGGCCCTGGCGCCGGTCTTCCCCCAGGTGCCGCGGATGATCGCCTACGCCACCGAGGCCGACAGCCCCATCGGCAGCGAGCTCTACGTCATGGAGCGCCTCGACGGGCTGATCCCGCGCCGCGACTTCGGCTTCCCGGTCAGCCCCGAGCAGGCCGACGGCCTCTGCAACGCGGCCGTCGACACGCTGGTCGCGCTGCACTCCGTCGACGTCACGGCGGTGCCCGACCTCCAGGAGCTCAACCGCGGCGACGGCTACGTCGCGCGCCAGATCGGTGGCTGGATCAAGCGGCTCGCCAACGCGCGCACCGACGACACCGGCGACTGGTCCGACATCACCTCCTGGCTCGACGAGCACCAGCCCGCCGACGTCGGGCAGCGGATGATCCACAACGACTACCGGCTCGACAACATGGTGCTCGCCGCCGACGACCCCACCCGGATCATCGGCGTGCTCGACTGGGAGCTGGCCACCGTCGGCGACCCGCTGATGGACCTCGGCTGCACGCTGGCGTACTGGGTGCAGGCCGACGACGACGAGTTCTTCCAGATGACCCGCCGGCAGCCCACCGCCGAGCCGGGCATGTGGACCCGCCACCAGCTCATCGACGCCTACCTCGAGCGGATGGGTCTCGAGCTCACGCCGGAGCAGTGGCGGTTCTACGAGGTCTACGGGCTGTTCCGGTTCGCCGTGATCGCACAGCAGATCTGGTACCGCTACTTCCACAAGCAGACGACCAACGAGGCGTACGCCGCCTTCGGGCCTGCGGTCGCGGGCTTCGAGCAGCGCTGCCGCCGGATCATCACCCAGGGCGGATAGCGGCTCGGCTCCGCGGTTCTGGGTACCGGCGGTTCATGAAGACGATCCTGGTCATCCTGCTGATCATCCTTGTCATCGCGGCCCTCTTCTGGGTGCTGCGCCGCGGACGGGTCTGACCCGTCAGATCAGCTTCTTGAGCACGCCCAGCGGGGCGTGCTTCATCACCGGCGCCATGCCCGCCCACGGGATCTGGGGCACGCAGGCGTCGGCGACCTCCTTCTCGATGGCGGCGACCATCGAGCGGACGCCCTTCTCGGTGGAGGCCATCAGCGGGGTCGACTGCTCGACCTTCTCGTTCATCTCCGAGCGGATGTAGCCCGGGTAGAGCACGGTCACCTTGATCCGCTTCTGGAGCTGGGTGCCGTGCAGCTCGGTGCGCAGCCCCTCGGCGAGGTGCGCCACACCGGCCTTCGTGGCGGCGTACGTCGTCATCGAGCTGGGCATCCCGCGCATCGCCGACATCGACGACACCATCACCAGGTGGCCGGCCTCCTGCTCGCGGAAGATCTCCATGGCCGCCTCGGTCTGCGCGAGGGCGCCCACGAAGTTGGTCATCGCCGTCTCGAGGTTGGCGTCGAACCGTCCGGTGCCGAGCCGCGCGCCCTTGCCGAGCCCGGCGTTGACCACCACCCGGTCGATGCGGCCGAGCTCGTCGGCGAACGACCGGAACGTCGAGAAGACCGCCTCGTGGTCGGTGACGTCGAGCGCGCGCACTGCGATCCGCGGCGCCTCGTGGTCGTGGCCTGCGTGGGCCGAGGCGATCTCGGCCTTCAGCTCCTCGAGCCGCTCGGTCCGGCGCGCCGCCAGCGCCAGGTCGTAGCCCTTCTCCGCGAACTGGCGGGCCATCTCGGCGCCCAGGCCGCTGGACGCGCCGGTGATCAGGATCGTCTTCGACATGCGGGTGAGTGTGACATGAACACTTACAGACAGTCTTGACTGTTTGTTTCTTCGCGGCCATGCTGGGCGGGTGTCGACGTCCGCCCACACCCGCGTTCCGCAGGAGGAGCGCACCCGCGCCATGCGGCAGCGGCTGATGGAGGCGACCTTCGAGCTGCTCGTCGAGAAGGGGTACGGCGGCACCAGCACCACGCTGGTGTCCGAGCGCGCCGGCGTCAGTCGGGGCGCGCAGCTGCACCACTTCCCCACGAAGATCGACCTCGTCGTCGCGACGATGACCCACGTGACCGAGCGGCGCGGCCAGGAGCTGCTGGCCGCGGTGGCGAACCTGCCCCAGGGCGCCAAGCGCACCCAGGCGGTCGTGCGCATGCTCGGGGAGCACTTCGCCGGTCCCGAGTTCACCGCGGCGCTCGAGCTCTGGGTCGCCGCCCGGACCGACCCGGCGCTCCTCGAGGCGGTCGCCCCCCTCGAGCAGCGCGTCGGCCGCGAGACGCATCGGATGACGCTCGACCTCCTCGGTGCCGACGAGTCGCAGCCCGGCGTCCGAGAGCTGGTCCAGGCCACGCTCGACCTGGTGCGCGGCCTCGGCCTCGCCAACACCATCGGCGACGACGCCCGCCGTCGCCGGCGGATCCTCGACCAGTGGGCCGTGACGCTGGAGGCGGCCCTCCAGGAGACGCAAGGAGGAGACGCGTGAGCGTGTTCGAAGGGGTCCTCGCCGACCTCACCGCCGAGGGCGACGAGCTGCGTACGGCGGTCGCCGGCCTGCCCGAGAGCGGCTGGGACGCGCCGACGCCGGCCGAGGGCTGGAGCGTCGCGACCACGATCGCGCACCTGGTCTGGACCGACGAGGTGGCGGTGCTCGCCGCCGCGGCCCACACCCCCGAGGGCAAGGAAGCGTGGGACGAGGTCGTCCTCCGGGCGATCGAGGACCCCAACGGCTTCGTCGACAAGGGCGCCTTCGAGATCAGCGGCAACCACGCGCCGGCTGAGCTCCTCGCGCGCTGGGACGCAGGCCGCGCCGCGCTCGCGGGCGCGCTGCGCGCCGTACCCGAGGGGCAGAAGATGCCGTGGTTCGGGCCGCCGATGTCGCCGACCTCGATGGCCACCGCTCGCTTCATGGAGACCTGGGCCCACGCGCTCGACGTCTACGACGCCGTCGGGCGGCGACCCGAGGTCACCGACCGCATCAAGCACGTCGCCCACCTCGGGGTGCGCACCCGCAACTACGCCTTCGCCAACAACGGGCTCGAGCCGCCCGCCGAGGAGTTCCGCGTCGCCCTGACCGCGCCCAGCGGCGAGGCCTGGACGTGGGGACCCGACGACGCGCCGCAGTCGGTGACCGGATCGGCCTACGACTTCTGCCAGCTCGTCACCCAGCGCGTGCACCGCGACGACACCGACCTGGTGGCCGTCGGCGCTGACGCCGAGAAGTGGCTGACCATCGCCCAGGCGTTCGCCGGCCCCGCCGGTGGAGGGAGGGACCCCCGATGACCGCACCCACCGGCGCGATCCGCATCGCCAACTGCTCCGGCTTCTACGGCGACCGGCTCTCCGCACTGCGCGAGCAGCTCGAGGGCGGCGACGTCGACGTGATCACCGGCGACTACCTCGCCGAGCTGACCATGCTCATCCTCGGCATGGACACGCTGCGCGACGCCGACCTCGGCTACGCGCGCACGTTCCTCCGCCAGCTCGAGGACACCCTCGGGCTCGCGCTCGACAGGGGCGTGAAGATCGTCAGCAACGCCGGCGGTCTCAACCCCGCGGGTCTCGCGACCAAGGTGCGCGAGCTCGCCGAGCGGCTCGGCCTCGACGCGAAGGTCGCCCACGTCGAGGGCGACGACCTGCGGCCGGCCAACCTGTTCGAGGGGGCGCTGACCGCCAACGCCTACCTCGGCGCGTTCGGCATCGCCTCCGCGCTGACCCGGGGTGCCGATGTCGTCGTGACCGGCCGCGTCACCGACGCCTCGGTCGTCGTCGCCCCGGCCATCGCCCACCACGGGTGGACCCCGACAGACTTCGACCAGCTCGCAGGCGCCGTCGTCGCCGGCCACGTCATCGAGTGCGGCACCCAGGCCACCGGTGGCAACTTCTCCGGGTTCCGTCAGCTGTTCCGCTCCGGCGCGCCGATGGACCGCCCGCTCGGGTTCCCGATCGCCGAGGTCGCCGCCGACGGCTCGAGCGTCATCACCAAGCACGAGGGCACCGGCGGCGCGGTCACCGTCGACACCGTCACCGCGCAGCTGCTCTACGAGATCCAGTCGACCCGCTACCTCAACCCCGACGTCACCACCCGCCTCGAGACCATCCGGCTGCGCGAGGTCGCCAAGGACCGGGTCGAGATCTCCGGCGTCACCGGCACCGCCCCGCCGGAGAAGCTCAAGGTCGCGGTCAATCGCCTCGGCGGCTACCGCAACACGATGGAGTTCATCCTCACCGGCCTCGACATCGACGCGAAGGCGGAGTGGATCCGCAGCCAGCTCGACGGCCAGTTCAAGGCCAGCGAGGTGACCTGGACCCAGACCGCCGCCCGGCTCGGCGACGCCGACACCGAGGAAGGCGCGTCGGTGCTGCTGCGCTGCGTCGGCAAGGACCCCTCGCCCGACCCGCTCGGCAAGCCGTTCACCGGCCCCGCCGTGGAGCTCGCGCTCGGCTCCTACCCGGGGTTCACGATGACCGGCCCGCCGGGCAAGCCGTCGCCGTACGGCGTCTACACCCCGGAGTACGTCGACCGCGGGCTGGTCGAGCACACCGTCGTGCACCACGACGGCACCCGCGAGGTGATCGCCGACCCGACCGACTTCATCGAGTCGGTCGCGCCCGACGAGCTCGACCCCGACCTGGGCCGCCGCCCGTCGCCGTACCCCGCGCCGCCGGACTCCATCACCCGCCGGATGCCGCTGGGCACCTTCGTGCACGCCCGGTCCGGCGACAAGGGCGGCGACGCCAACCTCGGCCTGTGGGTGGTCAACGACGGCTCGCCGAAGTACGACGCCCGCGTCACCTGGCTCGCCAAGCTGCTGAGCCCGCGCAAGGTGCGCGAGCTGGTGCCCGAGGCCAAGGACCTCGACGTCGACGTCTACGTGCTGCCCAACCTGGGCGCCGTCAACATCCTCATCCGCGGCCTGCTGGGGCAGGGCGTGGCCGAGACCGACCGCTTCGACCCCCAGGCCAAGGGCCTCGGCGAATGGGTGCGCAGCCGCATCGTCCACGTCCAGGAGGACCTCATCTGATGACTGTCCAGGCCACCACGTTCAACCACGGCTTCTCCGAGGAGCAGATCGCCCTCAAGCAGTCGGCGATCGAGTTCACCAAGCGCGAGGTGACGCCCCACCTCGACCAATGGGAGAAGGACGGCGAGATCCCGCGGGAGTTCCAGAAGAAGCTCGCGCACGCGGGCCTGCTCGGCGTCGGCGTCCCGGAGGAGGTCGGCGGCGACGGCGGCGACCTGATGGACGCCTGCGCGATGCAGGAGGGCTTCATGGAGGCCGGCTGGTCCGGCGGCCTGATGGCCTCGGCCTACACGCACGGCATCGCGATCCCGCACATCGTGGCCAACGGGTCGAAGGAGCTCATCGACACCTACGTGCGTCCCGTCCTCTCCGGCGACATGATCGGCTCGCTCGGGATCACCGAGCCCGGCACCGGCTCCGACGTCGCCGGCATCACCACCAAGGCGGTGCGCGACGGCGACGAGTGGGTGATCAACGGCGCCAAGATGTTCATCACCTCCTCGGTGCGCGGCGACTTCGTCACCACCGCGTGCCGCACCGGTGGCGAAGGAGCCCACGGCATCTCGCTCATCGTCGTGCCCAAGGGCACGCCCGGCTTCAGCGTCTCCCGCAAGCTCGACAAGATGGGCTGGCTCGCGTCCGACACCGGCGAGCTGACCTACGAGGACGTGCGCGTCCCGGTCACCAACCTGGTCGGCCAGGAGAACCACGGCTTCTACTACATCGCCGACCAGTTCGTCACCGAGCGGATCTGGCTCGCGCTGCTGGGCTACGGCCACGCGCTGCGATGCCTCAACCTCACCGCGCAGTACTGCAGGGACCGGGAGACGTTCGGCAAGCCGCTCCTGGCCAACCAGGTCGTGCGCGCGAAGCTGACTGAGATGCACCGGCAGGTCGCGGTCGCGCGGACCTACACGCTCGAGGTGGCCCAGCGCTACATCGCCGGCGAGCAGGTCATCGCCGAGGCCTGCCTCGCGAAGCAGACCGCGGTCGACACCGCCGTCTGGGTCGCCGACCAGGCCGTGCAGCTGCACGGCGGCATGGGCTACATGCGCGAGTCCGAGGTCGAGCGCCACTACCGGGACGTCCGCCTGCTGCCGATCGGGGGTGGCGCCACCGAGGTGCTCACCGACCTGGCGGCCCGACTGTTGGGGTACGCCAAGTGACCGACACCGTGACCGACACCGCTACCGACACCGTGACCGACACAGCTACCGACACCGCTACCGAGGAGCTCACTCCCGAGCAGCGGCGCCGTACGGCGATGCTGGAGAAGATCGCCCGCATCGAGGAGCAGAACCGCAAGGCCGTCGAGGCGGGCGGCAAGTACATCGAGCGCCACCACCAGCGGGGCAAGCTCACCGCCCGCGAGCGCATCGAGCTGCTCGTCGACGAGGGCTCGGCGTTCCTCGAGCTGATGCCGCTGGCCGGCTGGGGCTCCGACTTCGCCGTCGGCGCGAGCATGGTCACCGGCATCGGCGTCGTCGAGGGCGTCGAGTGCATGATCGTCGCCAACGACCCGACGGTGAAGGGCGGCGCCCTCAACCCGATGTCGCTGCGCAAGAGCTTCCGCGCCGCCGAGATCGCGGAGAAGAACATGCTCCCGTCGATCAACCTCACCGAGTCGGCCGGCGCCGACCTGCCGACGCAGAAGGACATCTTCATCCCCGGCGGCAAGGGCTTCCGCGACCTGACCCGGTCGTCGGCGATGAAGCTGCCGACGATCTCGGTCGTCTTCGGCAACTCGACCGCGGGCGGCGCCTACGTGCCGGGCATGAGCGACTACGTGATCATGGTCAAGGAGCGCGCGAAGGTCTTCCTGGCCGGGCCGCCGCTGGTGAAGATGGCCACCGGCGAGGAGACCGACGACGAGTCGCTCGGCGGCGCCGAGATGCACTCCCGCATCTCCGGCTCGAGCGACTTCCTCGCCCAGGACGAGCAGGACGCCATCCGGCTCGCCCGCCGCTGCATGGCGCGGCTGAACTGGCGCAAGAAGGGCAACCCGCCGGCGGCGACGTACGCCGAGCCCGACCTCGACCCCGAGGAGCTGCTCGACCTCTTCCCGGAGGACCTCAAGGAGCCGTTCGACCCGCGCGAGGCGATCCTGCGGATCGTCGACGGCACCTCGGCGGACAACGCCGTGCCGTTCGACGAGTTCAAGCCGCTCTACGGCTCCTCGCTCTGCGTCGGGTGGGCCAAGCTGCACGGGCACCCGATCGGAATCGTCACCAACGCGCGCGGCGTGCTGATGAGCGAGGAGGCCCAGAAGGCCGCGCAGTTCATCCAGCTGGCCAACCAGAAGGACACGCCCCTGCTGTTCCTGCACAACACCACCGGCTACATGGTCGGCAAGGACTACGAGCAGGGCGGCATCATCAAGGACGGCGCGAAGATGATCAACGCCGTCTCCAACTCCAAGGTCCCGCACCTGACGGTGATCATGGGCGCGTCGTACGGCGCCGGCAACTACGGCATGAACGGCCGCGCCTACGACCCGCGGTTCCTCTTCACCTGGCCGTCGGCGAAGTCGGCGGTGATGGGCTCCGAGCAGCTCGCCGGCGTGATGGAGATCGTCGCGCGCGAGTCGGCGGAGAAGAAGGGCGAGCCCTTCAACGCCGAGGAGTTCCAGGGCATCAAGGACTTCGTGATGCAGGCCGTCGAGGACCAGTCGCTGCCGGAGTTCCTGTCGGGCCTGGTCTACGACGACGGGGTCATCGACCCGCGCGACACCCGGACGGTGCTGGGCATCTGCCTGTCCGTCATCGACAACCAGCCGATCGAGGGCGCCATGAACTTCGGCGTCTTCAGGATGTGAGCCGCGCCGTGACCACCACCATCACCCGACTCCTGGTCGCCAACCGCGGCGAGATCGCCCGCCGCGTCTTCCGCACCTGCCGCGACCTCGGCATCGAGACCGTCGCCGTGCACTCCGACGCCGACGCGGGCATGCCGTTCGTGGCCGACGCCGACGCGGCGGTGCACCTGCCCGGCAACACTCCCGCGGAGACCTACCTACGCGGCGACCTCGTCATCGAGGCGGCCCGGCGGGCGGGCGCCGACGCCGTCCACCCCGGCTACGGATTCCTGTCCGAGAACGCCGCGTTCGCGCAGGCCGTGATCGACGCGGGCCTCACCTGGGTCGGTCCCGCGCCCGACTCGATCGAGCGGATGGGCTCGAAGATCGAGTCCAAGAAGCTGATGGAGGCGGCGGGCGTGCCCGTGCTCGGCAACCTCACGCCGGAGACCGCGACCGAGGCCGATCTCCCGCTCCTGGTCAAGGCCAGCGCCGGCGGCGGGGGCCGCGGGATGCGGATCGTCCGCGAGCTGTCGGCGCTCGCCGACGAGGTCGCGAAGGCGTCGTCGGAGGCCGCGTCGGCGTTCGGCGACGGCACCGTCTTCGTGGAGCCGTACGTCGAGAGCGGCCGCCACATCGAGGTCCAGGTCGTCGGCACCCCTGACGGCGCGATCGTCTTCGGCGAGCGCGACTGCTCCGTGCAGCGGCGCCACCAGAAGGTGATCGAGGAGGCGCCCGCCCCCGCGCTGCCCGAGCCGACCCGCAAGGCGCTGCACGAGGCGGCGAAGGCCGCGGCCGACGCGATCGACTACCTCGGCGCCGGCACCGTGGAGTTCCTCTACGACGTGTCCAAGGATCGCTTCTACTTCCTGGAGATGAACACGCGGCTCCAGGTCGAGCACCCGGTCACCGAGGCGGTCCACGGCGTCGACCTGGTCGCGCTCCAGATCGCGGTCGCCGAGGGCCGGTCGCTCGCCGACGTCGAGGTCGGGCAGCCCGACGGCCACGCGATCGAGGTGCGCCTCTACGCCGAGGACCCCGCCGCCGGCTACCAGCCGCAGTCCGGCACCCTCACCCGCTTCACGATGCCGGGCGTCGTCAGCGAGTTCCGGACGACCGGCCACGGCATCCGGCTCGACTCCGGCGTCGGTGCGGGCGACGAGATCGGCACGTTCTACGACGCGATGATCGCCAAGGTCATCGTCTGGGCGGCCACCCGCGACCAGGCGCTACGCCAGCTCGCCGGGGCACTCGCCCGGGCCGAGATCCACGGACTCAAGACCAACCGCGACCTGCTGGTCAACCTTCTCCGCGACCCGGTCGTGACCGGCGCGACCATGGACACCACCTGGCTCGACGGCTCCGACCTCGCCGTTCTCGGCGCGGCGCCGGGCGGCCAGCAGACCGTGCCGCTGTCGGCGTTCGCGGCCGCCGTCGCACTCGCCGAGGCCGCGCGCCTCGACCGACCGGTGCAGACGCGGATCCCGGCGGGCTTCCGCAACGTCGTCTCGCAGCCGCAGGTCACCACGTTCCTGCACGGGGGCTCCGACGGGGAGGAGGTCGAGGCCCGTTGGTACGGCGGCCGCGGCTTCCGCTCCGCGGACCTCGAGGACGTGACTGTCGTGAGCGCCGGTCGCGACGAGGTCGTCCTCGAGGTGGGCGGCGTCCGCCGTACCTTCGCGGTCCACGTGAGCGGCGACCCGCTCGCGCCGCGGGTCGACGTCGAGTCGCCGCTGGGCCACGTCGCGCTGGTCAAGAAGCCGCGCTTCGTCGACCCGGCCGACCAGGTCGCCGAGGGCTCCCTGCTGGCGCCGATGCCCGGCAGCGTGGTCGCAGTGCGCGCGGCCGTGGGCGACGAGGTCGCCGAGGGACAGCCGATCCTGGTCATGGAAGCCATGAAGATGCAGCACACGATCGCGGCGCCGTACGCCGGGATCGTCACGGAGCTGGCCGCCTCGGAGGGCCAGCAGGTCGAGGCGGGCACCGTGCTCGCCGTCGTGGAGCCGGCCGAGGCCGCCTCTGACGCAGAAGGGGACAACTGATGACCGCGATGTTCACCGAGCCCGAGGAGCGCGTCGCGCTCCGCGAGTCCGTCAAGGCGCTCGCCGGCCGCTACGGCTACGAGTACGTCGCCCGCCAGACCCGCGAGGGCGGCAAAACCACGGAGATGTGGGCCGACTTCGGCAAGCACGGCTTCCTCGGCGTCAACATCCCCGAGGAGTACGGCGGCGGTGGCGGCGGCATGGGCGACCTCGCCGCGGTGCTGGAGGAGGCGTCGGCCGCGGGCGCGCCGCTGCTGATGATGGTGGTCAGCCCGGCGATCGTCGGGTCGATCATCACCCGCTGCGGCACCGACGAGCAGAAGAAGCACTGGCTGCCCAAGATCGCCAGCGGCGAGACGATCGCGGCGTTCGGCATCACCGAGCCCGACGCCGGCTCCAACAGCCACAAGATCACGACCACCGCGTCCCGCGACGGCGACGAGTGGGTCCTCAACGGGCGCAAGGTCTTCATCTCGGGCGTCGACGAGGCCGACGTGGTGCTCATCGTCGCGCGCACCGAGGACGCCAAGACCGGCAAGCTCAAGCCGGCCCTGTTCATGGTGCCGACCGACGCGCCGGGCTTCGAGGCGCAGCACATCCCGATGGACTTCCACGCTCCCGAGAAGCAGTTCTCGCTGTTCATCGACGACGTGCGGCTGCCCCTCGACGCGCTGATCGGCGACGAGGACGGCGGCCTCTGGCAGCTCTTCGCGGGCCTCAACCCGGAGCGGATCATGGGCGCGGCGATGACGTGCGGCACCGCGCGCTACGCGCTCGACAAGGCGGTCGAGTACGCCAAGACCCGCAGCGTCTGGAAGGACCAGCCGATCGGCACCCACCAGGGCATCGCCCACCCGCTGGCGAAGGTCAAGATCGAGCTCGAGCAGGCACGCCTCCTGTGGCAGAAGGCGGCGGCGCTCTACGACGCAGGCGACGACTTCACGGCCGGCGAGTACGCCAACATGGCCAAGTACGCCGGCGGCGAGATCGCCTGCAATGCGACCGACGTCGCCGTGCAGACGCACGGCGGCAACGGCCTGGCCACGGAGTACGGTCTCGGCAACGCCCTGATCGCCGCCCGCCTCGGCCGGATCGCCCCCGTCTCCCGAGAGATGATCCTCAACTTCGTGGCCATGCACTCGCTCGGCCTCCCCAAGTCGTACTGAACCCCCAACAGGACAACGGAGAAACTGACATGCCCGGACGCCGGTCCCCCTGGATGGACCAGGACCTCGACGACTTCCGTGACCTAGCGCGCACGTTCTGCGAGAAGGAGATCACGCCCAACGTCGACCGGTTCATCGCCAACAAGGAGGTCGACCGCGACCTCTGGAACAAGGCCGGCGACGTCGGCCTGCTCTGCTGCTCCATCCCCGAGGAGTACGGCGGGGGCGGCGGCACGTTCGCGCACGAGGCGATCCTCATCGAGGAGCAGGCTCGCGCCCTCGACACGTCGTGGGGTGTCTCGCTGCACAACGGGATTGTGGCGCACTACATCCTCGCGTACGGAACCGAGGAGCAGAAGCACGAGTGGCTGCCCAAGCTCGCCTCCGGCGAGTGCGTCGGCGCGATCGCGATGACCGAGCCCGGCACCGGGTCGGACCTCCAGAGCGTGAAGACCAAGGCGATCCGCGAGGGCGACGAGTACGTCATCAACGGCTCGAAGATCTTCATCACCAACGGCCGCCAGGCCGACCTGGTCATCACCGTCGCCAAGACCAACCCCGAGGAGGCGGCGGCCGGCATCTCGCTGATCCTCGTGCCCACCAGCACGCCCGGGTTCTCGCGCGGCAAGCACCTCGACAAGGTCGGGATGAAGGGCCAGGACACCGCCGAGCTGATCTACGAGGACGTGCGGGTCCCGGTCTCCAACCTGCTCGGCACCGAGGAGGGCCAGGGCTTCATCCAGCTCATGCAGCAGCTCCCGCAGGAGCGGCTGATCGTCGCCGTCGCCAACGTGGCCGCGATGGAGCTGAGCCTCGACCTGACCCTGCAGTACGTCCACGAGCGGGAGGCGTTCGGCCGCCCGATCTGGGGCTTCCAGAACACGAAGTTCAAGCTGGCCGAGGTCGCCACCGAGGCACGCGTCGCGCGGTCGTTCGTCGACGAGTGCATCGCGCTGCACCTCGAGGGCAAGCTCGACATCCCCACCGTCGCCATGGCCAAGCTGTGGTGCTCGGAGCGGGCGCAGAAGGTCGCCGACAAGTGCCTCCAGCTGTTCGGCGGCTACGGCTACATGAACGAGTACCCGATCGCCCGGATCTGGGCCGACCTCCGGGTCTCGCAGATCTATGCCGGCACCAGCGAGATCATGAAGGAGATCATCAGCCGGTCGCTGCCCGCGCCCAGCTGACGACCCACCTCTCGGACCGGCCGCGTGGGCCCTCGGCTCACGCGGCCGGCTTGTGCCACACCTCGAGCACCGTCGTCTCCTGCCAGACCTCCCCGCCGAGGTGGTTGGGGTGGCTGACGCTGTCGTCCCACGTCTTGGCGTACATCAGGTCGCCGCTGCGGTCGGCCTTGGTGCCGCGGTAGAGGGACGGGTCGGCCTCGTGGAACTCGTTGTACTGCATCAGCCACCGTGACGTGGTCGTGTCGGTGTAGTCCCCACCACCGCAGTCGACCGTGCGGACGGTGTCCTTGACCTGGACGGGGCGGGCCACGACCAACAGGTTGACGACCGGCTCGCGCCAGGTGTCCTCCTCGCCGGGGAGGATCTCCGCCGGGTTGGGCTTCACGATCTCGGGGATGGCGTAGGTGGAGAGGGTGCCGGGGACCGACCCGGTCTGGGTGGACGAGCCGGAGCACATGCTGCCGTCACTGCGGGGATAGCTGTAGTGCGAGTGGTAGCTCGCCTCCGTGAGGGGCAGCGGTGCCTGCTGGATGGCGCCGTTGACCGCGAGCTCGACGATGGCGGTCGTCTTCGCCCGCCACGAGCCGGAGTGCTGGACCGGGTAGTTGTACAGGTTCTCGCCGCCCACCGGCGTCGTACCGGAGTAGGTGATCCGGGAGTCGAACCTGACCTCGAACCGCGCGCACTTCAGGAACCGCTGGAACGCCTCCTCGCCCCAGGGGAAGCCGAGCAGCTGCGCCATCCGCGCCAGCCGCAGCAGGACCGGCAGCGCCTCCAGGCCGTGCTCGACCGAGCACTGCTTCCACGCGTCCCTGTACACGGCCTCCGCGACGCGGATGAACCGCGCCATCGCGTCCTGCATCTCCGGGGTCTCGTCGGTCTCGTCGTCCCCGACGCCGAGCAGCTGCATCTGCCGGAGCCACCCGAGCGCCTGGTCGATGGCGGCGAAGGCAGCGCCGCGGTCGCGCGGGTTCGCCTCCGCTCGCACCAGCGCGGGCTTCACGACGGCGTAGTAGAACTCCGTCAGCAAGGCGACGACCTGACGGCCCACGTCGGGGTCCGGCTCCTCGCCCTTCAGCTGGTCTTCCCGCTCCTTGCGCAGGAGCTCGGCGATGTCGGCGGTGATCTGGCCGCCGAGCCGGGACGGCGGGTAGTCGGCCATCGCGTCCCGGTCGGCCGTCGTGCCCAGGCCGACCCCCGGCGTGGAGAAGTGCAGGACCGGCAGGCGCACGACGTCGGCGCCGTCGCCGGCCCGAGGAGGCAGCGGCGGGTAGAGGTGGAAGTCCTCGCCGCCGCCGTGGAAGTAGAACGGGGTCTGCTGCGCGAGCGGCCCGAGGTCCGGACCGTCGATGGTGAGCACCGCCGGCTTCATCAGCAGCAGGCCGTGCGGCTTCAGCTCGACGGCGGCGGCGAGGCCGCCTGACAGAGGCAGGTCACCGACCGCGGCGACCGGTGTCATCGTGATCTGCTCGGGCGCGACCAGGGCCTGGGCGGGGATCGTGAGCGTGTACGTCGTGCCGTCGGCACCGGTGGCGGTGATCGTCGTGTCCTGGTGCTGGTAGGCCATCTCGGTGACGGCGCGTGCCTCGTCGGGGTCGGGCTCGACCGTGAGCGGGTTCGGGGTGCGCGGATACTCGGAGTCCACCGGCGCCACCACCGTCACGGCGCGCGTGGCCACGCGGCAGTTGTTGCGCTCGTTCGACTCCCGGACCTGCTTGCGGGCGTCGGCGCAGGCCAGCACGCGGTAGTCACCGGCCGCGCCGGCGGGGACCTCGAGGCGGACGGTCGCCGACTCCGTCCTCCCGCTCCCGAGCCGCGGGACCTTGACGCTGCGGCTCACCAGGTCGCCGCCGGGGCGGGTGTCGCCGGAGAGGTGCACCGTCGTCGTCGACGCCCCTGCGCGCGCCCGGCCGGCGTTGCGCACCGAGACCTTCACGGCGAGGGTGGCGCCCGCGTCGACGGAGGCGGGCGCGCTCACCGCGCTGACCACGAGATCGGGCAGGCGCGCGGCGCCGTACGCATCGGGCCCGGAGGGGAGCAGCGGGAGCGCGAGGAGGGCCGCCAGGGCGGACAGGGCGGGACGTCGCATGGATGTGACCTCTTCCGGGCTCGATCGGGGGTGACGGGAGTCTCCGCCGGTTCGCTCAAAGTCCGCTCAAGACGGCACGCGCCGGGTGAGACTCGAGGGCATGGACAGCGGGCTCCGGATCGGCGTGCTCGGTCCGCTGGAGGTCGCGGTCGACGGCGTCGTGGCCGACCTCGGAGGGCCGAAGCAGCGCGCGGTGCTGGGCGTGCTGGTCGCCCTCGCGCCCGAGGCGGTCCTCGTCGAGCGGCTGGTGGACGAGGTCTGGGGGAGCGGTGGCCCGGCCAACCCGTTGCGCAGCCTCCAGGTCTACGTCTCGGCGCTGCGCTCCGCGCTCGGGCCGTACGGCGACCGCCTGCTCAACGAGGGACGGGCCTACCGGCTCGACCTCTCCGGCGTCGAGGTCGACGCGCTGCGCTTCGACGAGCTGGTGGCCTCCGCACTTGCCGAGCCCGACCCGGCCGCGGCGCTGACCGAGGTCGACGAGGCGCTCTGCTTGTGGCGCGGTGACGCCTGGTCGGGTCTCGACGTGCCGGTCGTCGTGCCGCGGGCCGTGGCGCTGGCGGAGAGGCGGCTGGCCGCCCTGGCCGCCAGGGCGCGGGCGATGCTGGCTCTCGGGCGACACCGGGAGGCGGTCCCGTGGCTGGAGCAGGTAGTGCACGACCACCCCCTGCACGAGGAGCTCCGCGGCCACCTGATGCTCGCGCTGCACCGGTGCCACCGCCAGGCCGAGGCGCTCGCGGTCTACACCGCGGGGCGCGACCTCAAGGCGACAGAGACCGGCCTCGACCCCGGCTCCGACCTCCAGGCCCTCCAGGCCGCGATCCTCGCCGACGACCCGGCGCTGCGGGCCGAGGACGTCGAGCTGCGCGCCCGCCGCCACCTGCCCGCCCAGGTCACCCGGCTCCTCGGCCGCGACGACGACGTCACCGGCCTCGTCGACCTCTTGCGCGACCCCGAGCAGCGGCTGGCGACGATCACCGGCCCGGGCGGCATCGGCAAGACCCGGGTCGGCATCGCGGTCGCGCACCGGCTGGCCGCCGACCACCCGGACGGGGTGTGGTTCGTCGGCCTCGACGCGCTCCGGGACCCGCGGTTGGTGGCGCGCGCCGTCGCTGACGCCGTGGGCGTCGAGGAGGTGGCGGGCGACGTCGTCGTACCCCTGAAGGAGCACTTCGCCTCGCGGGTCGCGCTGCTGCTCCTCGACAACTTCGAGCAGGTGGACGACGCCGCGCCCTTCGTCGCCGAGCTGCTGGCGGCGGCGCCCGGGCTGCGGGTGCTGGTCACCAGCCGCGTCCGCTTGAGGCTGTACGGCGAGCACGTCCGCGTCCTCGATCCGCTCCCGATGGACGACGCGATCCGGCTCTTCGTGGAGCGCGCACGGAGCGCGGACCACCGCTTCCCGGACGCGCCGACCGCCGAGCTCGAGGAGCTGTGCGACCACCTCGACCGGCTGCCGTTGGCCCTCGAGCTGGTCGCCGCGCGCGCTGGGGAGCACCCGGTCGGCACCATGCTCGCCCAGCTCCGCGCCCGGCAGGCGCTCGACCTGGCAGCCGACGGGCCCCGCGACCGCACGGCGCGGCAGCAGACGCTCCGCGACGCCATCGCCTGGAGCGTCGACCTGCTCCCACCCGACCTCGCCGACCGGTTCGCCCGGCTGGGGGCGTTTGCCGGCGGCTTCGACGCCGACGCCGCGGAGGCGGTGGCCGGCGCCACGGCCGCGGACATCGAGACGCTCGCCCGGGTCAACCTGCTCGAACCGCGCCCCGGGGCGGGGTTCCGGCTGCTCGAGACGGTGCGGGAGTACGCCGCCGAGCGGCTCGCCGGCGACCGAGGTGCCGAGGACGAGGCCCTCGACCGGCATGCCGCCTGGTTCCACGACCTGGCCGCCGCCTCCGTCGGCGGACTGCGTGGAAACCAGCACCGGGCGTGGCGCGGCCGCCTGGACCGGGAGCGGGCGAACTGCCGGCTCGCGCTCGAGCGCCTCGCCGCGGCGGCCGACCGCGACGACCCGCCCGGTGTGCGGCTGCTCCGCACCGCAGCCGCGCTCGGGCTCTACTGGTATCGCACCGGACCCGGCAGCGAGGACACCGAGTGGCTGCCGCGCGCACTCGCCCTTGCCCCCGACGCTCCGCCCGAGATCCGCGGCCAGGCCGAGTACGCCCTGGCGATCTGCCTCGGCGAGCAGGGCCGCGCGGAGCTCGCGCACGAGCACAGCCGGGCGGCGTACGAGCTCCTTCGCGACTCCGTCGACCGCTCGTGGGCGGCCCGGGCACTCAACACCTACGCGGGGATCACCCGTGACATCGGCCGGGCGGAGGAGGCGGCGGCGCTGATGGACGAGGCGATCGCGATGCGCCGGTCGCTCGACGGTGCCCTCGGCGTGACCGTGGCGCTGGCCAACCGCGCGATGACGGCGCTCGACCTCGGCGACGTCGACCGGGCGCGGGAGTGTCTCGAGGAGTGCCTGCGGACCGAGGGCGAGGACGAGCTCGAGGTCGCGCTCGCGCAAGCGGGCCTCGCCGACGTCGAGCTCGCCGCCGGCCTGCCCGACGCGGCCGCCGACCGGCTGCGCGCGTCGGTCGACGTCCTCGTCGCCCACGGCCAGGACTACCGCCTGATCGAGTGCCTCGAGACGTTCGCGGCGCTGGCCGTGCAGCGCGGTGCGGCCGACCTCGCGGCCACGCTCGTGGCGGCCGCCGACCGGGCGCTGGCCGACGAGGGCGCCGTCCAGGTGCCCGCCGACGCGACCATCCGGGAGCGTCGCACCGGCGCGGCGATCCGGGCGCTGGACCCGGGCATACGAGCGGCCGCCGAGGCCCGCGGGGCGGAGCTCGACCTGCCTGCTGCCGTCGCTCTGGCCCGCCAGCGGCTGCTCTGAGGGGACCAACTTCCCGGCCCCGTGGGGCACGCCGGGATAGGTTGCCCCCGTGGGTGTGGTGAGCTCTGTCGACGAGACGCAGCGCCGCAACCCCGTCCTCGGGTTCCCGCTGGCGGTGATCTACAAGTTCTTCGACGACCAGGGCAACTACCTGGCCGTGATCCTGACGTTCTACGCCTTCTTCGCGATCTTTCCGCTGATGCTGCTGGCGACGTCGATCCTCGGCTTCGTGTTCCAGGGCAACCCGCAGTTCGAGGAGCAGGTGCTCGACTCGACGCTCGGCCAGTTCCCGATCATCGGCGACCTGATCGGCGGCGAGGACGGGCTGAAGGGCTCGGTCGGAGCGATCATCGTCGGTGGGCTCGGTGCCCTCTACGGTGCGATGGGTCTGGGCCTGGCGCTCCAGAACGTGCAGGCGACCGCGTGGTCGGTGCCGCGCAACAGCCGCACCAACCCGGTGCTGATCCGGGTCAACAGCCTGCTGCTCCTGGCCTTCGCCGGCACGGCGATCATCAGCATCTCCGTGCTCTCCGCGGTCCTGATCGAGACCGAGATCGTCGGCGAGATGGCGACGCACAGCTGGTTCCCGTGGCTGGTGCGCCTGCTGACGCTGCTGATTCTCGGCTTCGTGATGACGATCCTGCTGCGGATGGCCGCGGCGAAGGCGACCCGGCACCGGATCGCGCACGCGGCGCCCGGCGGCTACACGATCGCCGTGATGTGGCAGCTCCTCCAGTACCTCGGAACGGTCTACGTCACCCGCGTGCTCGCCGCGACCGAGCAGCTCGAGGACGTCTTCGCGGTCGTCCTGGGCCTGTTCGGCCTGCTCTACATCGGCGCGATCATGGGCGTGCTCGGCATCGAGGTCAACGTGGTGCTCGCGCGACGGCTGTGGCCGCGGGCGCTGCTCACCCCATTCACCGACCGCGTCGACCTCACCGAGGCCGACCGCAAGGCCTACGCGATGTACGCCCAGATGCAGCGGCACAAGGGCTTCGAGACCGTCTCGGTGCGCTTCGACGGCCGTGACGGCGACACCCACGAGATCGTGCTCGACCCGTCGACCGAGCAGGTCATCAAGCAGCACATCCCCGGCAAGCCGCCACGGCCCGAGGCGGCCGACGAGGTCACCCAGCCGATGCAGCTGCCACCGTCGATCTGATCACCCACGGATCTCCTGCTCCCTGAGTGTCACACTCCCGCGCTGCCAGGCGTCGACAGAGCGAGCACCACTCACCCAGACCTTCAGAGGAGCAGTCATGACCACCACCGCAGTCGACTTCAAGGACGTCTCGACCGCCGGGCTGGAGTCGTCGCCCGTCGCCGACGCCCTCGCCGGCCTCCGCGCGAACGAGGCCCGCTACTTCAAGACCAAGTACGACCACGAGTTCGTGGTCCAGCCGGCCGAGGACGCCACGGACGTCGTCAACCGGGTGCACCAGATCCTGGCGGAGGAGCGCGACCTCTACATCGAGTCGACCCCGCTCGAGGCGACCGAGTTCGTCGTCGACGGCACCCGCTGGTCGTTCGTGTTCTACGAGTCCGGCCTCGCGATCAACGTGATGTACGCGCTCGAGGACGGCGGCAAGCGCGCGGTCGGCTTCAAGCTGTCCGAGGGGATGGACGTCCCCGAGGAGCTCGCCGACCGCTTCAAGTTCGCTCGTCAGAAGTCCAAGCTGGCCGGCACGATCCGGGGCACGTTCTTCGTGATCAAGGGGACCTACTGACCCGGACGCCCGCTGAGTCGTAGGAGCCAGAGTGGTCTATAGGTCACTCTGGCTCCTACGACCGCGTCACCAGCAGCTCCCGCAACGCCCCGATCGTGGCGTCGTCCAGCCCCAGGCCCTCCCGCAGGTAGGTCGCGCGGTCGCCGTACTCCTTCTCCACCGACTCGTACGCCGTGCGGAGGTACTCGATGTCGGCGACCAGCGTGGGCTCGAAGACCTCGACGGCGTCGGGTCCGAGGTGGTGGCGCAGCGAGCCCTCGGCGCGGGCGCGGCTGGACGCCGTCAGCTGGTTGGTGAGCAGGTAGTCGCTCTCGATCGTGGCGTCGTCGACGCCCGCGATGTGGAGGAGCAGCGCGGAGACCCAGCCGGTGCGGTCCTTGCCGGCCGTGCAGTGGTAGAGCTGCGGCCCGCCGGTGGCGAGGTGGCGGAAGAGCTCGCCGAACGCGGTGCGCGAGGTCTCGGTCTCGACGAAGCTGCGATAGACGCGGTGCATGACGTCGACGGCGCCGGCGCGGTCGGTGAGCCCGGCGACCTCCTCCATCGGGATGCCGATCACGTCGAAGTGCACCCAGTCGGCGCCCGCGATCTCCGGGTCCGGGTGCCGGTCGATCTCCGGCTGCGAGCGCAGGTCGACGACGTGCCGCAGCCCGAGGTCGGCGAGCGCCGAGGAGTCCTCGTCGGAGAGCCGCAGCTCGTTGGAGCGGTAGAACACCCCACGTCGTACGGCGCCGCCGTCCTCCGTCGGATAGCCCGGGCCGGCGACGTCGCGGAAGTTGTCGGCCGAGGCGAGGCGGAGCAGCTCCTCGCCCTCGCCCGGGTCGACGACCCCGTCGGCGAGGAAGGCGGAGGGGTCGCGGGGTTGACTCATGTCCCAGAGCCTAGAGAGAGCCGGTGAACGGCGTGCAACCATCTGGCGGTCCCACGCAGTAGTAGGGGACATGACAGCACTGGCCGGCCTGCGCGAGGGCGCGGGCGAAGGGAGAGCCGTGACCCGCTCGGTGGGGTTCGAGGACTTCGTGGCAGCGCGCTCCACGGCGCTGCTGCGGACGGCGTACCTCCTCACCCGCGACCACGCGCTCGCCGAGGACCTCCTCCAGACCGCGCTGACGAAGGCCTGGTTCAGCTGGGACCGCATCGACGGCACCCCCGAGCCCTACGTCCGCAAGATCCTCGTCAACACCTACACGAGCTGGTGGCGGCGCAAGTGGAACGGCGAGCACCCCACGGAGGACCTCCCGGAGACCGGAGCCGCCGACGCGACCGACCAGGCGGGCACCAGCCACGACCTGTGGCAGGCGCTCGGCCGGCTGCCGAAGCGGCAGCGGGCGGTCGTGGTGCTGCGCTACTTCGAGGACCAGTCCGAGGCGGAGACCGCCCGGCTCCTCGACTGCAGCGTCGGCACCGTCAAGAGCCAGGCCAGCAAGGCGCTCGCCAAGCTGCGCATCGACCCCGCTCTCGCGACCGAGGAGGGACAGGCATGAACACCATCGACGACCTCAGGGCGACCCTCGCCGGGCGCGCCGACCTGCACGACGACTACCTGACCGACCGGGTCCGCGCGGTCAACGGCCGGGTCCGGACCGTACGGCGCCGCCGGGCCGCCGTGGCGGGTGGTACTGCCGCCGTGGTGCTGGCCGGTGTGGTGGGCGGGGTGGCGATCCTCGACCGGCCCGACCCGACAAATGACAACCTGCTCGCGGGGGTGCCGGTACCAGAGACGCTCGCGTCGACGGGTCACACCTTCGAGTTCGCCGACGGCTACGAGTCCGAGCCCGGCGAGGAGACGGTGACGGTGACGCTGCCGAAGTCGGACGCGCCGCGGCTGGTGTCCTGGGCCACGGAGGGTGATGACCAGGCCGTGCTCGTGAAGGACGGCTCCCAGCGCTTCGAGTCGTCGCGTCCGGACTTCACCGACTACGTCCTCGTCTACAGCGGCGAACACCGGAAGATCACCGTGACCGGTCACACCGTGGTCGGACTCGCGGTCTACGAGCTCAGCGGCGCGCATCCCGACGGCTACACCGCGCAGGGGGTCACCTTCCGTCAGGACATCGCCGGGTCCTCACTCCTCGGTGCCGTGATCGGCGAGCCCGGGGACAACGAGGTCAGTGTCGACGTCACCCTCGATGAGGGGAAGCCCACGTGGTCGGATCTGTGCGACCTGCGCACCGATGCCACACCGAACAGGATCGAGGACCCCGAGGCCTACATCAGCCTCTCCGCGGACGGTCACGATCTTTCGACCATCAGTTGCGGCTACGGCGAGCTGACCGACCCGATGCTCGACCCCGGCACCGGCGGCGGCAGCCTGTTGGGGCCTTTCCGGCTCGGTGGCCGCACCTACGAGGCGGGGGACGAGGTGACCTTCAGTGCGCGTCTGACGGACGAGGACGGCAACCTGATCTCGGAGCCGGGCGCGGTCATCGGACTCGGGATATACGACGCGCCACGCTCCGGTGTCGTGGAGGTCGGCGGCGTCAAGGTCGATGAGACGGTCGAATGGGGCGGGCACGTGTGGCAGCTGACCCACACGGAGGTCACCGCGCTGCCGGCCGAGGACTGGACGGCCGACGTCCCCCCGAGCGGCGAGCGGCTGCTCGTCGGCACCGCGCATCGCTACGGCGACCACAACGTCGCCGCCGACCTCTTCCAGGACGGCGAGATCTACGAGACCGTCACCAGCTTCGGCGCCGGGTGGGGCCTGAACCGGGTGCTCCCGCCGGATGTGCAGACAATGGGCGTCACGACGAAGGGTGGCTCGGAGGGCACCGTGGCCCTGCTCTTCTACGAGCTCATCCGCTGAACCAGCGCTACGGCGCCGCAGGTCGGACCGCCCGCGGCGCCGTACCGCCGATTCGGCAGGATGACGGGCATGACCGACGCACAGGAGATGCCCGCCGAGCTCGTCCACTACGAGGTGGCCGACCGGATCGCGACGATCACCCTCGACTCGCCCCACAACCGCAACGCCCTGTCGCGGCAGCTGGTCACCGAGCTGTTCGAGCGGCTCGAGCGGGCCGAGGCGGACAGCGACGTGCTGGCCGTGGTGCTGAAGTCGTCGGGACGCGTGTTCTGTTCCGGCGCCGACCTGTCCGAGGCCGCCACCACGCCGATGGAGGAGGGCGCCCGG
Organism: Nocardioides thalensis; assembly: GCF_013410655.1. Taxonomy (NCBI): domain Bacteria; kingdom Bacillati; phylum Actinomycetota; class Actinomycetes; order Propionibacteriales; family Nocardioidaceae; genus Nocardioides; species Nocardioides thalensis. Next base: position 4,569,356 of record NZ_JACCFP010000001.1, read on the forward strand.
GCGATCGTGGCGCTCCAGCGGCAGATCGTCGCGATGCCGAAGCCCGTCGTCACCGTGGTCGAGGGTGCCGCCCGCGCCGGCGGCATCGGCATCATCGCGGCGTCCGACATCGCGATCGTCGCGGAGGACGCGACGTTCGCGCTGACGGAGGTCAAGCTCGGCCTGACTCCGGCAGTCATCTCGCTCACGGTCTTCCAGCGGCTCACCCAGCGCGGTGCCTCGCTGACCGCGCTGGGCGGCGAGGTCTTCAGCGGCGCCGAGGCGGCGACCTACGGCCTGGTGACGCGCGCGGTCCCGGCCGATCAGCTGGAGGCCGCGGTGACCGAGCTCGCCGGACAGCTCGCGACCGGCGCGGCGCAGGGACTGCGCGAGACCAAGGCGCTGCTCTCCGCGCCGCTGCTCGCGCACATCGACGCGCACGGCGAGGAGATGGTGGCGCTCAGCGCGCGGCTCTT